>JAURZK010000135.1 GCA_030653505.1 Rubrivivax sp.
CGTTGCCTGCGAAGGGCTGCCCGGGCGGGGCGCGGCGTGCGTGTGAGGCGCCGAGGAGCGCAGGGTTCATGGCCCGCGAGCGCAGCGAGCTTCGTGAACTGACTTGGCGCATCCTGTCTGAGCGCAGTGAGCGCAGCGAACGAAGCGAGTTATGCGCCGGGCCATGGACCCGAGCACCGCAGGGCAGCCGGAGCGCAGCGCAGGCCGCCTCAGTCGCACGCCGCGCCCCGCCCGGACAGCCCTTTGCCGCCACTGCCCGTGGAGCGCGAGGGCGGACGCCGAACGGCCGCAACGGGCCGGCAACAGCCAC
Source organism: Rubrivivax sp. (assembly GCA_030653505.1). Lineage (GTDB taxonomy): Bacteria > Pseudomonadota > Gammaproteobacteria > Burkholderiales > Burkholderiaceae_C > Rubrivivax. The sequence goes on from JAURZK010000135.1 coordinate 311, forward strand.
CCGCGATGACCCTAGCGCAGCGCGCCGGCCCAGCTGACATGCGCCGCCTGCTCGAGGCCCTCTACGACACCGCGGCCGCACTCGCAGCGCTGTGCATGGTCGGCCTGCTGGGCATGGTGCTGCTGTCCATCGTCAGCCGGCAGTTGCACTTCCACGTGCCGGGCACCGATGCCTACGCCGGCTACCTGATGGCCGGCGCGGGCTTTCTGGCGCTGGCGCACACGCTGAAGAAGGGCGAACACATCCGCGTCACGCTGCTGCTGAACCACCTGCGGGGCCCGGCACGGCGTGCGCTCGAGATCTGGGCACTGGCCGCCGCCAGTGCGCTGGCGCTGCTTTTTGCCTTCTACAGCGGCCGGCTCGTCTGGCAGTCGCACCTGTTCAACGACATCTCCACCGGCAACGACGCCACGCCGCTGTGGCTGCCGCAGCTGGCGATGGCCGCGGGCACGGCCGTTCTGGCCATCGCCTTCGTCGACGAACTGGTGCTGGAACTGCGCGGCCGGCGCGCGCAGGGTGGCAGCGGCGAAGCCGCGCGCAACGAATGAGGGCCTTCGCAAGGTCCGGGCACCCATGAGCGACCTCGCCATCACCGCGCTGCTCATCGCGTCGCTCTTCCTCATCCTGGGAAGCGGCGTATGGATAGGCCTCACGCTGTCGGGTGTGGCCTGGATAGGCATGCAGCTCTTCAGCAGCCGCCCCGCCGGCGACGCCATGGCCGTCACCATCTGGGGCAGCGCCAGCAGCTGGACGCTGACCGCGCTACCGCTATTCGTGTGGATGGGCGAGATCCTCTTCCGCACGCGGCTCAGCCAGGACATGTTCCGCGGCCTGGCGCCGTGGATGCAGGCGCTGCCAGGGCGGCTGCTGCATGTCAACGTGGTGGGCTGTGCCATCTTCGCCGCGGTGTCGGGCAGCAGCGCGGCCACCTGCGCCACCATCGGCAAGATGAGCCTGCCCGAGCTGAAGCAGCGCGGCTACCCCGACGGCATCAGCGTCGGCAGCCTGGCCGGCGCGGGCACGCTGGGGCTGCTGATTCCGCCTTCCATCATCATGATCGTCTACGGCGTCAGCGCCGAGGTCTCGATCGCCCAGCTCTTCATCGCCGGTGTGCTGCCCGGGGTGCTGCTGGCACTGCTGTTCTCGGGTTACCTCGTGGTCTGGGCGCTGACCCACCCCACGCTGGTGCCACCGCGAGACCCGGTGATGTCGCTGGCGGCCAAGCTGCGCGAATCGCGCCACCTCATCCCCGTGGTGCTGCTCATCGCCGCGGTGCTGGGCAGCATCTACAGCGGCATCGCCACCGCCACCGAGGCCGCGGCGCTGGGCGTGCTGGGTGCGCTGATCATCTCGGCCACGCAGGGCACGCTGACCTGGCAGACCTTCACCAGCTCGCTGATGGGCGGCACGCGGCTGTATTGCATGATCGCGCTCATCCTCGCCGGCGCGGCCTTCCTGACGCTGAGCATGGGTTACATCGGCCTGCCGCGCCATCTGGCGGAATGGATCGCCACGCTGGGCCTGTCGCAATGGCAGCTGCTGGCGGCGCTGATGCTGTTCTACCTGCTGCTGGGTTGTTTCCTCGACGGCATCAGCATGGTGGTGCTGACCATGGGCGTGGTGCTGCCCACGGTGCAGGCCGCCGGCATCGACGCGCTGTGGTTCGGCATCTTCGTCGTGCTGGTGGTCGAGATGGCGCAGATCACGCCGCCGGTGGGCTTCAACCTCTTCGTGATGCAGGCCATGACCCGGCGCGAGATCGGCTGGATCGCGCGCGTCACGCTGCCTTTCTTCGTGCTGATGGTGGCTGCGGTGGCGCTCATCTACGTCTTCCCGCAGATCGTCACCTGGCTGCCGCAGCAGATGCAGCGCTAGCCGCCACGGTTTCCGTCTGGGCGGTCTTGCCTGCCCATTTCGGCGCTTCAGCCGCCGGCCCGCTCCATAACATCGACGCATCGGCGCCTTCTGCCCGCCAGGGCCAGCGCGATGACCGTCGACGCCTGGATCCCTGCCGCACCGCCGGCCGAGGCCGACGTGTCCGTGAGTGCAACGCCGCGCGGCCGCCGGGGTCGCGCCGAGGAACTGCCATGTCCAGAATGCTGCCGATCGAGACTTTGCACTTCGACCTGCCGGGTTACGCCTGGCCGACACCCGACCTCGCCGTCTACCCCGCCCCGGTGGCGGCGGCCAGCGTACCGGGCTGCACCGTCGAGGGCCTGAACGGCCACCTCATCGAGGGCCAGCTCAGCCTCTTCGACCCCGAACTGGGCCTGTTGCAGGTGCGCCTGCCGACGCAACGCAGGCCGCTGCCGCTGCGGCTGGATCAGTTCCGCCGCCTGCGCCTGACCGAGCCGCTGGCGCCCGCCGACCTGCTGGCCGACGCCGCCGACCTGCCACAACTGCCCTTCACCGTGCTGCTGAAGAACGGCCCCGCCTGGCAGGGCATCACCGTCGGCGCACGCGAGGAGCCTTGGGGCCTGTTCCTCTTCGAGCCCTTGGACGAGAGCGGCCACCTGCGGCGGTGGTTCGTGCCACGTGCGGCCTACGAACACGCCGAGATCGGCATCCGCATCGGGCAAGCGCTGGTGGAGCAGCACTCGGCCACGCCCGACCAGATCCGCGAGGCGCTGGCCGAGCAGCAGGCGCTGCGCAACCGCAAGCTGGGCGACATGCTGGTGGTGCGCCAGATCATCAGCCCCGAGGAACTCGCCGCCGCCATCGAAGAACAGGCGCGCATGCCCATGGTGCGTATCGGCCAGGCACTCACGGCCCTGGGCTTCATCACCGCGGCGCAGCTGGACGACGCGCTGGTGCAGCAGCGCAGCGACCGCAGCGTGCCGCTGGGCGAGCTGCTGGTGCGCAAAGGCATGGTCTCACGCGTCGACCTGCAGACGGCGCTGGCGCGCAAGATGGGCTACCCGCTGGTGGACGTGCTGCAGTTCCCGCCCGACGCCGAGGCCGTGACACGCCTGCCCTACGCGGTGGCCGCGCGGGTGCCGGCGCTGCCGCTGATGATGCGCGCCGGCCGCCTGGTGGCGGCGGTGGAAGACCCCAGCAACCGCGGCCAGATCGACGAGCTGGAGTTCGCCGCGCAGTGCAAGGTGGTGCCGGTGCTGGCGCGCACCGGCGTGCTGCTGGGCGCCATCGAGCGCGCCTACCAGAAGGTGGGCGTGGCCGAGTTCACGCCGCGCGGCAGCTACGACCCCGACCGCCCCATCGACTTCGACGCCGGCGACGCCAGCCGCCTGCTGGCCTCGATGGAGAAGGTCGACGCCCACATCGACGAGGGCGAGGAGGCGGCGCTCGAGCAGAGCGACAACACGCTGGTGCGGCTGATCAACTCGATGATCGTCGAGGCGCACACGCAGGGCATCAGCGACATCCACATCGAATGCCCGCCGGGGCGCGAGAAGGTGCGCATCCGCTTCCGCAAGGACGGCCGGTTGCGGCCCTACCTGGAGCTGCCGTCGAACTACCGCAGCGCGATGATCGCGCGGCTGAAGATCATGTGCGACCTCGACATCAGCGAGCGCCGCAAGCCGCAGGACGGCAAGATCAACTTCGCCAAGTTCGTGCCCGGCATGCGCCTGGAACTGCGCGTGGCCACGGTGCCGACGCAGAACAACCTGGAAGACGCAGTGCTGCGCCTGCTGGCGTCCAGCCGCGCCATACCGCTGGAGAACCTGGGCCTGTCGGCGGCCAACTTCGAGCACCTGACAGCCGCCTCGCAGCGCCCGCACGGCATGCTGCTGTGCGTCGGCCCCACCGGCTCGGGCAAGACGACGACGCTGCACTCGCTGCTGGGCGCCATCAACACACCAGACCGCAAGATCTGGACGGCCGAGGACCCGGTGGAGATCACCCAGCCCGGGCTGCGCCAGGTGCAGGTGAACCCGCGCATCGAGTGGACCTTCGCCAAGGCGCTGCGCGCCTTCCTGCGTGCCGACCCCGACGTGATCATGGTCGGCGAGATCCGCGACCAGGAGACCGCGCAGGTGGCCATCGAGGCCAGCCTCACCGGCCACCTGATGCTGAGCACGCTGCACACGAACAGCGCGTCGGAGACCGTGACGCGCCTGCTCGACATGGGCATGGACCCCTTCAACTTCGCCGACGCGCTGCTGGGCGTGCTGGCGCAGCGCCTGGTACGCCGCCTGTGCACGCAATGCCGCGTGACCCGCGAGGCCACGCCCGAGGAAGAGGAAGAGCTGCTGCACGACTGGCTGCACGCCATGCACGGTGCCGACGGCGCGCCCGGACACGACGAGCTGCTGGCCGACTGGCGCAAGCGTTTTGGCACCGAAGGGCGCTTGACGCACTACCACGCACCGGGCTGCGAACACTGCAGCCAGACCGGCTACCGTGGCCGCGCCGCGATCCACGAGCTGATGATGGTCAGCCGCGGGCTGCGCCACCTGATCCAGACCGGCCAGCGCGCCGACGAACTGCAGCGCCACGCGCAGGGCGAGGGCATGAGCACGCTGCGCCAGGACGGCATCGAGAAGGTGCTGGCAGGGGTGACAGCGATCGAAGAAGTGCGGGCCAACTCCTAGGCACCCGGCCCGCGGGGGTGGCGGTGCCAGCGGCGCGGGCGCCGCCGGCACGGCCGGCGAAGCTCACTTCGCGGCCGACATCAGCACACGTTCGCCGCGCTGCTGCGCGATGCGCTGCACCAGCGCGCCGAAGGCCGGCGACGCACGCAGCGCCGCGTAGCGTGCCAGCGCCGCGTCGTGCCGTGGCGTGTACACGGCCGACTCTTCGCCTTCCTGCAGCGCTTCCAGGCCGCTTTCGCGCCAGATCTGCAGGTCGGCCAGCACCTCGGCGCGCGACAGCGGCCGCTCGGCCGCAGCGCCGTCGCCTTCGGCGGCAACAGCCAGGGTGGTGCTGCCCGCGACGAGCAGCGTGCCGAGAACCGAAGTCAGTTTGGAGACCATCATGACCATTCCTTTCGAGGGTGGGAGTTGAGCGGCCCAGGCTTTGCGGCCAGACCGCCCATCGCCTGCAGCCCGTGGCCTGTTCGGGGCCTGAGTCGCTGCGAGTCGACGGCCACAAGGTAGGCGCTGCGGCACGACGGGCCATCGCCCTGGTTGATGACGCGGCGGCTTCCCGCGTCCGCTGGCGGGATGACGCAGCGGCCCGAGCGCGGCAAGACCGCCACGTGCCTGTGCCCGCCGGCCGCGTCAGGAGGGTATCGGCAGCGGGCTGGAAGCGACCTCGATGGCCGCCGGGCGCAACGCTTCAGGCACCGCCGTGACGATCGCCGCCGCGGCGTGCTCGAACAGGCCCATGCGCGCCGCCCAGTCGACGATTTCCAGCCGCCCGTCTGCGTGCTCCACCAGTGCCGTCAGGCTCTCGACCCAGTCGCCGTCGTTGCAGTACAGCACGCCGTCGATGGTCCGCATCTCGGCATGGTGGATGTGGCCGCAGACGACACCCTGCAGCCCGCGGCGCCGCGCCTCTCGCGCCACGGCCGACTCGAAGTCGCCGACATAACTCACCGCACGCTTGACCTTGAGCTTGAGGTACTTCGACAGGCTCCAGTAGGGCAGCCCCACCCGCGCGCGCAGCGAGTTGAAGTGGCGGTTGATGCGCAGCGTCAGCTCGTAGGCCCAGTCGCCGACGTAGGCCAGCCACTTGGCGCACTGGATGACGCCGTCGAAGTGGTCGCCGTGGATCACCCACAGGCGCCGCCCATCGGCCGTGAGGTGGACGCACTCGCCGGCAACGTCGATGCCGCCGAAGGTGTGGCCGAGGTAGCGCCGCGCGAACTCGTCGTGGTTGCCGGGCACGAAGACCACGCGTGTGCCCTTGCGCGCCTTGCGCAGCAGCTTCTGCACGACGTCGTTGTGCGCCTGCGGCCAGAACCACTGCCGCTTGAGCTGCCAGCCGTCGATGATGTCGCCCACCAGGTAGAGCGTCTCGCACTCGACACAACGCAGGAAGTGCAGCAGCGCGTCGGCCTGGCAGCCGGGGGTGCCCAGGTGCAGGTCGCTGATCCAGGCCGTGCGCACGTGCAGGCGCGGTGTAGCCGGCACGTCGTCTTCTGCTGCCGCCTGGCTGCCACGCAGGCCGGCATCGAAGGCCGAGGGCAGGGTGTCGGTGAGGGCGTCACGTCGCATGTCGCCGCCCATGTTCAGCGGCTGTCGCGACGGCGCCGTGACAGACGTGCGTCAGGCCGGTGACGTGGTGCCATGGCCGCACGGCGCCGCGAGCAAATGGGCTACGCCGCCCTGCTCCGCCTGCGCCAGATCCCGCGCCAGGTCCCGCGCCAGAGTCTGCGCCAGCACCCGTGCCAGAACATCGGCCACCTCGAACACCGCCCGGTTGTGCAGGCGCTGCACACGCGCGCGGTAGGCCGGCAGGTCGGCCAGCAGTTCGTCGACCGCAGCACCCACCTCGCGGAAACTCCGCTTGACGATGCCCAGGCCCTGGCTGTGCACCCACTCGGTGTTCCAGCGCTCCTGCGGCATGGTCCAGGCGTTGCGGGTGACGATCACCGGCAGCCCCAGGTGCACGGCCTCGCTGAGGCTGCCGGGGCCGGGCTTGCCGATGAAGAAGTGCGCGCAACGCATCCAGCGCGCCACGTCGGGTGTGTAGCCGACCACGATGCGCGGCGCCGTCGCGGCCGTCGCAACCGCGGCCTGGGCACGCAGTTCTTCAGCCAGCGCCTCGTTGCGGCCGCATATCAGGATCAGCGGTGTGGTGGGCAGTGCCGCGGCGATGCGTTTCATCACGCGCGATCCGGTGCCGCCGAAGAGCACCAGGCCGGTCGGCCGGTCGTCCAGGCCCAGGCGCGCGCGGTCGCTGGCCGAATCGAAGGCCGGCGGCAGATGGAAGTCGGGCCGCAGGATCATGCCGGTGCTGCGGTGCACACGCGCAGCGGGCACGCCCGCGGCCAGTGCCTGCTGCACGGCGTGCGCGGTGCCACAGACGACATGCTGCGCCGCGCCGGGTTCGATCCAGAAGTTCGGCGGATGGTCGGCCATGTCGGTGAGCACGGTGACGAAGGGCACGCCGGGGCGGGCGAGTGCCAGGCTGTCATGCAGCGCGCGGTTGAAGTTGGGGATGAGCGAGACCACGAGGTCGGGCTGCGTCGCGGCCCAGTGCCGCGCCAGGCGCTGCACCAGCAGCGGGTGGGCCAGGCGGATGGCGGCCTGCAGCAGCTTCAGTTCCTGCGCCAGCCCGAGCGTGAAGCCGCTGGCCAGGTGCTTGTTGTAGACGTCCTCGGGCTCGATGCCGGTGACACGCTTGAAACGCGCTGCCGGGTCGAGCACCTCGGTGAGATTCACCTTGCGCACTTGCCACGGTCGGCCCTGCGCCAGCATCACCTCTTCCAGCGCCTGCGCCGCGGCGCGGTGGCCGCCGCCGGCGTTGAACCACACGAGATCGACCCGGGTCTGTGTCATGGGCGTGCAGCGTCGTCGGCCTCGATGACGCGGCGGTGAAGCCGGCGTGACGCCACGATGACGCGCGCGTCGCCCAACCCCGCGGGTGACAATCCCGCCGCCACCATGCCCGCCACCGATCTCGCACTCGCTTCCGCGCTACCCGTTCTGGCCGCCCTGCCGCCACAGGCGCTGGGCGGCACCCGGCTCGTGGTGGAGGTGGTGGGCACCTTGGCGTTTGCCGTGTCCGGCCTGGTCGAGGCGGCGCGGCGCGGCATGGACGCCGTGGGCATCTGCGTCGTCACGGGGCTGGCGGCCTTCGGCGGCGGCACGCTGCGAACACGCCACGCCGATGGTGGACAGGCAACGCGTACCGGGCGCGCACGGGCCGCCAGCCCTGCCCTGGGCTTGAGCATCGACATCACGGCTGTCGCGGCACGCACACAGCGTACGCCAGCGCACCGATGCCGATGCGGGATGCGCCTAAGGTGCAAAGGACCGGACGGTCTGTCGATCGTCGCGCCTTACCCGCACCCCACACAAGGACACCCCATGAAGCTCCATCCCCTGATGATCGCCCTGCTGATTCCGCTGGCCCTGGCCGCCTGCGACAAGCCCACCGTCGTGAACATGCCTGCACCCGCGGCCGTGCCCGGCCCTGCGGGCCCGACAGGCGCCACCGGCGCCACAGGCACAACCGGCAGTACCGGCACCACCGGTGCTACCGGCAGCCAGGGCTACGACGGCAGCACCGGCCAGACCGGCGCCACAGGCAGTACTGGCAGCACCGGCGCCACCGGCAGCCAGGGCTACGAAGGCCTGAAGGGCGATACCGGCAAGACCGGTTCGGGCACCACGGTGATCGTGGTGCCGGCGTCGTCGCCGACACGCTGATCGAACGACCTGCGCCGGGACCGCCGCGTGCCGTCCCGGCACATGCCCACCACCCCGTCCAGCGGCGGCAGTCCCGTGGGCCGGATGTGCCCCGCTGTTGCCAGCGCACAGGCCGCCGACAGCAGCGCCGCGGCCGCCTGCAGCCCGCCCTCGCCGGGAAAGTGGCGCTGCGCGAAGACACCACTCCAGCCTGCCGTCCACGGCTGACGAGCGGGCCGCCGAGCCGGCGCCCAGCACGGCGCCCAGCAGGATGGTGCACACCTCGATCCAGCCGTTGGCCGCCACCAGCCGACTGCGGCAGCGCGATGGTCACGATGAGCAGCGCGTTGTCGGCCAGAGCCGACACGAACCGTGCCGCGATGAGCAGGTGCAAGCCTGGCGGCAGGCGTCGCGTCCGTTGAAGACCGGGGGCATCTCCGCGCCGTGACGTGAGCTGCCGAAGACGGCCAGGCGCCCGTGCCGTGACAGCCTGAAACGCGCTGTCCGCAGGCTCAGGGTTATGCCTAGGTTTGCATAGGTAGCTGCTCACCACAATGCCCTGGTGGCTGGTCGCGGCGTGCATGTCTTTGCGCCCGTCGCCTGCCCCTCGAAACCAGCGGAGAGACAGCGCATGCAGAAGAGCCTCCACATCAACGCCGAGAAGTGCACCGGTTGCCTTCAGTGCGAGATGGCGTGTTCCTACGAAAACTACGGCGTGTTCGCGACAGCCAAGTCGCGCATCAAGGTGTTCGACTTCCACGACACCGGCAGGAAGGTGCCCTACACCTGCACGCAGTGCGACGAGGCCTGGTGCCTGCACGCCTGCCCGGTGGAGGCCATCACCGTCGACCACGTCACCGGCGCGAAGGTGGTGAACGACACCACCTGCGTCGGCTGCAAGGTCTGCACCATCAGCTGCCCCTTCGGCACCATCAACTACGTGCAGGAAACCGGCAAGGTGCAGAAGTGCGACCTGTGCGGCGGTGAACCCGCCTGCGCCGACGCCTGCCCCACCGGCGCCATCACCTACATCGACGCCAACTGGACGGGCCTGGACAAGATGCAGGCCTGGGCGAACAAGCTGGGCAACCAGCCAAGCGTTTAAGGAGCCGCAGATGTCCTGGGCTGGAAAGATCCTTCGTGTCGACCTGAGCGCCGGCACCGTCAAATCCGAACCTCTGAACATGGCCTGGGCTAGGGAGTACCTCGGCTCGCGCGGCCTGGCGTCCAAGTACCTGAGCGAAGAGCTCGACCCCAAGGTCGACCCGCTCGACCCCGGCAACAAGATCATCTGGGCCACCGGCCCGCTGACCGGCACCATGGCCAGCACCGGGGGCCGCTACACCGTCGTCACCAAGGGCCCGCTCACCGGGGCCATCGCCTGCAGCAACAGCGGCGGCTACTGGGGCGCCGAACTGAAGATGGCCGGCTGGGACATGGTGATCTTCGAAGGCAAGTCGGCCAAGCCGGTCTACCTCTACATCAACGACGACGTGGCCGAGTTGCGCGACGCCGGCCACCTCTGGGGCGGCACCGTCTGGCACACCGAAGAGCAGCTGAAGAAGGACCACCAGGATCCGTTGCTGCGCATATCCAGCATCGGCGCCGCGGGCGAGAACCAGGTGCTTTTTGCCGCCGTCGTCAACGACCTGCACCGCGCCGCGGGGCGCAGCGGCGTGGGTGCCGTGATGGGCAGCAAGAACCTGAAGGCCATCGCCGTGCGCGGCACCAAGGGTGTCGGCAACCTGCATGATCCGAAGGAGTTCATGCGCGTCACGGCCGAGAAGAAGAAGATCCTGCACGACAACGCCGTCACCGGCCAGGGCCTGCCCACCTATGGCACCCAGGTGCTGATGAACGTCATCAACGAGATGGGCGCGCTGCCCACGCGCAACCACCGCGATGTGGCCTTCGAAGGGGCGAAGGACATCTCGGCCGAAGCGATGGCCACGCCGCGCGCCACCGACGGCAAGAAGCCGCTGGTCACGAACCAGGCCTGCTTCGGCTGCACCATCGCCTGCGGCCGCATCCAGAAGATCGACCAGGGCCATTACACAGTGAAGAACCAGCCGCAGTACTGGGGCGCCTCGGGCGGCCTGGAATACGAAGCAGCCTGGGCCTTGGGCGCGGCCAACGGCGTGAAGGACCTCGACGCGCTGCAGTACGCCAACGTGATGTGCAACGAGCACGGCATGGATCCCATCACCTTCGGCGCCACCATCGGCGCCGTGATGGAGCTCTACGGCATGGGCGTGCTGACGAAGGAACAACTCGGCATCGACGCGCAGTTCGGCAGTGCCGAGGCGCTGACCCACTTCGCCGAAATCACCGCCAAGGGCGAAGGCTTCGGCAAGGAGATCGGCCAGGGCAGCAAGCGCCTGTGCACGAAATACGGCCACCCCGAACTGAGCATGAGCGTCAAGGGCCAGGAGTTCCCGGCGTACGACTCGCGCGGCATCCAGGGCATGGGCCTGGCCTACGCCACCAGCAACCGCGGCGCCTGTCACCTGCGTGGCTACACGGTGGCCTCCGAAGTGCTGGGCATCCCGGTGAAGACCGACCCGCTGACGGCCGACGGCAAGCCCGAACTCGTGATCGCCTTCCAGGACGCCACCGCCGCCTTCGACTCCGCCGGCATCTGCATCTTCACGAGTTTCGCCTGGGGCCTGGCCGACGTGCAGCCGCAGGTGGCCGCCGCCTGCGGGCCCGAGTTCACGCTCGAAAACCTGAGCAAGATCGGCGAGCGCATCTGGAACATGGAACGCGACTTCAACAACCGCGCCGGTTTCACGAGCAAGGACGACACGCTGCCGCCGCGCCTGTTGAACGAGCCTGCCAAGACCGGCCCGGCCAAGGGCCTGGTGAACAAGCTGCCCGAGATGCTGCCCAAGTACTACGCGCTGCGCGGCTGGGACGCCGACGGCCAGCTCAACGCCGACACACGCGAACGCCTGAGCCTGTAGTCTCGTCGAAGTGATGAACCAGGGCGGTTCTCGGACCGCCCTTTCCGTTTGAGGACCCCGCAATGCGACACATCATCCTCGGCGCCGGCCCGGCCGGCGTCATCGCCGCCGAGACGCTGCGCAAGCACGCCCCGCAGGACGAGGTCTACCTCGTCGGCGACGAGCCCGAAGCGCCCTACTCGCGCATGGCCATCCCCTACCTGCTGCACGGCAGCATCGGCGAAGGTGGCACCCACCTGCGCCACGCGCCGAACCATTACGACGCTTTGGGCATCCAGCTCAAGCGCAGCCGTGCCGTGCGTGTCGACGCCGCGGCGAAGACCGTCACGATGGACGACGGCGGCGTGCACGGCTTCGACCGGCTGCTCATCGCCACCGGATCGAGCCCGGCCACGCCGCCCATTCCGGGCATCGCAGGGCCGGGTGTGCATGCCTGCTGGACACTGGCCGACGCGCGTGCCATCGCGGCACTCGCGAAACCCGGCGCGCGCGTGCTGCAGATGGGCGCCGGTTTCATCGGCTGCATCATCATGGAGTCGCTGGCCGCGCGCGGCGTGAAGCTCAGCGTGGTCGAGATGGGCGACCGCATGGTGCCGCGCATGATGGGTCCCATTGCCGGCGGCATGATCAAGGCCTGGTGCGAAAACAAGGGTGTGGCCGTGCACACCGGCGCGCGTGTCGACGCCATCGAGCGCGACACCACGCCGGTGATGAAGGTGCGCCTGTCCACCGGCGCGGTGATCGAGGCCGACCTCGTCATCAGCGCCACCGGCGTCAAGCCCAACATCGGCTTCCTGCAGGACAGCGGCGTGCGCTGCCTGGTGGGTGTGCTGACCGACGAACACCTGCAGACCAACGTGCCCGGCATCTACGCGGCGGGCGACTGCGCCGAGGCCTTCGACAAGGTGTCGGGCAAGACGATCGTCAGCGCCATCCAGCCGAACGCCGCCGAGCAGGCGCGCGTGGCGGCGCTGAACATGGCCGGCAAGCCGACCGCGCTGCGCGGCGTCACGCAGATCAACGTGCTGGACACGCTGGGCCTCATCAGCGCCAGCTTCGGCCTGTGGGACGGCCTGCCCGGCGGGCAGCATGTCGAGCTCACCGACGAGAAGGCCGGCCGCCACCTCAGCCTGCAGTTCAGCGGCGACGTGCTGGTGGGCTGCAACGCCATCGGCTGGACGAACCACGTCGGTGTGATGCGCGGCCTGGTGGAAGGCCAGGTGCATCTGGGCGCCTGGAAGGACAAGCTGCTGGCCGACCCGACGCTGCTGATGGAAGCCTACCTGGCCTGTGCGCAGGCACAGCACGCGCACGCGCTGGTGCCGGCCTGACGGGCGCCGGGCGGGCATGCAGATCACCTTCAAGCTCTACGCCAACCTGGGCGAACACCTGCCTCTAGACAAGCGCCAGGGCAATGCGATGACGCTGGACGTGGCGCCCGGCGCGAACATCGTGCAGGTCATCGAGCCCTTTGCGCTGCCGATGAAGCTGGTTCACCTGGTGCTGGTCAACGGCGTCTACGTGCCGCCGGAAGAGCGTGCCACGCGCACGCTGGCCGAAGGCGACGTGCTGGCCATCTGGCCGCCCATCGCGGGGGGCTGAGGGCTTGGGCGCGGCGCCCGAGGTACCCATCGCCTTCGAACGCGAGCAGGGTTTCACCGACAGCGAATGGCGGCGCTGCCTGCGCGGCGCGGTGGGCCCGCACACGCTGGCGCTGCCGGCGCCCGGGCAGGCCGTCGTCACGCTGCTCGACGGCCTGGGCACAATGCACCTGCGCTGGACCGTACTGCCGCCGCGGCGCATCGCGCTGCTCTGCATGCCGCGCCTGGCGGTGCGCTACCGCTTCGACGGTGTGCCGGCCGAGGCGCGGCGCGCCTTCATGCGTTTTTTCGACCTCTATACCCAGCGCGGCGGGGGCTGAAACCGAGCCCGCCGCGCAGGAGCTGAACCCCATGCAGGCCTTCGACTACCAGAACCCCGCCACCGTCGACGCCGCCGCCGAGGCCGCCGCCCGCGAGGACAGCAAGTACATCGCCGGTGGCCAGACACTGCTGCAGGCGATGAAGCTCGGGCTCATCGCGCCGTCGGCGCTGATCGACCTCGACGCCATTGACCAACTCAAGGGCATCCACCGGGACGGCGAAAACGTTGTCATCGGCGCCAGCACCACGCACGCAGAGGTCGCGGCTTCAAAGGATGTCCGGCAGGCGATCCCTGCGCTGGCGGACCTGGCTGGCCAGATCGGCGACCGCCAGGTGCGCCACCGCGGCACGCTCGGCGGCAGCCTGGCCAACAACGACCCGGCGGCGTGCTACCCGGCGGCCGTGCTGGCGCTGGGCGCCACGGTGCACACGAACCGGCGCCGCATCACCGCCGATGAGTTCTTCCGCGGCATCTACAGCACGGCGCTCGAAGAGGGCGAGCTCATCACCGCCGTCGCCTTCCCCGTCCCCGCACACGCCGGCTGGCAGAAGTTCAGGCAGCCTGCGTCGCGCTTTGCGCTGGTGGGCGTGTTCGTGGCCAGGGGGCCGGCGGGTGTGCGCGTGGCGGTGACGGGCGCAGGCGTCAGCGGTGTCTTCCGTGCCACGGCGCTGGAAGAACGCCTTGCCCGCGACTACAGCGCCGCCGCGCTCGCCGGCGCCAGCCTGCCGGCAGACGGGCTCAACAGCGACCTGCACGGCAGCGCCGCCTACCGCGCGGCGCTGATCCCGGTGCTGGCCGCGCGGGCCCTGGGATGACCTGCGCAGGCACCCCGCTGCACCCGACGACCTGAGCATCGACCGTGCCTGCCATCAACCTGCCCGACAGCATCGACGACACCGCCGCGCGCCTGCTGGCGCAGGAATACGTGCCCGAACGTGCGCTGGCGACCACGGTCTTCCTGGCGCTGAAGCTGCAGCGCCCGCTGTTCCTGGAAGGCGAGCCCGGCACCGGCAAGACCGAGATCGCCAAGACGCTGGCCACCATGCTGGGCCGGCCGCTGATCCGCCTGCAGTGCCACGAGGGCCTGGATCTGGCCGGTGCCGCCTACGAGTGGAACTACGCGCGGCAGATGCTGGAGATCCGCCTCGCCGAAGGCACGGGCGCGCCGCGTGCCCAGCTGGCCGACGAACTCTTCGGTGAGCGTTTCCTCATCCGTCGGGCACTGCTGCAGGCCATCGACCCGGCGCAGCCCGCGCCGCCGGTGTTGCTGATCGACGAACTCGACCGCGCCGACGAACCCTTCGAGGCCTTCCTGCTCGAGGTGCTGAGCGACTTCCAGATCACCATCCCCGAGTACGGCACGGTGAAGGCCCTGACACCGCCCATCGTGGTGCTGACGAGCAACCGCACACGCGAGATCCACGACGCGGTGAAGCGCCGCTGCCTCTACCACTGGGTCGGTTTCCCCGACGCGGCGCGCGAGGCGCAGATCCTGGCGCGACGCGTGCCCGGTGCGCCACAGGCACTCGCCGCCGAGGTCGTGGCCTTCGTGCAGCGGCTGCGCGAAATCGAGCTCTACAAGCCGCCCGGCATCGCCGAGACCATCGAGTGGACACGCGCGCTGATGGCGCTGGACGCGGTGGTGCTCGACCCCGAGACCGTGAGCCTCACGCTGGGCGTGCTGCTGAAGTACCAGGACGACATCGCGAGGGTGCAGGGCGGCGAGTCGACACGCGTGCTGGACGGGCTGCGGCGTGGGCACGAAGCGGCGCGTTGAGACGGCTAGCAGCCCGCTGCCGCTGCCCGTGGACAACGCCGATGCGAACGCCGCCTGAGGCTCCCGCCACCTCCGGCCACCTGGCCGAGAACCTCATGCACTTCGGCCGCCTGCTGCGCGCGGCGGGCTTGCCGGTGCCCACCGACCGCATCGCGCTCGCACTCGGCGCGCTGCAGGTGGCCGGGCTCGACAGCCGAGGCGACCTCCACGATGCGCTGATGGCCTGCCTGCTCGACCGCAGGGAACACCGCGAACTCTTCGACCAGGCCTTCGACCTCTTCTGGCGCCTGCCCGACCTGCGCGCAGCCGCGGCCGCCCTGGCCTCTGCCCGCGCGGGCAGCGCGGCGGCGGCCGAGCCCGCGCCCGCCGGCCGGCGACTCGGTGAAGCCCTGCGGCCGCCGTCGCAGGCGCAGCCCGAACCCGGTGTGCCCGACCCTGTCGCGCTCGAGACCCTGCAGAGCTGGAGCGCACGCGAACGGCTGCGCCAGGCCGATTTCGACAGCATGACGGCCGAAGAGTGGCGTGCAGCGCAGCACCTGCTGCGCGACGTGGCGCTGCTGTTCGAGCCCATCACCTCCCGCCGCCAGGCACCCGCACCGGGCCCCGGCCGCCACGCGCGCGTGGACGTCCGCGCCACGCTGCAGGCACTGGCGCGCCACGGCGGCGAAGCCTGGCAGCTGCACTGGCGCCGCCCGCGCACACGCCCCGCGCCGCTGGTGGTGCTGGCCGACATCTCGGGCAGCATGAGCCGCTATTCGCGCATGCTGCTGCACTTCACGCATGCACTCGGCCATGCCGACGCGCGCGTCGAGAGCTTCGTCTTCGGCACGCGCCTGACGCGCACCACGCACGCACTGCGCCAGCGCGACCCCGATGTCGCCATCGCACGTGTCGTGCGCGAGGTGCAGGACTGGTCGGGCGGCACACGCATCAGCGCGTGCCTGCGCGACTTCAACCGGCATTGGGCACGCCGCACGCTGGGCACACGCGCGACGGTGCTGCTGGTCAGCGACGGCCTGGAGAACGGCACGCCCGACGACCCCCGTTGTGAACGGCTGGGCTTCGAAATGGAGCGTCTGCACAAGAGCTGCCGCAGGCTGCTGTGGCTGAACCCGCTGCTGCGCTTCGAACAGTTCCAGCCGCGCGCCGCGGGCATCAAGGCCATGCTGCCGCATGTCGACGCCTTCCTGCCGGCACACAACCTGCAGAGCCTGCACGACCTGGCCGCGGTGCTGTCCGCACCCGGGCGTCGGCGCCTGCCTGGGTCGAGGGCGGCGGGCCGCCGCGGTTGACGAGGGCCAGGGCGCAACCGCCCGGTCGCCGCGGACGGCGAACTGGCCGTCGATCGGGAACGGAGCACGCCCCAGCGCTGCGCTACAGTGAACTGTCGTCCCAGTGAACGCGCGCCGCCCAGTGACAGAAGCCGACGAGATCATCGTGTTGCGTCAGGCACTGGCCGAAGCACAGCAGCGCCAGCAGTCCGTGATCGACGTGGCCGGCGGGCCGATGGGCAGCACACCCGCTGCGGCGCCAACCTGACGCGCCATGGTCCCGTCCGCCAGCCCATTGCCGCCGTCACCCTGGGCGGCCGCACGTTCGTCGCTGCTGGCCGGCCTGGTGGCACTGCTCACGGTGACGCTGGCCGCGCTGGTGTGGTGGCAGGCCGGGCGCTCGCAGGCGCAGCTGCGTGCGCAGGTGATGGGCCAGGCAGAGCAGCGCAGCCTGCAACTCGCCGACGCCATGGCCGGCCAGGTCGCCGGCCTGCTGAGCAGTATCGACCTGGCGCTGCAGCAGATGCGGCGCGAGTGGCGCGGTAACCCCGAAGACTTCGACGCCACGGCCCGCGCGATGCTCGCCGCGCTGCCACCGGGTGCGGTGACCCACGTCTCGGTGGCCGATGCCCAGGGCCTCATCGTCTACAACAGCCTGGGCGTGCAGGAGGCGACCTTCGTCGGCGACCGCGAGCACTTCAAGGCGCAACAGGGCGGCGGCGACCGCCTGGTCATCGGCAAGCCGGTGTTCTCGCGCCTGGGCAAGACCTGGACCTTCATCGTCAACCGCCCGCTGCGGCGCGCCGGTGCTTTCGCCGGCACGATGAACGTCTCGGTGTCTTCGGACCACATCTCGCGCAAGCTGGCCGGGCTGGCGCTGTCGGACAAGGACGTCGTCGCGCTGCTGCATGGCGACGGCAGCTACATGGCGCGCAGCCAGGACGCCGTGCAGGCCATGGGCAAGACCGTGCCGCGCGAGCGCCCGCTGCTCGCCCCCGGCGCCGCGGCGCGGGGCGTGTTCCACATGCCGGGGGCCTTCGACCAGACGGCTCGCATCTACGCCTGGCGCCGCATGGACGACTACGGGCTCATCACCGCGATCGGGCTGGCCGAGGACGCCGTGCTCGCACCGCTGCGGGCGGGCCAGGAACGCGACAGCCTGCTCCGCGCCGCGCTGGTGACGCTGGCGGGCCTGTTCGGCGGCTTGATCGCAGTGCTGCTGCTGCAGGTGGCGCGCAAGCAGCGCGAACTGGCCGCCAGCGAGGCCTTCCGGCGGCGCGTCTTCGAAAGCTCACCGGTGCCCATCGTGGTGATGGACGGTGAAGCACGCGGCTTCGTCGACTGCAACGCGGCCGCCGTGCGCCTGTACGGCCACGGCTCGCGCGAACAGACGCTGGCGACGCCGCCGCAGGCCGTCTCGGCGGCCGTGCAATACGACGGCACGCCGTCGGACGAGTTCATCCGCCGCCATGTCGACGCCGCCGCGCGGGCGGGCTCGGCCGTCTTCCGCTGGCGCCACCGCCGTCCCGACGGCGTGCACTGGGACGCCGAGGTCCACCTGCTGGGCTTCGATCTGGGTGCGCGCCGCTACCTGCAGCTGACGCTGCAGGACATCACCGAGCGGCTGCACGCCGAAGCGGCGCTGCAGCAGCTCAACGCGACGCTCGACGCGCATGTCCAGGAACGCACGCGTGAACTCGAAGCGGCCCTGGCCACCCTGCGCCAGGCCCAGGACGAACTGGTGCGCAACGAGAAGATGGCCGCTCTGGGTTCGCTGGTGGCCGGCCTGGCGCACGAACTGAACACGCCCATCGGCAACGCCGTGATGGTCGCCAGCACGCTGTCGGGCCGGCAGGGGGAGTTCGAGGCCACCCTGGCCGGTGGGCTGAGGCGCTCGGCACTGCAGGCTTACCTGGCCAACTCCCGCGAAGCGGCCGAGGTGCTCGAGCGCAACCTGCAGCGCGCCGCCGAACTCATCGGCAGCTTCAAGCAGATCGCCGTCGACCAGTCCAGCTACCAGCGGCGCCGCTTCGAAGTCGCCGAGGTGGTGCAGGAGATCGCCATCGCGCTGCGCCCCACGCTGCGCCGCGGCGGCGTGACGCTGGTCGACGAGACGCCGCCCGGACTGCACATGGACAGCTTCCCCGGGCCGCTGGGCCAGGTGCTGATCAACCTCGTCAACAACGCCGTGGTGCATGCCTTCGAGAGCGGTGCGGGGGGCAGCGTGCGCATCGGCGCCGAGCCCCTGGCCGGCGACCGCGTGCACCTGTGGGTGGCCGACGACGGCCGCGGCATTCCAGCCCAACACCTGCGCCAGGTCTTCGACCCCTTCTTCACGACCAAGCTCGGCCAGGGCGGTTCGGGCCTGGGCCTGCACATCGCCTACACGCTGGTCACCGGGCTGCTGGGCGGGCGCATCAGCGTGCAGAGCGCAGCGGGACAGGGCACGCGATTCCGCATCGAACTGCCGTGCAGCGCACCGGCCGCCGCAGGTGCCCCCTTGACAACACGCTGACGCCGCCGCCGCAGAAAGCGGCGGCAGCCGGCAGCCCTTCCGCTACGATGCCCAGAAGCCGACTTCCGTTTGCCCCGCCATGCCCCTTTCGGCAGACCTGCCGGACGCCGCCGATCCGCGCCTGTCGTTCGTTGACACCTTGGCCGCCGTGAACCTGCTGGCCAACGCGCTGACGTTCACGCGCGACGCCGCCACGCCAAGGCCCGGTGCTCGCGCCAGCTTCCATTTCACGCCGCCGGCGGCCGCATGACCGTTGCCGACGACGCCGGAACACCCGCGGCCGGGGACCCCGCCTTCATCCCGCTCATCGACGACGAGCCCGGCGCCGCGCCGGCCGGCGAGACGTGGAAGGTGCTGGTCGTCGACGACGACGCCGACGTGCACCACGCCACCGAGCTGGCCATGCGCGACGTGGCCGTCGAAGGGCGGCACATCGAGTTCCTGCACGCCACGTCCGCCACTGCCGCCCATGCGCTGCTGGCAGCGAACGCCGACATCGCGGTGGCGCTGCTCGACGTGGTGATGGAGACCCCCGACGCCGGGCTGCGCCTGGTGCGGCAGGCGCGCAGCGAACTGGGGCGCGACGCGCTGCGCATCATCCTGCGCACCGGCCAGCCGGGCTACGCACCCGAGCTGGAGACCGTGCGCAGCTGCGACATCAACGACTACCGCACCAAGTCGGAACTGACCCGCGTGCGGCTCTTCACCAGCCTGACGGCGGCCATCCGCTCGTACCGCCAGATCTTGGCGCTGCAGCAGACGCGGCGCGGCCTGGAGATCGTCGTGCAGGCCAGCACCGAGCTCAGCAAGCTGCACGGGCTGCAGCGTTTTGCCGAGGGCGTGATCGTGCAGCTGTGCGCGCTGCTCGACATCCGCCGCGAAGGCCTGGTGTGCGCGCAGGCCGCCGCGCCCGGGGACGACACCGCAAGCGTCATCGCCGCCGCGGGCGGCTACGCCGGCCTGATGCACCGGCCGCTGCACGAGGTCGACGTGCCGCACGTGCGGCAGGCACTGGAACGCTGTCTGGCCGCCGGTGCGAGCCAGTTCGAGCCCGAGCTGGCGCTGTATTTCGCGTCGTCGGGCGGCCGCGTCATGGCCGCCTATGTCGACGCACCGCCGCTGGGCGGGCTGGAACGCCACCTGCTGGAGGTGTTCTGCGCCAGCTTGTCGGTCGGCTTCGAGAACGTGCTGCTCTACAACCAGCTCGAGGAGCTGGCCTACCTCGACCCGCTGCTGCACATCCCCAACCGCAACCGCTTCATCGAGCTCATCGACACCCAGCTGCGCGACCCCGCCGGGGTGACGATGGCGGTGGTGGACGTCGACGACTTCGCCGGCATCAACGAGACCCTGGGCCACGGCTTCGGCGACGCGCTGCTGAGGGCGCTGGGCACACGCCTGGGCGAACACCTGGGGCCGGGCGTGGTGATGGCGCGTGTGGCCGCGGACAGCTTCGGCCTGCTGGGCCCCGAGGCCGTGGTGAACCCCCAGCAGCTGACCGCCGCGCTGGCCGCGCCGCTGTGGGTGCAGGGGCAGAGCCTGCGGGTATCGGCCACCAGCGGTCTGGTGCGGCTGGGCACGGCCTCGCCGCAGGGCACCGAACTGCTGAAGGACGCCCACATCGCGCTGAAGCAGGCCAAGGAACGCCACCGCGGCGCGGCGCACTACTTCACCGCGGCGATGGGCACCGAAGCGCGTGAACGCATGCGGCTGCTGCGCGGCCTGCGCGAGGCCTTCGAGGCGCGACGCCTCTTCGTCGTCTACCAGCCGCTGGTCTCGCTGGCCGACGGGCGCACGCTGGGCACCGAGGCGCTGCTGCGCTGGCGCACCGACGAAGGCCGGTTCGTGCCGCCCGACCAGTTCATCCCGCTGGCCGAGCAGTCGCGGCTGATCGTGCCCATCGGTGAGTTCGTGCTGCGCACCGCCTGCCACCAGCTGCGCCGCCTGCACGACCAGGGCCACGGCAGCCTGCGCATGGCGGTCAACGTCTCGCAGGCGCAGTTCCGTGACCCGGGCTTCACCGACATGCTGGCGCGATCGCTGCGCGAGACCGGGGTCGAGGCCCACTGCGTCGAACTCGAGATCACCGAGTCGATGGCCGCCGAGGACTACGAGCTGATGATGAGCGTGCTGGCCGAGGTCAGGCGCACCGGCGTGTCGGTGGCCATCGACGACTTCGGCACCGGTTTTTCTTCGCTGAGCCTGTTGCGCCAGCTGGGCGCCGACCGGTTGAAGATCGACCGCGCCTTCGTGCACGAGATCGGCCAGGGCGCGCAGCGCGGCACCATAGCGCGCATGGTCATCGAACTCGGCCGCGGCCTGGACATGCAGGTCATCGCCGAAGGCGTGGAAACCGAAGGCCAGCGCGACGCCCTGCGCGAGCTGGGCTGCCACGAGGCGCAGGGCTACCTCTATGCGCGGCCCATGCCCGCCGAACAGCTGGAAGCCTGGCTGCAGGGCGCCAGACAGCCGCCGCAGGCGACTTGAGGGGCACGAGAGCGGCCCGGGCCGGCGCCGGAAGCGATCTTCAGCCCGGCAGCGCCGGCGCGGACGGCAGGTCGCCGCGCAGCGCGCGCCACACCGTTTCGCTCGTCAGCGGCATCTGCACCGCTTCGGCAGCGCGGCCCAGCCCCGCGTGGGCGATGGCATCCACCACGGCGTTGACGACCGCCGGCGTGGCGCCGATGGTGCCGAGTTCACCCACCCCCTTGGCGCCCAGGCGGTTGGTGAGGCAGGGGATGCTTTCGTCGAAGGCGGTCTTGAAACCGCGGAAGCCGTCGGCGCGGGGCAGCGCGTAGTCCATGAAGCTGGCGCTGAGCAGCTGCCCTTCGGCGTCGTAGACCACACGCTCGCACAGCGCCTGGCCGATGCCCTGCACCGCGCCACCTTCGATCTGGCCGCGAACGATCTGCGGGCTGACGATGCGGCCGATGTCGTTGACGCTGGCGTAGGCCACCACCTGGGTCT
This sequence comes from Rubrivivax sp., assembly GCA_030653505.1. Lineage (GTDB taxonomy): Bacteria > Pseudomonadota > Gammaproteobacteria > Burkholderiales > Burkholderiaceae_C > Rubrivivax. The sequence goes on from JAURZK010000135.1 coordinate 21,985, forward strand.
GGCCGGTGGCGGGGTCGATCTCGACCTCGCAGACATGGCAGGCGTTGGGCCAGCTCGGTGCGTCGGCCTTGGCGCTGCCGTCGGCGACGATGGCCAGCCCCGGCTGGCGCTGCGCCAGCTCGAAGAGGCCGATGCCCAGGTCCGTGCCGGCCACGGTGTAGCGGCCGGCGGCGTATTCGATGTCGGCCACGCCCGCTTCCAGCGCCTCGGCGGCCAGCGGCTTGCCGGCTTCCACCGCGCATTGCGACGCCACGAAGGCCGCCGCGCCGCCGGTGAAGAGGCTGCGGCTGCCGGCACTACCGAAGCCGTTGGCGCGGTCGGTGTCGCCCTGCAGGATGCGGATGCGCGAGAGCTCGACGCCGAACACGTCCACCGCCAGCTGCGCATAGCTGGTCGCGATGCCCTGGCCCATGGCCATCGTCGCGCTGGTGAGCTCGATGAAGCCGTCGGCCGTCACGCGCACGCTCACCTTCTCTTCCAGCGCGTTGCCGCCGGTCCATTCCAGGAAGGCCGCGATGCCACGTCCCCGCAGCAGGCCGCGCGCTTCGCTGGCCGCACGTCGCGCCGCGAAGCCGGGCCAGTCGGCCAGCGCAAGGCCCTGGTCGAGGATCTGTTCGAAACGCCCGCTGTCGTAGGTCTGTCCCATCGGGTTGGTGTACGGCATCTGCCCGGGGCGGATCATGTTGCGGCGGCGCAGCTCGGCCGGGTCCATGCCCAGTTCGCGCGCGGCGGCGTCCATCAGGCGTTCGACCGTGTAGATGGCCTCGGGCCGGCCGGCGCCGCGGTAGGCGCCGGTGGCCGCGGTGTGCGTGAGCACCGCGCTGATGTGCAGGCTGAGCGTGGGGATGGCGTAGATGCTGGTGCTGACCCAGGGCCCGACGAGCAGCTGGATGGCCACACCCGCGCCCGTGGGCGTGGCGCCGACGTTGGCCCACGAACGCACGCGCAAGGCCAGCACCCTGCCCTGCGCGTCGAGCACCAGCTCGGCGCGGCTCGCCAGGTCGCGGCCGTGCACGGCGGTGAGGAAGTCCTCGACACGTTCAGCCTGCCACTTCACCGGCCGCTGCAGTTGCAGTGCGGCGTAAGCCACCACCACGTCCTCGGGGTAGAGCGCGGTCTTCATGCCGAAGCCGCCGCCCACGTCGCCGACGAGCACACGCACGCTGTCCACCGTCTGGCCGGGCAGGCAGTGCACCAGACCGCCGCGCGCGCCGGTGGGCATCTGGCTGGACAGTCGCACGGTGAGGCGGCCACCCTCCACCCAGGCCAGCACGGCGCGCGGCTCGATGGGGCTGGGCGCCAGGCGTTGGTTGACGATGGGCAGGGTGATGCGGTGCGCGGCAGCGGCGAAGGCCGCGTCGGTGGCCGCGGCGTCGCCGTGGCGCGCTTCGGCGAGCACGTTGCCGGGCGCCCCTTCCCAGACCTGGGGCGCACCCGTGGCCAACGCCGAGGCGGTGTCGGCCACGGCGGGCAGGGGATCGATGTCCACGAACACCGCGTCGGCCGCGGCACGCGCCGCTTCGCGGGTCTCGGCCACCACGGCGGCCACGGTCTCGCCGACGTAGCGCACGGTGCCCAGCGCCAGCGCTCGCTTCGGCGGCGGGTTCATGGGCGTGCCGTCGGCGCGCTTGAAACCGCCGGCGGGCGCCAGCGGCTTGACGCCGGCGGCCTCGAGATCGGCGCCGGTGTAGATGGCCACGACGCCCGGCAGGGTCAGCGCCTCGGCGACGTCGATGCCGACGATGCGCCCATGAGCGACGTTCGAGCGCACGAAGCGCACGAAGAGCTGGCCTGCCGGCACCACGTCGTCGGTGTAGCGGCCCTGGCCCTGCACGAGCGCCGGGTCCTCGATGCGCCGCACCGCATGGCCGCTGCCGAAGCGGCCGGCTTCGATGGGCGCGTTCATGCGTTCGCCCCGTCCATCACCAAGGCCGCCTGCTGCACGGCGGCGACGATGTTGACGTAGCCCGTGCAGCGGCACAGGTTGCCTTCGAGCGCGTGCACGATCTGCGCCTCGGTGGGCCGTGGCGTCTCGCGCAGCAGGCAGGTGGCGGCCATCACCATGCCGGGGGTGCAGAAACCGCATTGCAGGCCGTGGCAGGCGATGAAGGCTTCCTGCACCGGGTGCAGTGCGCCGTCGGCGGCGGCCAGGCCTTCGATGGTGGTGACGGCCCGGCCCTGCACCTGCAGCGCCAGCACGCTGCAGCTCTTCACGGCGCGGCCGTCCAGCAGCACGGTGCAGGCGCCGCACTGCGCGGTGTCGCAGCCGACATGCGTGCCGGTCAGGCCCAGCGTGTCGCGCAGCAGGTGCACCAGCAGCGTCGCGGGTTCGGACTGCGCCGTGGTGGCGCGGCCGTTGAGGTGGAAGTGCAATTCAGGCATGGCATCGGGCTCCGCGGCGCGCCAAGGCAGCGCGCGTCAGGCCCTGATGATGCCTGCGGCGTCAGCCGCCCGCCGGCACTTCGCCGGCCCGCCGGATGCGCCTCGCTTCGACGTAGTAGCGCTTCTCGTGCGCCTCGCCCATCGAGAAGGTCTTGCGCGGCAGCGGACCCTCGTGCACCACGCGGCGCAGCAGTGCGCCCTTGCCCACCGTCGGCAGGTGGATGCCGACACTGCCTGGCTGCTGCGCCAGGCGTTCCAGCACGTCGTCGCCGTGCACGTAGTCGACCTCGCGGGCGCCACCCTGCGCAATGAAGCTGTCGATCACCGGCTGCAGCGTGCCCACGGCCAGCGTCGAAGGTGCTTCGCTGATCTCGATCACGCTGAAACGCCTGCCGGGGCCGACGATCCCCGCGGCCTGGCGATTGCCGTCGGCGGCCTGCACCCGTTCACGCATCGCCGCGGCAGAGGCCACGTCGGTGCAGCGCAGGCGAGCGCCGAAGGCCTGTGCCAGCGCTGCACGCAGGTCGTCCCGGACATCGAAGAGCAGGCGGTGGATGGGCGCGAACACCAGCGCCGGGTCGTGGATGTTCTCGACTTCCACCAGCGCCCAGCGGCTGGGGTGGTTCATGCCCACCGTGGCCTTCTGGCGTTCCCAGATCGCCTTCGCGGTGGCCAGCGAATGGTTGCCGTCGCCGACGGCAAACCGCATGGTCGGCGTGCCCGCGGGCACGCCGTAGCGTGCCTCGAAGGCCTGCGGTTCGCCCAGCGACTGCAGCGCCTGCACCGCCTGCGCGACGGCGGCGTCGGCCACGGCATGGCCGGCGACATGGCCGCCGCCCAGCATCAGCTCGGCCGCGTACAGCGGGCTCAGGGCGGCGCGTGCGGCGGCCAGCGGCTCGATGACGGTGCATGCAGGGTCGTCGATCAGCACCAGGATGTGCGGCAATTCGAGTGCGGCGCCGCTGCGCACGGCGATGCGCGGCGCCAGCCGCTCGACGATGGTGCCTTCGGTCGGGCGCACGAGGCTGGTGGACGTGGCGGTGTAGTCGTAGTGCTCGAGATCGAGTTCCAGCATCAGGCCGCGCCGCGTCGCGTGGCCCAGCGTGCGCTCGACGAGCACCGCGCCGGCGTGCTCACGCAGCAGCCCTTGCGCCAGGTAGCTGCGCATCGTGTCCTGGATGCGACCGATGCGCGCCGCGGCGTCGGCGGCGCCGAGGTGGACCTCGGGGAAGACGAGATGCAGCGTCGACGGCGCGTTGCCGACCTCGTCGGCCACACGCTGCCAGTAGGCAGGCTCGGCGGTGTACTGGTCGCAGGCGACCACGGCCCACTTCGACAGGGCTATGCCGGGGCGCGGCAGGCAGAGACTGGGAAGCCGGAAACCCGCCGGTGATGCCATGTGCAGACCCCTGGTGACGACGACGGCCCATCGTAACCACCGCGCCGCAGGCGGCGCAGTCGAAACGGCGCCGCGGCGCCTAGGGCGCGCAGCTGCGAAAGCCGCAGTACAGGTCGTCGCGCCCCGGCGCCGCAAAGCGCCGCGCCTTGGCGTGGCGCCAGCGTGCACGTGTCGCGAAGGACGCGCCGCGCAGCACACCCAGGCCGGCTGCGGCGGGCACGGCGTCCAGCGCACCCGGGGCCGGCATGCCGGCCCCGGGCCAGGCGCGGGCGCTGCCGGCCACCCACTCGAAGACATCGCCCCAGACAAAACCCTGGCGTGCGCCGCGGCCGGCCGCGATCTCCCACTCGGGCTCGGTGGGCAGGCGGCGGCCCGCCCAGCGGCACCAGGCCTCGGCCTCGTGGCGGCTGACATGCAGCGCCGGCTGCGCACCACTGGCACGTTGCAACGCGGCGTCGCGGCCATGACCGCGCATCACCAGCACGCCACCGTGCAGCTGCTCGACGCGCCCCGGGGCGCGGCGCCCCTGCGCCTGCACCCAGGCCCAGCCGGCGTCGGTCCACAGTTCGGAGCGGTCGTAGCCGCCGTCGTCGGCGAACTCGACGACGCGCGCCCAGTTCACCGGCAGCGCATCGATCTCGAACTCGGGCACCGCAACCTCGAAGGCCCAGCGCTCGTTGTGCGGCACCAGGCCGCCGGTCGCGCGGGGTGTGCCCAGCAGCCAGCGCTGCGCCGGCAGCAGCAGCGGCGCGCGGTCGGCACGCGGCGGCGGCGCGCCGGCGTTCAGGCGCAGCGCCATCGCCTCGCACAGGCGGTCTTCGTGCAGCAGGCTGCTGCGGTAGTGGTAGAGCGCGGCGTCGTCCTGTGCCGCAGGCGGCAGCGCCGCCAGCAGGTCGAGCGTGACCTCCAACGTCGCAGCCAGGAAGGCACGCAACGTATCGGGCGCGGGCAGCTCACCCTCGGGCGCCCGCCAGTCGTCGATGCGCGGCTCGATGCCTGCCAGCCTGGGGGCGTCGGCGTCACCCGCGTCGCCGCGCGCGCGCTGCACGTGACGAGCGATCCAGTACTCCTGGAACCACCCGGCCTGCGCGGCCAGGCGCAGCGCGGGGGCGCCCTCGTCCTGCGCCAGCAGCGCCAGCAGGTGGTTGCGGCTGTCGATGAGCGCCAGCGACAGCAGTTCGGCACCAGCACGGCGCATGCCGATGGGGTCGTCGAGTTCACGCACCGCCGGCGCGGCACGCGCCCCTTTGGCGTCGCCGCCGGGGCTACTGCCCCACCAACCCGCTGCGGATGGCATACACCGTCAGCTCGGAGTTGTTGGCCAGCTGCAGCTTCTCGAGCACGCGCGCGCGGTAGACCGAGACCGTCTTCGGGCTCAGCACCAGCTCCTCGGCGATGTCGGCCAGGCGCTTGCCGCTGGCGATCATCACCAGCGTCTGCAGTTCACGGTCACTGAGCTTGTTGTGCGCGTTCTCGGTGGCCGGTGCGGTCAGGCTTTCCACCAGCATCTGCGCGATCTCGGGCGTGACGTACTTGCGCCCCTGCGCCACCGTGCGCACGGCCTGTACCAGCAGCTGCGGGTCGCCGCCCTTGTTGACGTAGCCATAGGCACCGGCGCGCAGCGCGCGGATGGCGTACTGGTCCTCCGGGTACATGCTGACCACCAGCACCTTCACCGTGCTGCCCTCGTCCTTCAGCGCGTGGAGCGCGTCCAGGCCGCTGCGGCCGGGCAGGTTGATGTCGAGCACCAGCACGTCGCAGGCGCCATTGCGGCCAGGCTCGCGCGCCGGATCCTGCAGCAGCGTGCGCATCAGCGCGCGCAGTTCGCCGTAGTCGCCGGCCTCGCCGACGACGCGGATGTCGGGTGCGTCCGACAGGGTGTCGCGGATGCCGCGCCGGATCAGCGCGTGGTCGTCGCAGAGGATGACATCGATCATGCAGGGCCTTCGGTGCTCACAGTGCCGTCCAGGCGGACGTTTCCTCGTCGTCGGGGTCGGGCGGTGCCGACGGCGGTGCGCCGGGCAGGCCGAAGCCGGCGCCCAGAGGCACCGACAGGATGAGGCTGGTGCCGCCGGCGCCGCTGCTCAGGTCGACCCAGCCGCCCACGGTGGACGCCCGTTCGTGCAGGCCGCGGATGCCGAAGCTGCGCGCCTTGGCCAGGTCGACGCTGGCCAGGCCGCGCCCGTTGTCGCTGACTTCCAGCGACAGCACGCCGCCGGTCAGCGACAGGTCAACCACCACGCGTGTGGCCTGGGCGTGCTTGCTGACGTTGGTCAATGCCTCCTGCGCCGTGCGGTAGGCCACCAGCGGCACACCGGCCGGCAGCAGCAGCGGTGTGGTCAGGTGCGACTCATGGGTGCGGAACTCGCACTCGATGCCGGTGCGCTTCTCGAAGCGGCTGGTCTGCCACTGCAGCGCCGCCACCAGGCCCTGTTCGAGGATGGCCGGGCGCAGGTTCTGCATGATGCGCTGGCTGGCGTCGATGGCGCTGGTCACGGTCTCCAGCGCCGACAACGCGCGCTGCTGCATGGCCATGCTCTCGGCATGGCGGCGTATCCAGTCGAGCTCGAACTTCAGCGCCGTGAGCGAACCGCCGACGTCGTCGTGGATCTCGCGCGCGATGGCCTGGCGCTCGGCCTCGACGCTGGTCTGCAGGTGCTGCGCCAGCTCGGACAGGCGCCTGCGCGAGGCCTGCAGTTCGTGGTCGGCGGCAATGCGGGCGCGCTGCATGCGGCTGGCGGCGACGGCGTGGTCGACCGCGGGCGCCAGCCGCGCCAGGTTGGCCTTCAGCAGGTAGTCGGCGGCGCCGGTGCGCATGGCTTCCACCGCCGTGTCTTCGCCGATCTGGCCCGAAACCAGGATGAAGGGCAGGTCGGCGCCGCCGGCCTGGGTGTGCTCACGCAACATCTGCAGCGCATCCAGGCCCGTGAAGCCGGGCAGGTGGTAGTCGGACAGCACCACGTCCCAGGGTTCATCGAGCGCAGCCTGGAACTCGGCTCGGGTCTCGATGCGCCGCGCCAGCACGCGCATGCCGCCGCGCTTCAGGTGGGCCAGGGCCAGCGCGTGGTCGGGCTCGCTGTCTTCCAGGTGCAGCACGCGCCACGCGCGCCCGCTGGCCGCGGACTCGGCGGCTGGGGCGTGGGCTGCGGGAAGCGGGCCGTTCATGGCGGTCAGTATCGCAAACCCCCCGCCGGTTTCGTCTCGCGCGGGGTCGGGCATGCCGAATAGCAGGCAGAACGCACTCATCTTCCGCTCAATGTCGGCAGGGGTGCTGCCGAAAATGACCTGTAAGACATGGCACCCGGTCTGCCCGGAGGTCGTCTTGCGGCCGAACCCCTGCCCCTGGACCCCCGATGCCCGTTCAGCACGCCCCATCACCGCCGAGCGCCTTGCCAGACACCTGCCCGGTGGGCGGGAGCCTGCCGCTGCCGGTGGCTGCCGACCTGCAGGACCACCTGATGGTGGCCAGCAACGACATGGACCGCCTGCAACGCCTGCTGGTCGACGCCTGCGAGACGCTGATGGTCAGCTTCTACGGCGCCACGGGTGAGCTCGAGACGCTGCTGCGCCGCACCGCCGCGCACCCCGAAGTGCACGCCCCGGAACTGCACGCCGCCATGCAGCACATGGCAGCGGCCATCACCGCAATGCAGTTCCAGGACATGGCCTCGCAACTGGTCGACCACACCACACGGCGTCTGCGCAACTGCGCCGACCGCCTGGCCGTCGAGACCATGGGCGACGACGAGGACGGCGTGGCGCTGGTCGCTGCCGCGCCGCTGCGCCCCAACCCCGTGACGCAGGACGAGATGGACGCGGGTTCCGTCGAACTGTTCTGACCCCCTCGCCCCTTCCCGCCCCAGCGCCCCAACGCGCCTTTCCGGAGAGCCCCGCATGCACTCGATCCTTGCCGTAGACGACAGCGCCTCGATGCGCCAGATGGTGTCCTTCACGCTGAAGAACGCCGGCTTCAACGTCGTCGAGGCCGTGGACGGCCAGGACGCCTTCGAGAAGGCCAACAGCCGCGACTTCGACCTCGTGCTGACCGACCAGTACATGCCGCGCATGGACGGCATCAGCCTGACGAAGAAGCTGCGCGAGAACCCCAAGTTCAAGACCACGCCCATCCTGATCCTGACGACCGAGAGCTCCGACCAGATGAAGCAGGCCGGCCGCGCCGCGGGCGCCACCGGCTGGCTGGTCAAGCCCTTCGACCCGGCCAAGCTGGTCGAGGTCATCGGCAAGGTCATCCGTTGACCACCTTTGCGCGCACCTATGCAACACACCCCAAACCCGCAGGAGTCGCCGCGATGGCCGATCTGAACCACGACGCTGCCAGCCAGTCGGCCGGCATCGACCTCAGCCAGTTCTTCCAGGTCTTCTTCGAGGAAGCCGGCGAGAACCTGGAAACCATGGAGCAGATGCTGCTCGCGCTGGACGTCGGGAACGCCGACGACGAGGAGCTCAACGCCATCTTCCGTTGCGCGCACTCGGTCAAGGGCGGTGCGGCCACCTTCGGCTTCGCCGACGTGGCCGAACTCACGCACCAGATGGAGACACTGCTGGACAAGCTGCGCCGTCACGAACTGGCGCCGACGACGGCGATGGTCGACGTGCTGCTGGCCTCGGGCGACGCGCTGAAGGCTCAGCTGGCGCGCCACCAGGGCAACGGCGCCGCAGCCATCGACACCACCGATCTGCTCGCCGGCATCCGCCGCTGCGTCCAGGGTGGCGCACCGCCGCCACCCGTGGCGCTCGGCGCCGTGCGTGCGACCGAAGCCGCAGCCGTGGCCTCGCCAGCGCCGGTGCCCGTGGGTGTACGCGAACTCGAACTGACGGTGGGCCCGCTGGCCGACACGGCGGTGGCCGACAACCTGGTCGACCTGTTCAAGGAGATCACCGGCCTGGGCAGCATCGAGCCCCTGGACGCCGGCCGCGCCGCCGACGGCATGCGCCGCTTCAAGGTGACGACGAGCGCCAGCGACAACGAGCTCGTCGACCTCTTCGGCTTCCACGTCGCGCGTGAACAGATCGCGCTGAAAGCCCTGACTGCGGGCTACGGCTTCCACGAAGGCGCGCCCGGCGCGCCTGAGAGCGAAGGCAAGCCCGCCGACCTCGGCTACGGCTTCTTCGCCAGTGCACCCGGCGCGCCGACCGACACCCCCGCCGCCACCCCGGTCGCCATGCTGGCCGCACCGCTCTCCCCCGCCGCGGCGGCACGTCCTGCGGCGCGCCCCGAGAAGGCCGCCGTGGCCGCCGAATCGAGCACGCTGCGTGTTTCCGTCGACAAGGTCGACCAGCTCATCAACCTGGTCGGTGAACTCGTCATCACGCAGGCCATGCTGGCGCAGAACGGCAAGGGCGTGGACGCCGCGCTCTACCAGCAGATGGCCGCCGGCCTGGCCGACCTGGAACGCAACACCCGCGACCTGCAGGAAGCGGTGATGTCGATCCGCATGATCCCGATGTCGCTGGTGTTCAACCGCTTTCCGCGCATGCTGCGCGACCTCGCCGCCAAGCTCGGCAAGAAGGTCGAGATGGTGCAGGTGGGCGAGGCCACCGAGCTCGACAAGGGCCTGGTCGAGAAGATCACCGACCCGCTGACGCACCTGGTGCGCAACAGCTGCGACCACGGCATCGAACTGCCGCACGAACGGCTGGCCCGGGGCAAGCCCGAGCACGGCACCATCACGCTCATCGCCACGCACCAGGGCGGCAGCATCGTCATCGAGGTGCGCGACGACGGCAAGGGCCTGAGCCGCGCCAAGCTGCTGGCCAAGGCGCGTGAACGCGGCATCGATGCGCCCGACACGATGAGCGACAACGAGGTCTACGGCCTCATCCTCGCGCCGGGTTTCTCCACCGCAGAGATCGTCACCGACGTCTCGGGCCGCGGTGTCGGCATGGACGTGGTGAAGAAGAACATCACCGCCCTGGGCGGCACGGTCGAGATCGACAGCGCCGAGGGCTACGGCATGACGGTGCGCGTGCGCCTGCCGCTGACGCTGGCCATCATGGACGGCATGAGCGTGGGCGTGGGTGACGAGTGCTACATCCTGCCGTTGTCCAGCGTCGTCGAGAGCTTCCAGGTGCAGCCCGGCATGGTCAAGACCATCGGCGGCAACGGCCGCGTGGTCGAGGTGCGCGACGAGTACATGCCGGTGCTCGACCTCGAGAAGGCCTTCGACGTGCCGCGCTTCGACTTCGATCGTGTCAGCAACATCATGGTCGTCGTCGAGGCCGAAGGCGGCCGCGTCGCGCTGCTGGTGGACGAACTGCTCGGCCAGCAGCAGGTGGTGGTGAAGAACCTCGAGAGCAACTACCGCCGCGTCGACGACGTTTCGGGCGCCACCATCATGGGCGACGGCCGGGTCGCGCTCATCCTGGACATCGGCTCGCTCGTGCGCCGCTCACGCCACTGAAGCCCCGGCCGGAGACCCCAAGCATGAAACAAATCCTGCTGCTGTTGCGCAGCTTCACGATCCGGCTGCGCATGGCCGGCGCCGTCGTCATGGTGCTGGGCCTGTTTGCCGTCGTCGCCACGGTCGGGCTGCTGGGCGGCTGGCAGGTGAAGACGCTCAGCGACGACTTCATGCACCTCTCGGTGCAGGATATCGAGACCGTGGCCACCCTGCGCCAGCACATCGCGCAGGTGCGCCTGCTGGAAAAGCAGATGGTCATCGACTACGAGGACGGCGTGCAGGTGCTCAAGCACCGCGAGGCCTGGCTGGCCGAACTCGCCACCGCGACGAAGGCCCTGCAGGGCCTGCTCGAAGGCGAGGAGGACGAGGACAACCCGCTGGCCCGTGAGGCCGTGACGCGCCTGGCCAGCTACGCCCAGCGCAGCGCCACGGTGCTCGACAACATCCAGAACGGCGGCTACGACAACGCCCGCACCGCCGACCGCATGCTCACGCGCGCCAAGGAAGAGGTGGCCGCCGTCGAGACGCTGATCGGCCGCATCGCCGCCATCACCAGCACCGAGGCCACCGCCACGCGCGACGCGGTGAACGCGGCCATGACGCAGGTGTCCGTCGCCTTCGTCGCCACGCTGGCCGTGGTGGTGCTCGTGGTGTGGCCGCTGACGATCCTGAACTCGCGCTCGATCACCGGGCCCATCGGCTACGCCGTCAGCGTGGCCGAGGCCATCGCCGCGGGCGACCTCACGCGCCCGATCCGCATCGAGGGCCGCGACGAGACCGCCACGCTGCTGGCCTCGCTGCAGCGCATGCAGGCCAGCCTGAGCCGCGTGGTAGGCCAGGTCCAGGCCTCGTCGCAGAGCATCCACGTCGCCAGTGCCGAGGTGGCCAGCGGCAACGGCGACCTGAGCCAGCGCACCGAAGAGTCGGCCGCCGCGCTGCAGCAGACCGCGAGTTCGATGGAACAGCTGACCGCCACCTTGCGCCAGAGCGCCGACGCAGCCCACCAGGCGCGTGAGCTGGCGGTCTCGGCCAGCGGCGTGGCCGAACGCGGTGGCCATGCCGTGGCCACGGTGGTGGCCACCATGGAGCAGATCAACACCAGCTCGCGCCGCATCGCCGACATCGTGGCGACCATCGACGGCATCGCCTTCCAGACCAACATCCTGGCACTGAATGCTGCCGTGGAAGCGGCGCGCGCCGGCGAGCAGGGCCGTGGTTTCGCAGTCGTGGCCAGCGAGGTGCGCAGCCTGGCCAGCCGCAGCGCCGATGCCGCACGCGAGATCAAGGGCCTGATCGGGGCCAGCGTGGAACGCGTCGAGGCCGGGTCGCAGCAGGTGGCCACCGCCGGCCGGACGATGTCGGAGATCGTCGTCAGCGTGCAGCGCGTGAGCCAGATCATCGGCGAGATCAGCGCCGCCGCCCTCGAGCAGAGCACCGGCATCGGCCCGGTCAACCAGTCGGTGACGCAGCTCGACAAGACCACGCAGCAGAACGCCGCTCTCGTCGAAGAAAGCGCCGCCGCGGCCGATTCGCTGAAAGAGCAGGCCGCGCGCCTGGCCGACGTGGTTTCCACGTTCCGCCTGCAGCCGGAACACACCTGAAGCGCTACACGCACACGCGCACGTCCACCCCCACACCAGACCGCACCGCCCTCGCCCGATCGCACCGCTCCTGCGCCGATCTTCTGTTCCGGAACCTCACGTCCCACCCGTCCCCATGCAACTCAACCACCTGAAGATCGGCCCCCGCCTGGCCCTCGGCTTCGGCATCGTCGTCGGCCTCATGGCCGTCATCGTCGCGCTCACGATGACGCGCCTGGCCCACATCAAGTCCGCCAATGCCGATGCCTTGCAGATGCAGCAGCGCGCCGCGATGGCCGACGAATGGCGCGGCCACGTCAACCTGAACGCCAGCCGCGCACTGGCCATCGCCAAGGCCGACGGCAACGCCGCCGTGGATGCGTTCTTCGCGCCGCAGATGAAGGCCACCAGTGAGCGCATCTCGACGCTGCAGAAGGCGCTCACCGAGGCCGTCGACAGCGGCGAGGGCAAGGCCCTGCTGGCGCAGATCGGGGCCCAGCGCGAGGTCTACGTCACCGCGCGCGCCGACGTGCTGAAGAAGTTCAAGGACGGTGACGCCGCCGGCGGCCAGGCCCTGCTCGACGAGAAGATGGTGCCCGCCGCGGCGGCCTACGTCGGCGCCATCGAAGCCATCGCCCGCTTCCAGCAGGAACGCGTGAAGCTGAGCGCCGCCGAAGTCGAGGCCGACATGCGCCAGGCCGAGATCATCCTCGTCGGCTCGCTGGTCTTGGCCACGCTGCTGGCCGTGGCCTTCGGCTGGGCCATCACACGCTCGGTGACCCTGCCGCTGCAGCGCACGGTGCTGGCCGCCCAGACCATCGCCAGTGGCAACCTGGCCGAGGTCATCCGGGTCGACGGCCGCGACGAAATGGCCGCGATGCAGACCTCGCTGGCAGGCATGCAGGACAGCCTGCGCCGCCTGGTCAGCGACGTGATGGCCGGCAGCGAGTCCATCGGCACCGCCAGTGCGCAGATCGCCACCGGCAACCAGGACCTGTCGGGCCGCACCGAACAGACCGCCAGCAGCCTGCAGCAGGCGGCCAGCAGCCTGGAGCAGCTCACCGGCACCGTGGGCCAGACGGCCGACAGCGCCCGCACCGCAAACCAGCTCGCCGCCTCGGCCAGCACCGCCGCCGAACGTGGGGGCGCCGTCGTGGCGCAGGTGGTGGCGACGATGGAAGACATCAACACCAGCAGCAAGCGCATCGCCGACATCATCGGCACCATCGACGGCATCGCCTTCCAGACCAACATCCTGGCGCTGAATGCCGCCGTGGAAGCGGCCCGCGCCGGTGAGCAGGGCCGCGGCTTCGCGGTCGTGGCCAGCGAAGTGCGCAGCCTGGCGCAGCGCAGCGCCGAGGCGGCACGCGAGATCAAGGGCCTGATCCAGACCAGCGTCGAGAAGGTCGACGCCGGCACGCGCCTGGTGCGCGACGCCGGCACCGCGATGGACGACATCGTCGGCGGGGTGCGGCGTGTCACCGACGTCATCGGCGAGATCAGCGCCGCCACCACCGAGCAGAGCACCGGCCTGCGCCAGGTCAACGAAGCCGTGGCCGGCCTGGACCAGATGACGCAGCAGAACGCAGCGCTGGTGGAAGAGAGTGCCGCCGCCGCCGAGAGCCTGAGCGAGCAGACGACGCGGCTCGCCGGCCTGGTCGGCAACTTCCGCGTGCGTGCCGCCTGAGCGCCCAGGCGAACCCCATCCCGGCACGCCACGGGCGTCTGCCGAAAGAGCCGCCTGAACCGCTGCACCGGCGGACTTCAGTCGGCCCGGCGGGCTGCCGATAACCCCCTACACACCGACCACCGCAAGGAACCGCCATGGAGATGATTGCCGAAGCCAGCCAGGTCGCCCGCCACGAAGCCGAGCGCGCCAACGCCGCAGCCGCCGCCAGCGCGGCGGGCTCGAACGGCCGCATCTCGCAGGGCGGCGAGTTCCTCACCTTCCGCCTCGGTGCCGAGGAATACGGCATCGACATCCTGCGTGTGCAGGAGATCCGCTCCTACGAGCAGCCCACGCGCATCGCCAACGCGCCGGCGTTCATCAAGGGCGTGGTCAACCTGCGCGGCGTCATCGTGCCCATCATCGACCTGCGCCTGAAGCTGGGCTGCGACAAGGCCGAATACAACACCTTCACCGTGGTGGTGGTGCTGAACGTGCGCGGCCGCGTCGTCGGCGCGGTGGTCGACTCGGTGTCCGACGTGCTCGAGCTGAGCAAGGACGAGATCAAGCCCGCGCCCGAGATGAATTCCAGCATCGACGCGTCCTACATCACCGGCATCGGCGCGGTGAAGAACAGCCTGGGTGAAAAGGGTGCCGAGCGCATGCTCATCCTGATGGACATCGAAGGGCTGATGAGCAGTGCCGACATGGGACTCATAGGCGCCTGAGCCCGGCTGTCGCCCCCCCTCCCCCGACACCCCCTACCCCCATCCCACTGGAAACACCCATGTACAAGATGCTCGCACCCGCCCTGTTGGCCCTGGCCTGCCTGCCTGCGCTGAGCGCCGCCGGCCCCACCAAGGACGACGCCGTCGCGATGGTCAAGAAGGGCGTGGCCTTCATCAAGGCCAACGGCGTCGAGAAGGGTTACGCCGCGATCAGCGACAAGGCCGGCCCCTTCATCGACCGCGACCTCTATCTCGTCGTCTACGGCCTGGACGGCAAGTGCCACGCGCACGGCGCCAACCCGAAGCAGATCGGGCGCGACCTCATCGACCTGACCGACATCGACGGCAAGTACTTCGTCAAGGAGCGTGTGGCCCTGGTCGCCGCCAAGCCAGCCGGCGCGTGGCAGGAGTACAAGTTCTCCAACCCGGTGAGCAAGAAGATCGAGCCCAAGGTGATGTACTGCGAGAAGCTCGGCGACACCGCGGTCTGCGGCGGCGTCTACCCCTGAATTCGCGAGCAGGAAACCCGCCATGAAGCTCGGTCTGAAGCTGTTGATCCCGTCCCTCGTCACGGCCGTCGTCGCCCTGGGGGCCGGCGCCACCTATGGTGTGCTCGATTGGCAGCAGGGTACCGAACTGCGCCGGGCCGACGCGGTCGACCTGGACAACTTCAGGACCATGGGCCAGGCCCAGGAGCAGCTGGCGCAGGTGCGTGCCACGGTGTTCCGCACCTTGGCCATCATGAGCTCGCTCAGCGACGAACAGGTCAAGACGACGCGCAAGGACCTCGCGCAGCAGGTCGACGGTGTCAAGCGTGTCGTCGGCAGCATGCCCGGCAACACCGGCAACGACGCCGAGGTGGTGCGCCACGCCACCGCGGTGGCGCCGCTGCTCGACACCTACTTCAAGCAGACCGACAAGGCCATCGACCTGAGCGGCATGGACCCCAACGTCGGCATCGGCGCCATGCGTGCGGCCGAGAACACCTACGCCGAAGTCGCCAAGGCCCTGCAGACCCTGGTGGCGCGCAACGAGGCGCTGCGCACCGGACGCGCCGATGCCGCCGACGCCGCGAGCCAGCGGCTGACGCTGGTGCTGGGCGCGCTGATGCTGCTGGCCACGGGCGGCGCGCTGTTCGCGGCCTGGCGGCTGCAGCGCCGCGTCGTGACCGAACTCGAGCGCGCGGTGCGCCTGAGCGAGGACGTGGCCGCCGGCAACCTGAGCATCAGCGCCACCAGCCACCAGGCCGACGAGATCGGCGACCTGGTGCGCGCGCTGGGCCACATGGTCGACAAGCTGCGCACGTCGCTGCAGACCGTGCGCCAGGCCACCGACCACATCGGCACCGCCGCCAACGAGATCGCCAGCGGCAACCTCGATCTCAGCCAGCGCACCGAGCAGGCGGCCAGCCGCGTGCAGCAGAGCGCCAGTTCGATGGAAGAGTTGACGAGCACGGTGCGCCAGACGGCCGACAGCGCCCGCACCGCCAACCAGCTGGCCGGTTCGGCCAGCACGGTGGCGCAGCGCGGCGGCGCCGTGGTGGCCGAGGTGGTGACGACGATGCAGGACATCAACACCAGCAGCCGGCGCATCGCCGACATCATCGGCACCATCGACGGCATCGCCTTCCAGACCAACATCCTGGCGCTGAATGCCGCCGTGGAAGCGGCCCGCGCCGGCGAACAGGGCCGCGGCTTCGCGGTCGTGGCCAGCGAAGTGCGCAGCCTGGCGCAGCGCAGCGCCGAGGCGGCACGTGAAATCAAGAGCCTGATCCAGGCCAGCGTCGAGAAGGTCGATGCCGGCACGCGCCTGGTGGGGGACGCCGGCAGCACGATGACGGAGATCGTCGCCAGCGTGCAGCGTGTCAGCGACATCATCGGCGAGATCAGCGCTGCGTCGGGCGAGCAGAGCGGCGGCATCAGCCTCATCAACACCGCCGTGGCCGACCTCGACCGCATGACGCAGCAGAACTCGGCGCTGGTCGAGCAAAGCGCGGCGGCGGCCGAGAGCCTGAAGGAGCAGGCTTCACGCCTGGCCCAGGTGGTCAGCGGCTTCCAGCTCGGCGCGGCGATGTCGGCCGCCCCGGTGCACATGCAGCGTTCACCGACAGCCGCACCGGCCCTGGCCTCGCCCGCCGCGGCGGCGCGTCAGGTGGTGGCACGGGCGAAGGCGGCCACGGCCCTGCCCGCGAAGCCCGCCACGAAGCTGCAGCCCGCTGCCCCCGCGAAGGTCGCCACCGCCGCACCGAAGGCCGCTGCGCAGCTGCCCTTGCCTTCGCCCCCGCCGCTGCTCAAGCCGACGACGACCGCCAGGGCAGCCGTCGACGACGACTGGGAGACCTTCTGAAGCCGCTGCGCGCCTGAACCGCCGGCGGCACGGGTGCGCTACACCTCGCCCGCCCGCCGCAGCGTTTCAAGCACCGGCCGGCGCAGCACCTCGCGCAGGCCCCACCAGCCGGCCATCAGCGCCAGCAGTGCGCCTGCCAGCGTGCCGAAGAGCGGCACCCAGGGTGACGGTGTCCACGCGAACTCGAAGGCGTAACGCGCCAGCAGCCAGCCCAGCACCACCGCCACCAGCGACGCCAGCAGCCCCGCCAGCGCACCCACGCCCAGCAGTTCGGTGCGCTGCACCTGGGCCAGCAGGCGGCTGCCGGCACCCATGGCGCGCATGATCGCGAATTCGCGTGCCCGCGCCTCGCGCGTGGCCGAGATGGCCGCGAACAGCACCACCAGCCCGGCCACGAGCGTGAAGCCGAAGAGGAACTCCACCGCGCGTATCACCTGGTCCAGCACATGCTGCACCTGTGCCACGGTGGCCGAGACATCGATGTTGGTGATGTTCGGGAAGGCGCGGCTGAGCGCACTGTCGAAGCTGGGCGTGCCCGGTTCGGCATCCAGCGGCGCCGCCGGGGCACGGAAGGCGCTGATGTAGGTCAGCGGCAGGTCTTCCATCTTCCCCTGCGGGAAGATGACGAAGAAGTTGACGCGCATCGAGCCCCAGTCGACATGGCGCAGGCTGGTGATGCGCGCCTCCTTCACCTGCCCGGCAACGTCGAAGCGCAGCGTGTCGCCCAGCTTCAGGCCCAGTTGCTTGGCCAGCCCGATTTCCACCGACAGCCCGTCGGCCTCGTCGGCCATCCAGCGGCCGCCCTCGACGAGGTTGCCACGCGGCAGCGTCGCGGCGTGGCTGAGGTTGAATTCACGCTCCACCAGCCGGCTGGCGCGGTCGTCGCTGTACTGGCCGGCGTCGGCCGTGCGGCCGTTGATGGCCACCAGGCGGCCGCGGATCATCGGGTACCAGTCGAAGTCCTTCACGCCGGCCTGGGCCAGTGCGCCGCGGAAGGCTTCGGCCTGATCGGGCTGGATGTTGATGACGAAGCGGTTCGGCGCATCGGGCGGCGTGGCCTGACGCCAGCTGGCGATGAGGTCGGTGCGCAGCAGCACCAGCAGCATCAGCGCCAGCAGGCCGACGGCGAGGGCCGAGACCTGCAGCACCGCGAAGGCCGGCCGCGCCGCGATCTGGCGCGTGGCCAGCACCAGCCAGCGCGGCGCGCGGCTCTCGGGCACGGACTTCTTCAGCAGCTTCACCGCGCCATACGACAGCGCCGCGAAGAGGCCGATGGCCACGGCGAAGCCGCCCACCGCGATGGCACCCAGCTTGGCGTCGGCCGACGCGGCCAGCAGCAGGATCACGAAGCCGCCCGCGCCTGCCGCCAGCACCCCCAGCGAGGAGGCCTTCAACGCACCGACGTCGCGCCGGATGACGCGCAGCGCCGGCACACGCGCCAGTTGCAGCACCGGCGGCAGGCCGAAGCCCAGCAGCAGCGTCATGCCGACGCCGATGCCGAACAGCGCCGGCCCCCAGCCCGGCGCCGGCAACGCCACCTTCACCAGCCCGGCCAGCAACCAGACGAAGACGTTGTGCACGGCCAGCCCGATGAGCACGCCCAGCACGCTGGCCGCCAGGCCCACCAGAGCGAACTCCAGCGTATAGGCGCCGGCGATGCGGCGCTGGCTCAGGCCCAGCACCCGCAGCATGGCGCAGTCGTCGAGGTGGCGGGCTGCGAAGTCGCGCGCCGCGATGCCCACCGCCACCGCGGCCAATAGCGCCGCCAGCAGCGCCACCAGGTTGAGGAACTTCTCGGCGCGGTTCAGCGTCTGCTGCATCTCGGGGCGACCGCTCTCCACGGTGTCCAGGCGCACACCGCGCAGCGGCACGCTCTTGATCTGCGCGTTGACCCATTTCTCGTACTCGCGCACGACGGCGTCGCCGCGCGCGCCGTCCATGCCGGGCGGCGCGGCCACCAGCAGCCGGTGGTTGACGCGGCTGGCCGGCTGCACCAGGCCGGTGGCCTGCAGGTCGGCCGCGGCGAGCATCACACGCGGCGAGAAGCTGGCAAAGCCGGCGCCGCGGTCGGGCTCCAGCACGATCAGCCGCGTGATCTTCAGCGTCGCGTCGCCCAGCAGCAGTGGGTCACCTACCTTCAGCTGCAGCGCGTCGAGCAGCGCCGGGTCGACCCAGGCCGTGCCCGGTTCGGGGCCCGCAGCCACCACCTGAAGCGGCGCGCCAGGCGCGTCGCGCAGTTGCAGCCGGCCACGCAGGGGGTACTCGGGGCCCACCGCCTTCACCGCCACGAGGCGCGTGGCGCCGCCCTGGCTCTCGCTGGCGCGGCCCATGCTCGGGAAGCCGACGTTCTGGGTCACGCGCAAGCCCAGCGCCAGCGCCTTGGCCACCAGTTCGGGCGGCGCCGGGCGGTCGCTGCTGATGGCGGCGTCACCGCCCAGCAACTGGCGTGCGTCGCGTTCCAGGCCCGAACTCAGGCGGTCGGCGAAGAAGCCCACCGCGGTGAGCGCGGCGACCGCCAGCGTCACCGCCACGGCCAGCAGGCGCAGTTCACCGGCGCGGAAGTCACGCAGGGCCTGGCGCCAGGCCAGGGCGCGCAGGGAAGGGGGTCGCAGGGTCGTCATGCAGCGAAGGTAACCCATGCCGCGCCGGCGCGCCGTGCGCTGGCCGGTAAGCCCGCGCCGCCATGGGCCCGCGCTGCCCGTGCAGCGTGGCGGCCCGCGGCAAATTGATACCGCTCAACGCCGGCGCACCGTGCCGGCGCACACTGGTTCGGCGTTGGGGACCGCGTGGTTCACAGCCGTGCTTCCGCGACGCAGAGGCCAGAACCCTGGAAGGAGAAGACCATGAAGATCCAACAAGCAGCGAAGCTGTTGCTGCTGGGCCTGACGGCCACGGCTTGCACCGTGGCGCTGGCGCAGAAGCGCCCGGATCTCGGCAAGCGCGAATATGAGAACAACTGCGCCGTCTGCCATGGCAGCGACGCCAAGGGCAAAGGCGTCTACAACAACTTCCTGAAGACCGACGCGCCCGACCTGACGACCTTGGCCAAGCGCAACGGTGGCGTGTTCCCGGTGGCGAACACCTTCGAGATCATCGAAGGCGCCGGCAAGGGCCACGGCACGCGCGACATGCCCATCTGGGGCCAGGAATACAAGGTCAGGGCCGGGGAGTATTACGTCGACGTGCCCTACAACCCGGAAGCCTTCGTCAGCGGCCGCATCCTGGCGCTGGTCGAGCACCTGAGCAGGCTGCAGGTGAAGTAGCGCGCGGCGTCAGGCCGCGGCGGCAAACGCGGCGTCGAGCTTGGCCGTCCAGCGCGCCTTGTCCTCGGGCGGGGCGAAGCTGGCCTTGAAGCTGTTGCGCGCCAGCGTGTAGGCATGCTGGCGCGTCAGCTGCGGCAGCGCGGCAAAGGTCTCGACGAAGTTCTGGTTGACGTAACCGCCGAAGTAGGCCGGGTCGTCGCTGTTGACGGTGACACACAGCCCGGCGGCCAGCAGCGCGGGCAGGTTGTGTTCGGCCATCGTGCCGAAGACGCGGAGCTTGACGTTGGACAGCGGGCACACCGTCAGCGGCACACCTTCCACCGCCAGGCGTTGCACCAGCGCCGGGTCTTCGAGGCAGCGCACGCCATGGTCGATGCGCTGCACGTGCAGCACGTCCAGGGCGTTCCAGATGTAGGGCGGCGGGCCTTCTTCACCAGCATGCGCGACGAGCTGCAGGCCCAGTTCGCGGCAGCGCGCGAAGACCCGCGCGAACTTCTCGGGCGGGTGGCCGCGTTCGCTGCTGTCCAGGCCCACGCCGATGAAGTGCGCCCGCCAGGGCAGCGCCTGTTCCAGCGTCGCGAAAGCCGCCTCTTCGCTGAGGTGGCGCAGGAAACACAGGATCAGCTGGCTGCTGATGCCGAGTTCGGCCCGGGCGCGTGCGCAGGCGCGTGCCAGGCCCTGGATGACGGTGGCAAAGGGCACGCCGCGGTCGGTGTGCGTCTGCGGGTCGAAGAAGATCTCGGCGTGCACCACGTGGTCGGCCGCGGCGCGCTGGAAGTAGGCACTGGCCATGTCGTTGAAGTCGGCTTCCTTCTGCAGCACGCTCGCGCCGGCGTAGTAGATGTCGAGAAAGCTCTGCAGGTCGGTGAAGGCATAGGCCGCGCGCAGCGCCTCGACGCTGGCGTAGGGCAGCCCCACGCCGTTGCGCTGCGCCAGCGCGAAGATCAGCTCGGGTTCGAGCGAGCCTTCGATGTGGATGTGCAGCTCGGCCTTGGGCATGGCGCGCAACAACGCGTCCAGCCCAGTGGAGGTGTCATGGGCAGGATTCATCGCAGGCAACGCCCTTCGGCAGTGAATGGAGGAGGCTCGCCGAAGGGCCGGCGGATGGCATCGCCGGCCGGAGACGAGGCGCCCGCGCCGCTCGAAATTCGCAGGGGCCGTTGCAGATCACCCCGGGTGCCATGAGGACGCGCATGCGTATCAGCCTTGCGGCAAGACAAGGCCGCAAGCGTAGCGCAGCGCGCGTGCCAGTGCCGCCGCCACGGACCGCGCGATGCAGCACCGGGCGGCGTTGTGCCGACCTACTTCTCGACCGGGTAGCCCGGCGCGATGGACTTCTGGATCTCGGCCAGCGTCAACGCGGTAGGCGGCGCCGGTGACCAGGCCATATAGCCCCACTTCATCGCATAGGCCTTGTAGCCCAGCAGCCGCAGCGCGGTGACGGCCTTGTTCTGCTGCTGACCCGTGTCGCAGTGAACGATGATGTCCTTGTCCTTGGGCAGCTTGGCCAGCGACTCGGGCTTGGCCAGGTCCATCACGCCGATGAACATGGCACCGGGGATGTGGCCCTTGTCGAACTTCTTGTCCTTGGGCACGCGCACGTCGACGATGACGAAGTCGCCCTTGTTGGCCTTGAGCTTGTCGGCCACGTCCTGGGCGGTCAGGTCGTAGTACTCGTTGCTCGGCAGCCCGCTCATGTAGGCGCTGACGAACTTCTGCAGCACGGCTTGCTCGGCCGCGCTGGCCTCGGGCATGGGAATGGGCTTCTCGGCCCAGGCCGGGCTGGACAGTGCGGCGGCCAGGGCGGCGGCGAGGGCAAGGCGGCTGGAAAGGCGGAACATGGCGAACTCCTGTCGGTTTGAACCAGGCACCATGCTCCACCGCGGCCGCGCAGCGCGGATTGCGGCCAGTCAAACTTGAGAACCCGCCATGTTGCGCTGCCGCAAACTTGCGTTCGTGCAGCCTTGCCAAGGTGGCCGTGGCAACGGTTCGAGAGCGCGTCAGGCCACGCCGGCCGCGTGGGCCTGCTGGTCGGCGTGGTAACTGCTGCGCACCATCGCGCCCACCGCGGCGTGGCTGAAGCCCATGGCCGCGGCTTCGCGCTCGAACATCCTGAAGGTTTCGGGGTGCACGTAGCGCCGCACCGGCAGGTGGTGGCCGCTGGGCGCCAGGTACTGGCCGATGGTGAGCATGTCGATGTGATGCGCCCGCATGTCGCGCATCACCTGCAGGATCTCTTCGTCGGTCTCGCCCAGGCCGACCATGACGCCGCTCTTGGTCGGCACGCCGGGCACCTGTTCCTTGAACTTCTTCAGCAGGTTCAGGCTGAACTGGTAGTCGGAACCCGGGCGCGCTTCCTTGTACAGGCGCGCCGTGGTTTCCAGGTTGTGGTTCATCACGTCGGGCGGCGCTTCGCGCAGGATCGACAGCGCCCGGTCGTCACGGCCGCGGAAGTCGGGCACCAGCAC
Source organism: Rubrivivax sp. (assembly GCA_030653505.1). Classification (GTDB taxonomy): domain Bacteria; phylum Pseudomonadota; class Gammaproteobacteria; order Burkholderiales; family Burkholderiaceae_C; genus Rubrivivax. The sequence goes on from JAURZK010000135.1 coordinate 44,239, forward strand.
CTCGATGCGCGTGGCCGGGCTCAGTTCCCGCGTCATGCGGATGCAATCGACGAAGTGGCCGGCGCCGCCGTCACGCAGGTCGTCGCGGTCGACGCTGGTGATCACCACGTACTGCAGCTTCAGCGCCGCGATGGTCTTGGCCAGGTTCAGCGGCTCGTCGGCATCCAACGGGTCGGGCCGGCCGTGGCCGACGTCGCAGAAGGGGCAGCGGCGCGTGCACTTGTCGCCCATGATCATGAAGGTGGCCGTGCCCTTGCCGAAGCATTCGCCGATGTTCGGGCAGCTGGCTTCTTCGCACACCGTGTGCAGCTTGTGCTCGCGCAGGATGTGCTTGATTTCGTAGAAACGCGTGCTGGGTGAACCTGCCTTGACACGGATCCACTCGGGCTTCTTCAACACCGAGCCCGGGTCGGCGGCCACGACCTTGATCGGGATGCGGGAAGTCTTGGCCTGCGACTTCTGCTTGGCGGTGGCGTCGTAGGTGGCCGGCGGGGGCGTGCTCATGGGGCGGGCGCTCCGGAGCGGGGCGCCCGGGGCAGCGGAAAGCGGGAAGACGCCGAGTTTAGCGACCGCCCCCCTGCCCACGGCTGACGCGGGCTTGGCGCCGACTTCAGGCCGAAAGCCGCGCCTGCAGCTGCTGGGCGAGGCGCTGCGCCACGTCGTCCCACGTGGCATCGACGCCCAGCGCGCGCAGGTCCACCGTGCGCAGGCCGGCGTAGCCGCACGGGTCGATGCGCGTGAAGGGCTCCAGGTCCATCGCGACGTTCAGCGCCACGCCGTGGTAGCTGCAGTGGCGGCTGATCTTGATGCCCAAGGCGGCGATCTTGCCCAGCCCGGCGAAGGGGTCGAGGCTGGTGGTGACCAGCTGCGCATGACTGAACGGATCGTCCAGCCGCACGTAGATGCCCGGTGCGCCACGCACGCGGTGGCCGACCACGCCGCCGGTGGCCCACAAGGTCTCGATCACCGCTTCCTCGATGCGAAAGACGTATTCCTTGACGTAGACGCCAAGACGCTTCAGGTCCAGCAGCGGGTAGGCCACCACCTGGCCAGGGCCGTGGAAGGTGACCTGGCCGCCGCGGTCGGTGCGCACGACGGGAATGTCGCCGGCGGCCAGCACATGCGCCTCGCGGCCGGCGATGCCCTGCGTGAACACGGCTTCGTGCTCGACGAGCCAGAGCTCGTCCTCGGCGTCGGGCGTGCGCGCGGCCGTGAAGGCCCGCATCGCGGCTTCGGTCTCGGTGTAGGGCCGGCGGCCCAGGCTCAGGATGCGCATCGGCGCGCAGTCTAGGCTGTCAGCTCACGTGCAGGCCATCGCCACCGTGCAGTCGACGACCTTCATGCGGCCGGCAGCCCGCCCAGCCGCAGCGCGAAGCGCCGGCTGGCCTGCACGTTGAATGACACGGACGGCACGGCCCGCTATGCCACCGAGAACTGGCCGCAGCGCAGCGCCGCCCTGCCCATTCGCGGCCTGGCCTGACACCCACGCCCGCCGGCGCCCGCCGATACTTGCGGCATGGACACACCCGTCGCCCTGCTGCTCACCGACCTGGTGGACAGCGCCGCGCTCACGCAGCAGCTCGGTGACGATGCCGCGGCCGCCCTCTCGGCCGCGCACGACCGCGTGGCGCGCGACCTGCTGCGCCAGTGGCGCGGGCAGGAGATCGACAAGACCGACGGCTTCCTGCTGCTCTTTGCACAGGCCGCCGACGCGCTGGGTTACGCGCTGGCCTACCACCGCGCGCTGAACGCGCTGCCCGTGCCGATGAAGGCGCGCGCCGGGCTGCACGTGGGCCAGGTGACGATCCGCGAGACACCGGCCGAAGACGTGGCGCTGGGCGCCAAGCCCTTCGAGGTCGACGGCGTCAGCAAGCCCCTGGCGGCGCGTGTGATGTCCACCGCGCTGGGCGGGCAGACGCTGCTGACCCAGCCCGCCATCGACGCCCTCGGGCCCACGCCGCACCGCGTCGTCTCGCACGGCCACTGGCAGGTCAAGGGCCTGCCCGCGCCGTTGCAGCTCTACGAAGTGGGCGACGAGGGCGCGCCCTTCACGCCGCCGCCCGACGCCGCCAAGGTCTGGCGCGTGGTGCGCCAGGGCGACCTGTGGCTGCCGCTGCGCGAGCTGCGCCACAGCCTGCCGGCCGAGCGCGACGCCTTCGTCGGCCGCCGTGAAGCGCTGCAGGCGCTGGCGCGGCACTTCGACGAAGGTGCGCGGCTGGTGACGCTGCTGGGCATCGGCGGCTGCGGCAAGACCCGCCTGGCGACACGCTTCGGCTGGGCCTGGATGGGCGACTTCCCCGGCGGCGTGTGGTTCTGCGACCTGGCGCCGGCGCGCAGCCTGGAAGGCCTGTGCAGTGCCGTCGCGCAGGGCCTGCAGGTGCCGCTGGGGCAGGAAGACCCGGTTGTGCAGATCGGCCAGGCCATCGCGGGGCGCGGGCGCTGCCTGGTCATCGTCGACAACTTCGAGCACCTGGCGCGCTTGGCCGAGGCCACGCTGGGGCGCTGGCTCGACCGTGCCGGCGCGGCCGTCTTCCTGGCCACCACGCGCGAAGTGCTGGGCATCCCGGGCGAAGAAACACTCGCACTGGCGCCGCTGCCCTCACGCGACGCACAAGCGCTCTTCACGCGCCGCGCCGCCGCCGCCAAGCGCGACTTCGCCCCCGGGCCCGAGGACGAGGCAGCCATCACCACGCTGGTGGCGCTGCTCGACGGCCTGCCGCTGGCCATCGAACTGGCCGCCGCGCGGGTGCGCACGCTGGCGCCGCGGGCCTTGCTGGCACGCATGAGCGAACGTTTCAAGCTGCTGAGCAGCAGCGGCGGCCGGCTCGACCGCCAGGCCACGTTGCGCGCCACCTTCGACTGGAGCTGGGGCCTGCTGCCCACTGCGGAGAAGGCCGCGCTGGCGCAGCTGTCGGTGTTCGAGGGCGGCTTCACGCTCGAATCGGCCGAGGCGGTGATCGCCCTCTCGCTGCTCGAAGACCCGCCCTGGACGCTGGACGTCGTGAACTCGCTCGTCGACAAGAGCTTCGTGCGGCCGCTCGCCGGCGACCGTTTCGACCTGCTGGTCAGCGTGCAGGCCTACGCCGAAGAGCACCTGCTCACCGAGGGACGCTACACCGGCAGCGGGCCGGCGGCACTGGCCGCGGCGCAGGCCCGTCATGGTGCGTGGTTCGCGGCGCTGGGGCCGCCGCGCGTGGCGGCGGAAGGCCGCGCCGAGCTGGAGAACCTGGTCGTCGCCTGCCGTCGCGCCGTGACGCGCGGCGACACGGCGCAGGCCGTGGGCACGCTGGACGGCGCCTGGGCGGTGCTGAACCTGCGCGGGCCCTTCAAGGTGGGCGTGGACCTGGCGGCGCAGGTGTGCGAAATGCCGGGGCTGGCCGGGCGCGAGGCGGCGCATGCCCACGCGGTGTCGGGCGGGGCGCTGGAGGCATCGGGCCAGCGCCAGGCCGCCAGCCAGCATTACGAACAGGCACTGGCCCACGCGCAGGCCGCCGGCGACACCGCCTGCGAGGCGGGTGTGACGGTACGCATGGGCGGCCTGCATGCACGGGCCGGGCAAGCCGAAGCGGCGCGCCAAGCGCATGGCCATGCGCTCGAACTCGCACGCCGACTGGGCGACGCCGCGCTTGAGTGTGCCGCGCTCAACGGCCTGGGCGGGGTGAGCTTCGAGGCCGGGCGTGTCGACGAGGCGCGTGGCCACTTTGATGCCGCGCTGGCGCTGGCGCTGCGCACGGGCGACCGACGCTGGCAAGGCAGCCTGCTGGGCAACCTGGGCAACTTGCACGCCACGCGCGGCCGCCTGGACGAAGCGCTGCAGCACAGCGAAGCCGCATTGGAGGTGATGCGCGAGATGGGCGACCGCACACGCGAGGGCAACACGCTGTGCAACCTGGGCATGCTGCGCTTGCTGCAGGGCGACCCGGAAGGGGCAGGCGACGCGCTGGAGCAGGGCCTGGCCGTGGCGCGTGAACTCGGGCATGTGCGGCTGGAGTGCATCGTGCTGGGCAACCTGGGGCTGGTGCACGACGCCGCGCGGCGACTGGACGAGGCGTTGGCCCGCTACGAGGCCGCGCTGGCGCTGGCGCGGCAGCTCGGCGACCAGCGCACCGAAGGCCAACTCCTTGGCCACCGGGGTTTGACGCACGCACGCCAGGGTGACGTCGGTGCGAGCCGCCACGGCTTGGCGCAGGGCCTGGCTTTGCTGGAGGCGCTGAGCGACACCGTGAGCATGGGCCTGCTGTGGTGCCAACGTGCCGAAGCAGAGGGGCTTGCCGGCGATGCCATCGCCGCTTGGCAGGCCTTGGACGAAGCCGAGTCGCTGGCCCGGGCCGGAGACGCTGGCTTGCGCTCAGAACTGGGCACAGCGCTCGCGCGCGTTCGCGCCCAGTTGCCTCCGCGCGCAAGTTGAAGCGCGTCGGCGGGGTTGCCGCGCAGCCCGGCTTCAGTCGTTCATGATGAAGATGTTCGGCTGCGGCATCTCCAGCATCGCCTGCCCGTCGCTCAGCCGGATGCGGTAGGGCAGCTGCCCGCTGGGCGCCTGGGCGCTCTTCGTGCAGCGTACGCCCAGCCCGTAGTTGTAGGTGGCGCAGCTGAAAAAGCCCTGCGCATCGCCGAAGTCGATGCTGCCGCTGGTGAAGCGGTAACCTTCGGTGCCCAGTTGCCAGGCGAAGGTCGCCGTGCCCGAACCCGTACGCACACTGGCCTGCGAGACGCGGATGGCACCGTCGACCACCGTCACGTCGATGGGCGGCGCGGGCAGGCCCCGCGACAGCGTCTGTGCCTGCGTACCGCCCGCCAGCAAGGCCATGGCCAGCACCAGTGCGGCGCCTCGAAGTTCATTCATGCTTCCCCTCCGATCCCCGTGATGTAACGGCCTGCTCGCCGTCGGCCGCATTCTCGCGCCGGTCTGCTACCGCACAAGCGAAATTTCACGGCGACGCGCCGCCGCCGCGGGTAGCGTATCTTCCGCACCTTCCGCCCCGCGCGTCGCCATGACCACCACACCCACCACCCGCCACATCCGGCTCACCTCGCACCCCGGCCAGGACAGCGCCGGCGCGCCCGCGATCCGCTGGGGCGCCGCCGTTGCGCTGGAGCGCGGCCCCGTGGTCGGCAGCACCACCAACCGCAGCCAGCGCAACGTCATCGGCACGCACAGCGGCAGCTACGGCGTCTACCGCGCGCTGGCCGTGGCCGCGGGCAACCTGACGCGCGGCCACCGCGCCGATCTCACCGACACCGCACCCACCGACCTCGTGGGTCCTTATCCGCAGTGGGGCGAACCGGGCAAGATCGTCAGCCTCGACCCCTGGGGTGCCAGCGTGCAGGCGGTGTTCGCCGAATGGATGGCACAGGGTTACGACATCCGCCCGACGATCGCCGTCACCAAGGCCCACATCCACCTGCCCGAGATCAAGCAGGCGCTGGCTTTCCAGCGCCTGGCGGTGGACGGGCGCATCCTGCTCGACGACGCGTCGGCCACCGTGACCAAGGTCGCCGTCGAGCCGGTGTGGTGGCTGCCCGGCGTGGCCGAACGCTTCAAGGTCAAGGAAGCCGACCTGCGCCGCGCGCTGTTCGAGGAGACCGGCGGCATGTACCCCGAACTCGTGACGCGCAGCGACCTGGAAGTTTTCCTGCCGCCCATCGGCGGCCAGACACTCTACGTCTTCGGCGACATCCGCGACCTGGCGAACCCGAACGTCACGCTGACGGCGCGGGTGCACGACGAGTGCAACGGCAGCGACGTCTTCGGCAGCGACATCTGCACCTGCCGGCCCTACCTCACGCACGCCATCGAGGAATGCATACGCGGCGCGCAGGCCGGCGGCGTGGGGCTCATTGCGTACAGCCGCAAGGAAGGCCGTGCCCTGGGCGAGGTGACCAAGTTCCTGGTCTACAACGCCCGCAAGCGGCAGCTGGGCGGCGACAGCGCCGACAAGTACTTCCTGCGCACCGAGTGCGTGGCCGGCGTGCAGGACATGCGCTTCCAGGAACTGATGCCCGACGTGCTGCACTGGCTGGGCATCAGCAGGATCCACCGGCTCGTCAGCATGAGCAACGACAAATACGACGCCATCACCGGCAGCGGCATAGAGGTAGGCGAACGCGTGAAGATCCCCGATGCACTGATACCGGCCGACGCCAAGGTCGAGATGGAAGCCAAGGTGGCCGCAGGCTACTTCACCGACGGCGCCGTGCCCAGCACGGCCGACCTGGCCCAGGTCAAGGGGCGTGCGCTTGAGTGAAGAACGCAAGGCCCTGCTGAAACTGGCCCCCGACAAGCGCCACCCGCTGGCGCTGCTGCGCGACCCCGGCACCGTGCGCGTGCGCTGCGCAGCCATCCTGCGTGCGGCGGACGACAACGTCAGCGAGTACTTCACCATCGACCGCCACCAGTTGCCTGCGGTGGCCGCGCGCGTGGTGGCGCTGACGCTCAAGCGCTACCCCGACCTGAACATCCCGTACCACAGCCGCTGGCGCCACTTCGAGGCCGGCGGTCTCGACCGCAAGCCGGCGCTCGATGCGCTGCTGCAAGGCCGGAGCACCGCCGACGCGGCACGCGCACGTTTCGACCTCACGGTGGTGAGTGTGCTGCTCGATGCCGGTGCCGGGCCCGCGTGGCGCTACACCGAGCCCGGCACCGATCTCGTGCTGCAGCGCTCCGAAGGCCTGGGTGTCGCCACCTGGCACGGCTTCCTGAACGGCGTGTTCTCGGCCACGCCTGACGACCCGCTGCGCGTCGACGCCGCGACGCTGGAACGTATCGACGCCGATGTGCTGCGCGCGCTGTTCCAGAGCAGCGCGGCCAACCCGGTGGTCGGCCTCGAAGGCCGCGCCGGGCTGCTGGTGCGCCTGGGTGCAGCGCTGCGCGAGGAAGCCGCCCGTGCCGGCGGACCGGCGCGCCCCGGCCTGCTCTACGACCGCCTGGTCCAGGATGCGACAGGCGGCGGCGCACGCACGGAGGTTTCCGCCGCGGCCGTGCTGGGCGAGGTGCTGCGTGTGCTGGGCCCCATCTGGACCGCGGGCAGCCGCGTGCAGGGCCTGCCCGCCGGCGACGTCTGGCCGCACCGCTGGGCCGGCGACCTCACCGGCGATGGCGCCTCGGCGGGCCGGGACCCGACCACCGGCGGCTACGTGCCCTTCCACAAGCTCAGCCAGTGGCTGAGCTATTCGCTGCTGGAGCCGCTGCAATGGGCCGGCGTGCGGGTCACCGGCCTGGACGCGCTGACCGGCCTGCCCGAATACCGCAACGGCGGCCTGCTCATCGACGGCGGCGTCATCGTGCCCCGCGACGCCAGGGCGCTCACGCGCACCTGGAAACCGCAGGACGACTTCATCGTCGAGTGGCGCGCGCTCACCGTCGCGCTGCTCGACGAGCTGGCCGCAATCGTGCGCGCGCAGCTCGGCAAGTCCGCAGAGGAACTGCCACTGGCCTGCATCCTGGAAGGCGGCACCTGGGCCGCCGGCCGCGAGATCGCGCTCGAGCTGCGCAGCGACGGCGCGCCGCCGCTGAAGATCGACAGCGACGGCACCCTCTTCTAGCCCTCACCCGCACGAAACCCGACGATGACCCCCCCCGCGCCCGTCCACGTGATCGACCACCCGCTGGTGCAGCACAAGCTCACGCTGATGCGCCAGAAGGACCTGTCCACCAGCAGCTTCCGCCGCCTGCTGCACGAGATCAGCATGCTGATGGCCTACGAGGTCACGCGCGACATGCCCACGCAGCTGATAGAAATCGAGACCCCGCTCGAAACGATGCAGGCGCCGGTGATCGAAGGGCGCAAGACCGTGTTCGTGGTCATCATGCGCGCCGGCAGCGGTTTTCTCGACGGCATGCTGGAAGTGGTGCCCGGGGCGCGTGTCGGCCACATCGGCCTGTACCGCGACCCGAAGACGCTGGTGGCCGTGGAGTACTACTTCAAGATGCCGCACAACATGGACGAGCGCGACGCCATCGTGCTCGACCCCATGCTGGCCACCGGCAACTCGGCCGTGGCGGCAGTCGACCGGCTGAAGGAGACGAAGCCGAAGTCGATCCGCTTCGTCAGCCTGGTGGCCGCGCCCGAAGGCATAGACAACATGCGACGCCACCATCCCGACGTGCCGATCTACACCGCGGCCATCGACCGCGGCTTGAACGAGCACGGCTACATCGTGCCGGGGCTGGGCGACGCAGGCGACCGGCTGTTCGGCACGAAGTGAGGCCCCCAAGCTCGCTGGCGCTCGCTACCCCCCGAGGGGGGCGAGCCGGACGAGAAACAGTCCCTGCGGACGGCTTCTCGCCTGCGAGCGCCTGCAGCGTCCTCGCTGCAGGCCGTCCGCCAACGGCCCGGCGAAGCCGGTTCCGTGGCGGGAAGCTTGATCAGGTACCTCGGCGCGAGTAGGGGTCGGCGACGCCCAGGCCGGCCAGCACTGCCGTCTCTCGCGCTTCCATCGCCGCCGCCTCGGCCTCTGGCACCCCGTCGTGTTCGTAGCCCTGCGCGTGCAGCGTGCCGTGCACCAGCAGGTGCGCGTAGTGGGATTCGAGCGCGATGCCCTGTTCGCGCGCCTCGGCTTCCACCACCGGCGCGCAGATCACCAGGTCGGCCACGACCACCGGCTCGTGGGCGTAGTCGAAGGTCAGCACGTTGGTGGCGTAGTCCTTGCCGCGGTAGTCGCGGTTGAGCGCGCGACCTTCGTCGGCGCCGACGATGCGCACCGTGATCTCGCCCGGCGCCTGCAGCGCCGCGCGCACCCAGCGCGCGACGCGGTGGCGCGGCAGCCGGGCGCGGTGGCGCGCGTCGGCGAACTGCAGCGACAGCTGCAGGGCAGGCCGCGTCGCCCGTGCGGCCGGTGGCCCGGCCTTCACCGCTCGTCCTCGCCGGCGCGGTGGCGTTCGTAGGCCTCGACGATGCGCGCCACCAGCGGGTGGCGCACGACGTCGGCGGCGGTGAACTCGGTGACGGCCAGGCCTTCGACACCACGCAGCACGCGGTGGGCGTCGACGAGGCCGCTGGCCGTGTGCTTGGGCAGGTCGATCTGGCTCACGTCGCCCGTCACCACGCACTTGCTGCCGAAGCCGATGCGCGTGAGGAACATCTTCATCTGCTCGCGTGTGCTGTTCTGTGCTTCGTCGAGGATGATGAAGGCGTGGTTGAGCGTGCGCCCGCGCATGAAGGCCAGCGGCGCGATCTCGATCTGTTGCTTCTCGATCGCTTTCACGACACGGTCGAAACCCATCAGGTCGTACAGCGCGTCGTACAGCGGGCGCAGGTAGGGGTCGACCTTCTGCGCCAGGTCGCCGGGCAGGAAGCCCAGGCGTTCACCGGCTTCCACCGCAGGGCGCGTGAGCACGATGCGCTGCACACCATGGCGTTCCAGCGCATCGACCGCGCAGGCCACCGCCAGGAAGGTCTTGCCGGTACCCGCCGGACCGATGCCGAAGGTGATGTCGTGGGCCAGGATCTGCTGCAGGTACTGCACCTGGTTGGGCGTGCGGCCGCGCAGGTCGGCATGTCGCGTGTGCAGCACGACGTCGCCGTCGCCGTCGGGCCCGCCGTTGACCGTCGGCGCCTGCGGCGCGCCTGGCACCGTGGCGGCGTACTTCAGCAGCGCCAGCTGCAGCGCACGTTCGCCGATGGGCTGGGCCGCGCTCAGGTACAGCGCGTCGAGCAGGCGCACCGCGCGCTCGACGCCGTCGCGCGGGCCCTCGATGCGGAAGCTGGCATCGCGCCGCGCCAGCGTCACGCCCAGGGCGCCCTCGATGCTGCGCATGTGGGCGTCGAGCGGCCCGCACAGGTGGGCCAGGCGGCGGTTGTCGGCGTTGTCGAAGGCGTGGCGGCGGATCAAGGCGAGGGCCGGAGGGCGCGGCATTTGCGCACGGGTGCCCATTGTCGCAGCGCGGGCCGCACCGGGCCGACATGCACAATGCCCCGCGCCATGGCCACTGCACCAGACCACCCACCGAAGTTCGCGGCGCGTGCTGCGCCGTGGCGTGCCGCAGTGGTGCTGCTGCTGGGCCTGCTGTGGGCCCTGGCGCATCCACAGGCGCAGGCACAGACGCTGACCCTGGACACCGCGCTGCGCGCCTACGGCGCCGGCCCGGCCTTCCCCACCGCGGCGCCGGCGCAGCTGGTGGCGCTGCCCGACGAGTGGGACCGTACGCGTCCCGGCCAGCGCGGCCCGCTGTGGTACCGCGTCGCGCTGCCGCCGCTGCCCGACGACGACGCCGGCGACGAGTTGCACGCGCTGTTCATCGAACATGTCTGCAGCAACCTGGAGATCTACCTCAACGGCGACAAGCTGCACAGCGGCGGCCGCATGAACGCGCCCTACACGCACAACTGCAATCACCCGCAGCTGGTGACCCTGCCCGCCGCGCTGCTGCGCAGCGACGGCAACGTGCTCGACATCCGGCTCGTCGGCCACCCGCTGGCCGAGGTGGGCTCGCGCCAGCGCGCCGGCGCGATCTCGGCACTGGTGGTCGGCCCGCAGTCCGAACTGGCCGTGCGCCATGCCCGGCTGACCGCGCTGCAGGTGTGGGCACCGCAGGCGGTGAGTGCGACGCTGCTGCTGATGGGCGGCTTCATGTTCGTGCTGGGATTCCTGAACCGGCGCGAGAGCCACCTGGCCTACTTCGGCGCGCTGTGCGTGGGCTGGGCGCTGGTGGGCAGCAGGCTGTGGCTGCGCGGCATGCCACTGGGCCATTCCGAGACCGAGTTCCTGGTCTGCGCGATGCTGGGCTTCACCACCTGGGCGGCGGTGCAGTTCCTGCTGCGCTACGCGGGCGTCCGCCACCCCGTGGCCGACATCGGCCTGCCCGTGCAATGTGCGCTGCTGTCGGTGTCGCTGGTGCTGGCCGGGCCGCAGCGACTGCACGCGGTGGCCAGCGTCTGGTACGTGCTGCTGGCGGGCCAGGTGCTGGCCGCTTCGGTGTGGCACCTGCACCACCAGCACCAGGGTCGCACCTGGCGGCCGATGGCCGGCCTGCTGGGCGCGGTGACGCTGGCCGGCGTCATCGAGTTCGCCGCGCAGTGGACGGGTGAGCTGCCTTCGCGGCTGACGCTGGCTTCGCACGTGGCGCAGCTGCTGGTGCCCGTGATCTTCGTGCTGGTGGGGCTGCGCCTGGTGCAGCAGCACGGGCGCGCGCTGAAGCATGCCGAGCAGGACAAGGCCATGCTGGAGCAGCGCGTGCTCGAGGCCACTGTGGAAATCGAGCACAACTTCCGCCAGATGGCCGAGCTGCGTGTCGAGCAGGTCACCGAACGTGAACGCAAGCGCATCGCCGCCGACCTGCACGACGACCTGGGCGCCAAGCTGCTGACCATCGTGCACACCAGCGACAGCGAACGCATCAGCACGCTGGCACGCGAGGCCCTGGAGGAGATGCGCCTGAGCGTGCGCGGCCTCACCGGCCGGCCGGTGCGCCTGGCCGACGCCCTGGGCGACTGGCGCGCCGAGGTCGTCTCGCGCCTGGGCCAGGCCGGCATCGAAGGCGAGTGGAACGCCCCCGAGGACCTGCCGCAGACGCTGAGCGCGCGGGCTTACGTGCAAACGACACGCATCCTGCGCGAGGCCACCAGCAACATCATCAAACACAGCGGCGCCACGCAGTGCACGGTGCACGCCGGCATCACCGACAACGATTTCCAGTTCGTCGTGCAGGACAACGGCGACGGCATCGCCAGCGAGATCGACGGCCGCCTCGACCGCGGCCACGGCCTGGCCAGCATGAAACACCGCGCCAAGCAGTTGCAGGGACAGTGCCTGGTGGAGAGCACACCCGGCCATGGAACCGTGATACGGCTCACGGTTCCGCTCGATCGCGCGACCGAGCCCTCATGATGCGGCGCAGCACGGCCGATAACATCGAATCGCCCCCTCTGCGCAGAACCCCATGAAGACGATATTGCTGCTGGAAGACCTGCCCGAGATCCGGGCCTGGATGCGCAAGCTCGTGCTTCAGGTCTTTCCGGGCGCGACGATCTCCGAAAGTGCCCGCGTGCACGACGCCATCGAGCTCGTCAGCGCGGTGAAGTTCGACCTCGCGCTGATCGACCTGGGCCTGCCGGATGGCAGCGGCGTCGACGTGGTGACCAAGCTGCGCGACCTGCAGCCCGAGGCGCAGAGCGTGGTGGTGACCATCCACGACGACGACGAACACCTCTTTCCGGCACTGCAGGCCGGCGCCTTCGGCTACATCCTGAAGGAGCAGGCGCGCGAGCTCATCAGCGAGCAGCTGCACCGCATCAGCCAGGGCGAGCCGCCGCTGTCGCCTTCGATCGCGCGCCGCGTGATGGCCTACTTCAGCGCCAAGGCCAAGCCGGCGTCGAATGCCAACGCCATTCCCGCCGTCAACCTCACCGACCGCGAGAGCGAGGTGCTGCTGCGCGTGGCCAAGGGCTACACGCTGCCCGAGATCGGCGTGCAACTGGGCCTGAGCCGGCACACGATTGCCGACTACGTCAAGCAGATCTACCGCAAGCTCAACGTGAGCTCGCGCGCCGAGGCAGCGCTGGAAGCACAGCGCCTGGGCCTGTTCCGCTGACGGCATCTCTGCCGCGTCGGGGCTGGCCACTGCCGCCCCGGCCGCGGTGGGCCGGCCGACCATAATCCGGCTTCCGCACCAGCAGGGCATCGCCGCCCTTCGCACAGCCGTGAACTTCCAGCAATTGCGTTCGGTGCGCGAAGCCGTGCGCCAGGGCTTCAACCTCACGGTGGTGGCCGAGGTGTTGCACACCTCGCAGCCTGGTGTCAGCCGCCAGATCCGCGAGCTCGAGGACGAACTCGGCATCGTGCTCTTCGAGCGCGCAGGCAAGCGCCTGACCGGCCTGACCCCGCCCGGCGCGACGGTGCTGCCCATCGTCGAGCGCCTGCTGCAGGAAGCCGACAACCTGAAGCGCGCCGGCGACGAGTTCGCGTCGCAGGACCGCGGTACGCTGACCATCGCGGCCACGCACTCGCAGGCGCGCTATGCGCTGCCGCTGGCGGTGCGCGACTTCAGCGCCGCCCACCCGCAGGTCGCGCTGCACCTGCAGCAGGGCTCGCCCCGGCAGGTGGCCGAGATGCTGCTGGACGGCACGGCGGACATCGGCGTGGCCACCGAGGCGCTGGCCAGCTACCCGGACCTCGTGGCCCTGCCCTGCTACCAGTGGACCCACGTCGTCGTCGTGCCACACGCCCACCCGCTGGCAGAAGATCACCGCTGCGGCGTGCCGCTGACGCTGGCGCGGCTGGCGCAGTTCCCGGTCATCACCTACGAGCCGGGCTACACCGGCCGCGGCCACATCGACGAGGCCTTCCGGCGCCAGGGCCTGGTCTTCGAGCTGATGCTCTCGGCGATGGACGCCGACGTCATCAAGACCTATGTCGAGCTCGGCATGGGCGTGGGCATCATCGCCGCGATTGCCTTCGACGAGCAGCGCGACACCAACCTGCACGCCATCGATGCGCGCCATCTCTTCGCCAGCAACATGACCCGCCTGGCGCTGCGCCGCGGCGCCTTCCTGCGCGGCTACGTCTTCGAGTTCATCCGCAGCTTCGCCTCGCCGCTGACGCGCGAGGTGGTCGAACGCGCGATGGCCGCCGAGCCCGGCACGGCCTTCGACATCTAGGCCGAGCCGGGCCCGCCCGTGAAGACGCCCGCAGCAGCCGCGCCAACGACACCCGGGCTGCACGTGGCCTGCCTGTGCGCCGCCTGGTGCCGGCTGTGCGACGACTACATGACTGCCTTCGAACGTGTCACGTTGGCCCTGCGGTCGCAGCACCCCGGTCTGCAGACGCACTGGATCGACATCGAGGACGAGGCCGAGCTGCTGGGCGAATTCGACGTCGAGACCTTCCCGACCTTGGTCGTCGTGGTGGGCGATGAGCTGCGCTTCGCCGGCCCCCTGGCGCCGCAGCCCGAGACGCTGCAACGTGTGCTGGCCACCGTGCTGGCCACGCCGCAGCCCGGCCCGCCAGCGCCGCCCGAGGTATTGGCTTTCGCCCGGCGGCTGCGCCTGCGCGTGGCCTGAGCCGGGCTGCCCCGAACTTCAGTGCAACGGCGGCTCAGGCCGCGCAGACCTCACGCGGGCTGCAGGCCTGCTGCAGCCGGTCGTAGGCGACCTTGACCACGGCGTAGCACTCGCAGCAGCGCTCTTCCAGGCCGGCGCGGTCCAGCACGGCAATGCGGCCGCGGGCGTAGCGGATGACGCCGGCCTTCTGCAGCCTCAGCGCGCCCACCGTGACGCCCTCGCGGCGCACGCCCAGCATCTGCGCGATGCGCTCCTGCGTCACCGCCAGCTCGTTGCCGCTGAGCCGGTCCAGGTGCAGCAGCAACCAGCGGCAGAGTTGCTGGTCGAGCGCGTGGTGACGGCTGCAGGCCGAGGTCTGCGCCATCTGCGCGAACAGCACCTGCGTGTAGCCCAGCAGGGCCTGCATCAGCGGCGCCGATTGGCGCGACGCCTCGCGCAGATCCGCCGCACGCATGCGCAGGGCCTGGCCGGCGCCTTGCACCACGGCGTTGCTGAGCGAGCGCAGGTCGCCCATGAAGGCACAGACCCCGACGACACCCTCGCAGCCGACGACGGCAATCTCGGCCGAGGCGCCGTCCTTCATCGTCGACGTCAACGACACGACGGCGGTGGTGGGAAAGTAGACATGCGTCAGCCCCATCCCCGCTTCGTACAACAGCTTGCCGCGCGGCAGTTCGACCCATTCGACCAAAGCGTTGATGGCCAGCCAGTCGCTGGCGGGCAGCGTGGCGAGCAGGCGGTTCTGTGAGGGGCGGGGAAACGTGGATTGCATGGGGTATGCCGAGGTGATTCGACTGGGAACCGTCAGCAATGTAGGACCCCCCCTCCCCGCGCCCTGTGTCGAAAGACGTATCCCCCAACGGTGTGCAGACGCAGCGCTCAGATCAGCGGCCGCTGCGGCGGCCGGCCGTCTCCCCATAGGTCAGCGAGGCGCGCCAGCGCCCTCACGTCGCGCATGAACAATCGCGCGTCGGCGATGTGGTGCAGACCACGCCGCTCCAGTTTGCGTAAAGTTTTGTTGGTATGCACAAGTGACAGGCCCAGACCGTCGGCGATGTGCTGCTGCGTCAGCGGGAAGGGCACGCCGCCCACCCCGGCGTCGGGCTGCAGTGCAGCAGCGCGCTTGAAGAGCAGGATCAGCAGCGTCGCGATGCGCTCCTCGGCGCTGCGCCGGCCCACCGAGAGCAGCGTGTCGTCGACCAGCGACTCCTCGTGCGCCGTGAGCCACGTGATGTTGAAGCCCATGGTCGGCGACTGGCGGTGCAGTTCCCACAAGGAGTCGCGCTGGAAGACGCAGAAGCGCGCGTCGGTCAGCGTGTCCACACCGTGGGCGGCGGCGTCGGCCATCTTCTGCTGTACACCGATGAAGTCACCGGCGAGCAGGAAGCTCAGGATCTGCCGGCGACCGTCGCTCAGCGTCTTGTAGCGGAAGGCCCAGCCCTCACGCAGCGTGTACAGCGGCGCATCGGTCTGGCCTTCGTGGATCAGCGTCTCGTTGGCGGGCAGCGTGACCTCGCGCCGCTTGAGCGATTGCACGAGGGCGGTCTCTTCGGGCGTGTGGCCCTGGAACAACGGCAGCGGCCGCAACGGGCAGGCGCTGCAAGGGGTCTCGTCCATCGGCATTGGTCTTCGGTGTGAACAGCGCCTGCAACCGGGCGCGCACCCGAAGCATAGACCCCCCCTGCCGGGCCCGTGCGGGCCGAGGCCGTGCGTAGGTGTGCACGGCCTGCCGGGGCTCAGCCGCGCCGTCCGCCGAAGGCCAGCAACGCGATACCGGCGATGACTGCGCCGGCGCCGGCCCAGATCGGCACGTTGACCGTCTGCTTCTCAGTCACCGACAACTCGATCGGGCCCAGCTTGGCCTGGTGCGTGTCCTTGGTATAGCTGAAGCCGCCATAGATCAGGGCCAGCGCGCCGGCCACGATGAGCAGGATGCCTGCGAGCTTGCTGCCGTTCATGAGCGCACCCCGGCCGGCAGGCAGAGCAGGCCCTGCGCACGTGGCGCAGGCAATCGAATGGCTTTGGTGTTCGGCATGACAGACCCCGTCTCAGCTGTTGGCCCGGCGACATCGCCCGGCCGTCACGGGCGGCACGCTCGAAGAGCGCGAACACCCGTTTCACTCTGCAATGCTGCACGCCGACGGCATCGCCGTCGACCGGCCTCCAGGCCGTCGCCATGTCAGCCGAGGCCTACACGGTATCAGGATGCAGACGCGCTGCGGAGCCACGCGGCCGGCGCCATACTTCAGCATGGGCCCGCAGCGCACCGTCAAGGGCGAAGTTCCGCCTGTTACGCAGGCCGTGCTGCCGGCGACCCCAGGTGGCGCCGACAGCCTGCCCGTGCGCGCGCCCGTCGGCACCCGCATCGTGGGGCTGGGTGCATCGGCGGGTGGGCTGGCCGCGCTGGAGCAGTTCCTGGCCCAGGTGCCGGCCTCCAGCGGGCTGGCCTACGTCGTCGTGCAGCACCTCGACCCGACCCATGGCACGATGCTGAGCGAATTGCTGCAGCGCGTGACGGCGATGCCGGTGCGCGAGGCCGTGCAGGGCCAGCGCGTGGCACCCGACAGCGTCTACGTGATACCGCCCAACCAAGAGCTCACCGTGCAGGGCGGTGCGCTGCAGCTGGGCCCGGCAGCCAAGCCACGCGGGCAGCGCCTGGCCATCGACCTGCTGTTTTCTTCGCTGGCACGCGACCAGGGCGAGCGCGCCATCGGCGTGGTGCTGTCGGGCATGGGCGCCGACGGCAGTGTCGGCCTGCAGGCCATCAAGTCGCAGGGTGGGCTGACGCTGGTGCAGGCGCCCCAGTCGGCCGCCTTCGACGCCATGCCCAAGAATGCCCTGGCCACGGGCTGTGTCGACATCACCGACGAGGCCGGCGCACTGCCCGCGCGCATCCTGCAGGTCACCGCGGAGCGCCACGCGGCGCTGCTGCGGCCCGAGGGCAGCGACAGCAGCGACGCCGCGGCCCTGGCGTCGATCCTCGAACAGCTGCGCCGGCGCAGCCATCACGACCTGTCTGAATACAAACCGAGCACGCTGCACCGCCGCATCCTGCGCCGCATGGGGGTGCACGGGCTGACCACGCGGGCCGCCTACGAAGGCTTCGTGCGCCAGAACCCGGGCGAGCTCGACCTGCTGTTCAACGAGATGCTGATCGGCGTCACCAGCTTCTTCCGCGACCCCGGCGTGTGGCAGGAACTGCGCGACGACGTGCTGCCGGCGCTGCTGGCGCGCACGGCCGAAGGCACCAGGCTGCGCGCCTGGGTCGTGGGCTGCTCGACCGGCGAAGAGGCCTACACGCTGGCCATGGTGTTCCAGGAGGCGGCCGACGCGCTGCCCGGCGGCGGCAAACGATCGTTGCAGGTCTTCGCCACCGATCTGAGCGCCGACGCGATCGCGGTGGCGCGCCGCGGCTTCTACCCGAAGCGGATCGCCGCCGATGTCGGCACCGAGCGCCTGGCGCGCTTCTTCGCACCGCACGGCACGGGCTACATCATCGACAAGCAGCTGCGCGAGAGGGTGCTGTTCGCGCAGCACGACGTGATCCAGGACCCGCCCTTCACGCGGCTCGACCTGCTGTGCTGTCGCAACCTCATGATCTACTTCACCGCGCCCTTGCAACGCCGCCTGTTGCCGCTGTTCAGCTTCAGCCTGCGCCCGGGGGGCGTGCTCGTGCTCGGCACCGCGGAGACGATGGGCCGCACGCAGTCCGGGTTCACGCCGGTGAGTGCCAAGTCGCGGATCTACAGTCGCAGCGAGATGGGCGGCAGCGCACGCGCCGTCGAGTTCCCCGTCAAGCCGCCGTTGCACACCCGCAAGCCCCATCAGGAGTCACACGTGATCACAGCCCCGGCCAGCCCGACCGCCAACCTGCAGGCACTGGCCGAACGGGCCCTGTTGCAGGCGTTTGCGCCACCTGCCGTGCTGGTCAACGACGTGGGCGACGTCATCTATGTCCATGGCGCCGTCGGCCGCTTCCTGGAACCGGCCGCGGGCAAGGCGAACTGGAACATCCACGTCATGGCGCGGCCGGCCATCCGCACGCAGATCACCGGCGCGCTGCGCCACGTGCTGCAGGACGCGCAGCCGGTGGAACTGCCCGGCCTGCCGCTGGACGAAGGCCACGGACAGACAGTGCACGTCAGCGTGCACGCGCTGCAGGCACCGCAGGCGCTGGTCGGGCTGGTGATGATCGCCTTCCGCGCCGGCCCGGAAGGCGCAGGCAAGCCGCGGCGGCGCCGGCGCAGCCCCGGCAGCCCCGACCCCGTCCTGGCCGAGGAGCTGCAGCGCCTGCGCGATGAAGTGCAGGCGCTGGGCCGGGAGATGGGCTCGTCGGCCGAGGAACTGCAGGCCGCCAACGAGGAACTGCAGTCGACCAACGAAGAGCTGCAGTCGGCCAACGAGGAGTTGACGACGTCGAAGGAGGAGTCGCAGTCGATGAATGAGGAACTGCAGACGCTCAACGGCGAACTCCAGTCCAAGCTCGACGACCTGGCGCTGGCGCAGAGCGACATGCAGAACCTGCTCAACAGCACCGACATCGCGACGCTGTTCCTCGACAACGACCTCAACGTGCGGCGCTACACCGAGCAGATGCCGCGCATCATCCACCTGCGCGAAGGCGATGTCGGCCGGCCGCTGACCGACCTGGCCAGCACGCTGGTCTACCCGCAGCTAGACGAAGACGCTCGCCAGACCCTGCGCACCCTGAGCACGACCGAGAAGGAGATCACGACCACCGACGGCCTGTGGTTCCTGGTGCGCATCAAGCCTTACCGCACGCTGGCCAACACCATCCAGGGCCTGGTGATCACCTTCATCGACATCACGGCCGCCAAGGCCCTCGAAGCGCGACTGCGCGCCACCTGAAGGCGCACACAGCGCCCGCCCCCTACCGTTACTGCAGGAAGCCCCCATGTCCACCACCGCCCGCGAAGCCGAAGAGAACCTGAGCCTGCGTCAGCGCGCACTCGCGCACCTGACCGGCAGCACGACCCAACCAGCCGGGCGCGCCAGCCCCTCGCAGGCGCTGGCGGTGCTGCACGCACTGGCCTCGTCGCCGGAAACCGCCCCCGACGCCCTGGCGCTGCTGCACGAACTGCAGGTGCACCAGGTCGAGCTCGAACTGCAGCAGGAGGAGCTGCGCCGCTCGCGCGACGACCTCGAGGCCGAACTGAGCCGCCGAACGGCGCTGGTCGACCACGCCCCGGTGCCCTACCTGACGCTCGACACCACCACGCGCGTGGTCGAGCTGAACCACGCCGCGGCGCAGCTGCTGGGGGCCACGCGGGACGAGCTGCGCGGCAAGCTGCTGACACCCTTCCTGGCCGCGCGCAGTGGCCGGGACCTGTACACGCTGCTGGCCCGCGTGCAGGGCGGCGGCGCGCCGCAGCGCTGCGAACTGCAGCTGGCGGCGGGCCCGGCACAGGCGCCGGCACTGCTCGCCCTGGCCAGCGCCGACCCCGCCGGCAAGGGCTGCCTGCTGGCGCTGGTGGCGCTGGGCCCGGGGCCCGACGACGACGCCGGCACGCGCTGACCGCGCCGCGCGAGCCCGCGGTCACGGCGCGGGAGAGCCCGCCGCCAGTGATGACGCGGGCCTCGATGAGGCACACACCCCCACAGGCCGGCGCACGTCAGGCGCCTGCGGCCAACGCCAGCAGGCTTTCGAGCGTGTCGGCCTCGTGCAGCGGCTTGTCGTGTCGAATGCGCAGCATGCGCGGGAAGCGGACCGCCACGCCGCTCTTGTGGCGCGGGCTGGGTTGCAGGCCCTCGAAGCCGATCTCGAAGACCAGGCTCGGACGCACGCTGCGCACGGGGCCGAACTTCTCCAGTGTGGTGGCGCGGATGACACGGTCGACGGCCCTGAACTCCTCGTCGCTCAGGCCCGAGTAGGCCTTGGCGAAGGGCAGCAGCTGCAGCGCGCCGCTGCTGCGTGCGGGTGCAGGCTCGCGCCGCGCGATGGCGTCCAGCACGCCCTGCGCCTCTGCGGCGCTGGCCGGCGCGCGGCTCCACACCGCGAAGGTGTAGTCGGTGTAGAGGCTGGCGCGCCGGCCATGGCCGGCCTGGGCGTAGACGAGCACGGCGTCCACCGCCAGCGGGTCGACCTTCCACTTCCACCACGTGCCCTCGCTCTTCGTGCGGCCGCTGCCGTAGTGCGAAGTGCCGTGCTTGAGCATGAAACCCTCGACACCCCGTTCACGTGCGCTGCCCCGCAGCGCGGCGTAGGCGGCCCAGTCGTCGGCCACGACGGCCGGCGACAGGCGCAGGCGCTGTGCGGCGGCAAAGGCCTCCAGCCGATCGCGGCGCCGGCCCTGCGGCTCGGCGCGCCGGTCGACGCCGTCCGCTTCGAGCAGGTCGTAGGCCAGCAGCGACACCGGCGCATCGGCCAGCAGCTTCTTCGGCAGCGTCTTGCGGTTCAGCCGCTGCTGCAGCAGGTTGAAGGGCGCGGGCGTGGCGCTGCCGGCAGGCCAGACCAGCAGTTCACCATCGACCACCGTGCCGTCGGGCCAGGTCGCGGCCTGCTGCACCACTTCCGGGAAGCGCTCGGTCACCAGTTCCTCGCCGCGCGACCAGATCCACACCTGGCCTGCACGCTTGACCACCTGGGCGCGCACGCCGTCGTATTTCCATTCCACGAGCCAGTCGCCGGTCGGGCCCAAGGTGTCGTGCAAGGCTTCGGGCGCGGCCTGCAATGCGTGCGCGAGGAAAAACGGATAGGGCTGGCCACCGCGGTCCACATGGCCGTCGGCGTCGGCCGCCACCGGCGCCAGCAGCGCTGCGTAACGTGCGGCGCTGGGCGGGGAACGGGCGTCGGTCCAACCCACCAGGCGCTGCGCCATCACCTGCGCCTCCAAGCCCGCCACCTCGGCCAGTGCACGCTGCACCAGCAGCCGGCTGACCCCGACGCGGAAACCACCGCCGATCAGCTTCACCAGCAGGAAGCGGCCCGCCGTGTCCAGCCCGTCCCAGGCGGCGGCGATGCGCGCTGCCTGCTCGGCCGGTGCCAGGCCGCGCAGTGGCAGCAGGCGCTGCTCCATCCAGGCGGCCAGCCCGGTGTCTTCGGCGCACGAACCTGGTGGCAGCACGTGGGCGATGGTCTCGGCCAGGTCGCCCACCGCCTGGTAGCAGGCATCGAACAGCCAGTCGTCGATGCCGGCCTGGCGGCACGCGACCTCGCGCAGCAGCGCAGTCGGCACCAACTGGCGCGGCCTGCCGCCGGCCAGGAAGTAGACCGCCCAGGCGGCGTCGGCCGCGGGAGCGTGCTGGAAGTGGTCGCGCAGCGCCGCCACCTTGGCCTGCGTGGCGGTGCTGGCGTCAAGGGCGCGGTAAAGCTCGGCAAAGCGGCGCATGGCGGCATGATGCCTGCCACACGCCGTCGGGCCGGAACCGCCACAATGCCGGCACCCTAGAAAGGAAGCCGCATGCACCTGCCTGCCGTCACCGCGCGCACAAACTGCCTGACCGCCCTGCCCGCCGCCCTGCTGACCGCTCTCGTGGCCGCTGCCCTGCTGCTGGTCGCCGGGCCAGGGGCCGCCGCGCCGGGCGACCAGCCGGTTGCGCCGTTGACCAAGCCGCTGGTGGACGACAAGGAGAGGACCCGCACCGTCTCACTGCCCGCGCGTGGCCTCTTCAGGGGCGACCAGCTCACCGACAGCGCCAAGAGCAAGCTCACCGAACTCGTCCTCAACGCGCTGGGGCTGCAGGTCGAGGTGGCGCTGCTGGTGCCCGTGGGTCCGTGGCAGATCGACGGCAGCGGCCAGGGCGAACGCGACCTGACACCGGCCCGCCTGCAGGCCCTGCGCAAGTACCTGACGGACCGTGGCATCGACCCGCAGCGCATCTTCGTCGAGAGCCGCATCGACCCCAAGCTGACCGAGCCGCGATTGGACGTGCAATTGGTGGGTAGGCCGGCGAACGACTAGCGCGTGGGGTGTGCGGGGCGCAGGTTCTGCTTTCGGCCCGTTGCAGACGTTGGCGTGCGTCTGCTTTGTGCGTTCGACGGTTGGGGCGGGTCGCGGCAGGCGGTACCCGGCGGCGTCGCCGACTGTGGCGGCCTTCGCTTCGCTCAGGCTGCCCTGCGCTGCTCGCCTCGAGGGCGTGCCGCATAACTCGCTGCGCTCACT
>JAURZK010000137.1 GCA_030653505.1 Rubrivivax sp.
ACATCTACGGCCCCAGCCAGCCCATGATGATGGGCATCAGCGGCCGCCCCGAGAGTGCCGACGGCAAGAGCATCGAGCCGATGGAGAACTACGGCGTGCAGGTCATGAGCATCGGCTTCCTGATCGAACCCGACCAGGCCATGATCTGGCGCGGCCCGATGGCCACGCAGGCGCTCGACCAGCTGCTGAACCAGACGCAGTGGCGCGACCTGGACTACCTGCTCATCGACATGCCGCCGGGCACCGGCGACATCGCGCTGACGCTCAGCCAGCGTGTGCCGCTCACCGGCGCCATCATCGTCACCACGCCGCAGGACATCGCGCTGCTCGACGCCAAGAAGGGCCTGAAGATGTTCGAGAAGGTGGGCGTGCCGATCCTGGGCATCGTCGAGAACATGGCGGTCTACTGCTGCCCGAACTGCGGCCACACCGAGCACATCTTCGGTGCCGACGGCGGCCGCAAGATGGCGTCGGAGTACGGTGTCGACTACCTCGGCGGGCTGCCGCTGACGATGGCCATCCGCGAACAGGCCGACGCCGGCCGCCCCACGGTGGTGGCCGACCCCGAAGGCGATGTCGCCGGCATCTACAAGGCCGTGGCGCGCCAGGTGGCGGTGAAGATCGCGGCCAAGGCCAAGGACTTCTCGTCCAAGTTCCCGACCATCACGGTGTCCAAAGGCACCTGAGCCCGACCCGGGCCCTGCCCCGAACAGAACGGCCGCCTTCGGGCGGCCGTTCTCGTTTCCCGAGGGCGACGCCCGGCGCGGGCGATAGCGGTTCTATATCGGCGGGATTTCCTCAATCAAACCCGCAAATGCTGCGGTGCAACCAAAATCCACTTCGTCAACAGTTTCTTCCCTCTCCTCTTCAACCTTTACGGAGTCAGTTCATGTCCCTGATCAACACGCAAGTCCAGCCCTTCAAGACCCAGGCCTTCCACAACGGCAAGTTCATCGAAGTCACCGAACAGAGCCTGAAGGGCCAGTGGTCGGTGCTGATCTTCATGCCCGCGGCCTTCACCTTCAACTGCCCGACCGAGATCGAGGACGCGGCCGACAACTACGCCGAGTTCCAGAAGCTCGAGACGCAGGTCTACATCGTCACCACCGACACGCACTTCTCGCACAAGGTGTGGCACGAGACCAGCCCGGCCGTCGGCAAGGCCAGGTTCCCGCTGGTGGGCGACCCCACGCACACCTTGACCAACGCCTTTGGCGTGCACATCCCCGAAGAAGGCCTGGCGCTGCGCGGCACCTTCGTCGTCAACCCCGACGGCATCATCAAGACGATGGAAGTGCATTCCAACGAGATCGCCCGCGACGTCAAGGAAACGCTGCGCAAGCTGAAGGCCGCCCAGTACACCGCCAAGCACCCCGGCCAGGTGTGCCCGGCCAAGTGGAACGAAGGTGCCAAGACGCTGACGCCTTCGCTGGACCTCGTCGGCAAGATCTGACGAGGACGGGTATCCCTGCCTGCGCAGGGATACACGCGGCATCGGCGCCGGGCGCATGCAGGCGCCCGGCCTGCGCCCCCTTGCCCGCCCGGCGCCTTCGTGTTGCCGGGCCCACCCACCGACAAGCCCTTCGGGCCTTGTCGACAGCACCCGCCCCGGATGTTGTCGACCGGGCCCGCAACGCCCACGTCCATCGAAGGAGATCGCCATGCTCGACAGCACCATCCAGGCCCAGCTCAAGGCCTACCTCGAACGCCTGCAGCAACCCATCGAACTCGTCGCCAGCCTCGACGACCGCCCGGCCTCGGCCGAGATGCGCGAACTGCTGACCGAGATCGCCGCGCTGAACGACAAGGTCAGCGTGCGCTTCGACGGCAGCGACGCGCGCCGGCCGTCGTTCAACATCAGCCGCGCGAACATGCCCCCTGGTGCCGACATGGGCGTGCGTTTCGCCGCCATCCCGATGGGCCACGAGTTCACCTCGCTGGTGCTGGCGCTGCTGCAGGCCGGCGGCCACCCGCCCAAGGTCGAGGCCGATGTCATCGCGCAGATCCAGGCTCTGCGCAATGACGACGGGAGCGACTTCGTCTTCGAGACCTACATGAGCCTGACCTGCCACAACTGTCCGGACGTGGTGCAGGCGCTGAACCTGATGGCGGTGCTGAACCCGCGCATCAAGCATGTCGCCATCGATGGCGGCCTGTTCCAGGGCGAGGTCGAAGAGCGCCAGATCATGGCCGTGCCGTCGATCTTCCTGAACGGCAAGCCCTTCGGCAACGGCCGCATGGAGATCGCCGAGATCCTGGCCAAGGTCGACACCGGCACCGCGGCGCGCGACGCCGCCAAGCTCGGCGCCAAGGAGCTGTTCGACGTGCTGATCGTCGGCGGCGGCCCCGCCGGCGCGTCCGCGGCCGTCTATGCGGCGCGCAAGGGCATCAAGACCGGCATCGTGGCCGAACGCTTCGGCGGTCAGACGCTCGACACCCTGGGCATCGAGAACTACATCTCGGTGCTGGAAACGCAGGGCCCGAAATTCGCCGCGGCGCTGGAAGCCCACGCCAAGGCCTACGACGTCGACATCATGAACGGCCAGCGCGTGGCCGCGCTGGAACCGGCCACGCAGCCGGGCGGTGCGATCCGCGTGACGCTGGAAAACGGCGCGGTGCTCAGGGGCCGCAGCGTCGTCCTGTCGACCGGCGCGCGCTGGAAGAACGTCAACGTGCCCGGTGAGGCCGAGTACCGCAACAAGGGCGTGGCCTACTGCCCGCATTGCGACGGCCCGCTGTTCAAGGGCAAGAAGGTGGCAGTCATCGGCGGCGGCAATTCCGGCGTGGAAGCGGCCATCGACCTGGCGGGTGTGGTCGACCACGTGACGGTCGTCGAGTTCGCCGAAACCCTGAAGGCCGACGCGGTGCTGGTGAACAAGCTCAAGAGCCTGCCCAACGTGGCCATCCACACCCATGCGATGACGACCGAGATCACCGGCGACGGCCAGAAGGTGAACGGGCTGCTCTTCAAGGACCGCGCGAGCGGCGAGGTCACGCGCCTGGAACTGGCCGGCGTCTTCGTGCAGATCGGTCTCGTGCCCAACACCGAGTTCCTGAAGGGCACGGTCGAACTCAGCAAGTACGGCGAGATCATCGTCGATGCCAAGGGCGCGACCAGCCTGCCCGGCGTGTTCGCCGCGGGCGATGCGACCACGGTGCCGTACAAGCAGATCATCATCGCCGCCGGCGACGGGGCCAAGGCGGCGCTCTCGGCCTTCGACCACCTGATCCGCACGCCCGTCGCGGCTTGAGGCGCCGGCGCTCGCGACCGCCACCGCGCACGCCGCGCGGGTAAGGGTCAACCGCAGCCGCGCGGCAGCGTGGCTGCATTACCCTCGCCGGCGTGAGCCGTGTTCCGATTCCCATCATGCCCGCGCCAACCGCGGAGCAGCCCGCCAACGAGGCCGTCGACGCCCAGCGCCAGCGCACGCGACGTGCGCCCAAGGGCCGGCAAGTCGACCCCGCCGCGCTCGCCGAGTTGCAGTCCTGGCTCGGCGCCGCGCCGCCACCGCGCGACCGCCTCATCGAGGCGCTTCACGTCATCAACGACCGCTGGGGCGCCTTGCCTGCGCCGCATCTCGTGGCCCTTGCGCACTGGATGCGGCTGGCCATGGCCGAGGTCTACGAGGTGGCAAGCTTCTATCACCACTTCGACGTGCTGAAGGAAGCCGCCGACGGCGGGCTGCCGGCCGTGCCCGCGCTGACCGTGCGCGTCTGCGACGGCCTGCCCTGCGAAATGGGTGGTGCGCGCGACCTGCTGGCGCGGCTGCCCGCACTGCTGGGGCGCGCGGTTCGCGTGATCAACACACCCTGTGTCGGCCGGTGTGACGCCGCGCCGGTGGCCGTCGTGCATCAACACCCTGTGGAACGCGCGACGGCCCAAAGCGTGCACGCGGCCGTGTCGGCCGGCGTTCGAGCCTGCCCGTTGCCTTCGCACACCGGTTACGCCGCCTACCGCGCGCACGGCGGCTACAGCCTGTGGCAGGACTGCGTGGCCGGCCGGCGCAACGCGGATGACGTGATTGCCGAGATCGAACACGCCGGTCTGCGCGGCCTGGGAGGCGCTGGATTCCCCGCCGGCCGCAAGTGGCGAGCGGTGCGCGCCATGCCCGGGCCGAGGCTGATGGCGGTGAACATCGACGAAGGTGAGCCCGGCACCTTCAAGGACCGGCACTTCCTCGAGACCGACCCGCACCGTTTCATCGAAGGCCTGCTTGTCGCCTGCTGGGCCGTGGGCATCGAAACCGCGTACCTCTACCTGCGCGACGAGTACCACGGCTGCCGCGCGATGCTGCAGGCGGAACTGGCTTTGCTGCAGGCCGCCACCGACCTGCCGCCCTTGCCGCGCATCGAACTGCGGCGCGGCGCCGGTGCCTACATCTGCGGCGAAGAGTCGGCCATGATCGAGTCGATCGAGGGCAAACGGGGCCTGCCGCGGCTGCGGCCGCCCTATGTCGCCGAAGTGGGGCTGTTCGGCCTGCCGACGCTGGTGCACAACCTGGAGACGCTGCACTGCGTGCGCGACATCGTCGAAGGCGGCGCGGCGGCCTTCAAGGCGCACGGCCGACACGGCCGCAGCGGCCTGCGCAGCTTCTCGGTCAGCGGGCGTGTGCGGCAGCCGGGGCTGAAGCTTGCGCCGGCCGGCATCACGCTGCGCGAGCTGGTCGACGAATTCTGCGGCGGCATGGCCGAGGGCCACACGCTCTACGGCTACCTGCCGGGCGGCGCATCGGGCGGCATCCTGCCGGCGAGTCTGGCCGATGTGCCTCTGGACTTCGACACGCTGCAGCCGCACGGCGCCTTCATCGGTTCGGCGGCGGTGATCGTGCTGTCGCAGCACGACCGCGCGGTGGACGCCGCTCGCAACGTGATGCGCTTCTTCGTGCACGAGAGTTGTGGCCAGTGCACACCCTGCCGCGCCGGCACGGCCAAGGCCGGCGCACTGATGGCCGCGCCGCGCTGGAACGCGTCGCTGCTGGGAGAGCTTTCGCAGGTGATGCGCGATGCGTCGATCTGCGGCCTGGGCCAGGCGGCGCCCAACGCCTTCGACAGCGTGCTGCGCCACTTTCCGCACGAGGTGCTGGACGGGGAGGGCACATGAAGGCGCGCGACCGCACACCGGCCGGCGGCGCGCCGGTGGACTTCGTGCTCGACGGCCAGACGGTCTGTGCAATGGCCGGCGAGAGCCTCCTTCAGGTGGCACAGCGCCACGGTGTCGAGATTCCGAACCTGTGCTGGAGCGAGAACCTCGCCCCCGCGGGCAACTGCCGCGCCTGCATGGTGGAAGTGCAGGGCGAACGGGTCCTGGCCGCCAGCTGCTGCCGCCGGCCCACCGCGGGCCTGCAGGTGCAGACTGCCAGCCCGCGCGCCCGTGCCGCGCAGAAGATGGTGCTGGAACTGCTGCTGGGCGACCTGCCGCCGCCCGGCACGCCGGCGCTGACGCTGCGCCACGAGGTGCACGACTGGGCCGCGAAGCTGGGGCTCGGCACACCGCGCTTTCCGGCACGCGAGGGCGTTCGTGCCGACTTGTCGCACCCCGCCATCGCGGTGAACATGGACGCCTGCATCCAGTGCACGCGCTGCCTGCGCGCCTGCCGTGGTGAGCAGGCCAACGACGTCATCGGCCTGGCCGGCCGCGGTGAACATGCGCAGATCGTCTTCGACCTCGGCGACCCCCTGGCCGCCAGCACCTGTGTGGCCTGCGGCGAATGTGTGCAGGCCTGCCCGACGGGCGCGCTGTCACCGGCGCTGCAGGTGCCGCTGAGCACACCCGACAGGCAGGTGGACAGCCTCTGCCCCTACTGCGGCGTCGGCTGCCAGGTCACCTACCACGTCAAGGACGATGCCATCGTCTTCGTCGAAGGCCGCGACGGCCCGGCCAACCACGGCAGGCTGTGCGTGAAGGGCCGCTATGGCTTCGACTACACGCGCCACCCGCAGCGCCTGACGCTGCCGCTGATCCGCCGTGCCGATGCGCCCAAGGATCCGCTGGCCTCCACCGACCCGGCCGTGGCGCACCAGTACTTCCGCGAAGCCAGCTGGGAAGAAGCACTCGCCGTGGCCGGCGGCGGCCTGCGCCGCCTGCGCGACACGCACGGTCCGCGCACGCTGGCCGGTTTCGGCTCGGCCAAAGGCAGCAACGAAGAGGCCTACCTGTTCCAGAAACTCGTGCGGCTGGGTTTCGGCAGCAACAACGTCGACCACTGCACACGCCTGTGCCATGCGTCCAGCGTGGCGGCGCTGCTCGAAGGCATCGGTTCCGGCGCGGTGAGCAACCCGGTGCAGGACGTGGCGCTGGCCGCGGTCGTCGTCGTCATCGGCGCCAACCCGGTGGTGAACCACCCGGTGGCCGCGAGCTGGATCAAGAACGCGCAGCGGCGCGGCACGCAACTCGTCGTCATCGACCCGCGGCGCAGCGAACTCGCGCGCCATGCGCAGCACGCGCTGCACTTCAAGCCGGGCAGCGATGTGGCGCTGCTGAATTCGATGATGCACGTCATCGTCGCCGAGGGTCTGACCGACGCGGCCTTCATCACGGGTCGCACCACGGGCTACGCAGCGCTGGTCGAGAACGTGCGCGCCTACAGCCCAGAGGCGATGGCCGAGCTCACCGGCATCGCGCCGGCCACGGTGCGCACGGTGGCGCGGCTCTACGCGACGAGCCGCGCTTCGATGATCCTGTGGGGCATGGGCATCAGCCAGCACGTGCACGGCACCGACAACGCACGCTGCCTGATCGCGCTGGCGCTGATGACGGGCCAGATCGGCCGCCCGGGCACCGGGCTGCACCCGCTGCGCGGGCAGAACAACGTGCAGGGGGCGTCCGACGCCGGACTGATCCCGATGATGTATCCCGACTACCAGCACGTCGACGACCCGGCCGTGCGCGCACATGTGGCCGCGGCCTGGGGTGTGGCGCCCGAGCGCCTGGCCCTGGACAAGGGCCTGACGGTGGTGGAGGTGATGCGCGCCATCAAGGCCGGCACGGTGCGCGGCATGCTGGTGATGGGCGAGAACCCGGCGATGAGCGACCCGGACGTCCGCCACGCACGTGAGTCGCTGGCCGCGCTGGAGATGCTGGTGGTGCAGGACATCTTCCTCACCGAGACCGCGGCGCTGGCCGACGTGGTGCTGCCCGCCAGCGCCTTCGCCGAGAAGACCGGCAGCTTCACCAACACCGACCGCACCGTGCAGCTGGGACGCCGCGCCCTGGGCCTGCCGGGGCAGGCGCGGCAGGACCTGTGGATCCTGACCGCGCTGGCGCGCGAACTCGGCCTCGACTGGTCGCATTACGGCGCCACGCCCGGCGACTGCGACGCCGCGGCGGCCGCGGTCTTCATGGAGATGCGCCACGTGATGCACAGCATCGCCGGCATCACCTGGGCGCGGCTGCAACGCGAAGGTGCTGTGACCTACCCCTGCGAACACGAGCAGGACCCTGGTGAAGCCGTCGTCTTCACCGACCACTTCCCCACTGCCGACGGCCGCGCGCGCTTCGTTCCCGCCGACGTGCTGCCGCCCGACGAACGGCCTGACGCGCACTACCCCTTCGTGCTCATCACCGGCCGCCAGCTCGAGCACTGGCACACCGGCAGCATGACACGGCGTTCCGGCGTGCTGGACGCGCTGGAGCCCGATCCGGTGGCGCTGCTGAATTCGGCAGACCTGCGCCGACTGGGCGTGCAGCCCGGTGCACTGCTGACGCTGCAATCGCGTCGCGGCGCGGTCAGCCTCTATGCACGCGTCGACGAGGGCACGCCGCCGGGCAGTGTCTTCGTGGCCTTCTGCTGGTTCGAGGCGGCGATCAACCACCTGACCAACCCGGCGCTCGACCCCGTGGCCAAGATCCCCGAGTTCAAGTACTGCGCCGTGTCTGTGTCGGCGGGCGGCGCCGCGCCGCAGGCCGGCAGTTTCGGTGGTGGGCAGGTCCTGGCCGCAGCGTCCTGGCCGGCCTGAGCAGTGGCGGGGCGCCTTCAGCCGCGCTGCAACTGCGCCAGTTCCTGCGGCGTGTTGGCGTTGAAGAAGGCCCGCGGGTCGTCGAACACCACGGTGGCGCAGCGGTGCCGCGCCGTCCAGCGGTCGATCTTGCGTTCGCCTTCGTGCAGGTAGAGCAGCAGGCTCTCGAGCAGGCTGGACTTGAGCAGGCAGAACACCGGCTGCGTGCGCAGCTTGCCATCCTCCAGGCAGGCGGCCATCGCGATGTCGGCGTCGTCCTTCACCAGCGCCTCGGCGAGCCGTGCCACGAGGTCCGTGGGAAAGGCAGGTGTGTCGCAGGGCACGGTCACCATGTAGGGCGTCTGGCATTGCTCCAGGCCCGCCAGCCAGCCAGCCAGCGGGCCGGGGAAGTCGGCAACGGGGTCGACCCACACCGGCACGCCCATCGACTCGTACGCCGACAGGTTGCGGTTGGCGTTGATCATCAACTGCCCCACCTGCGGCTGCAGGCGCAGCAGCGCGTGCATGGCCAGCGGGATGCCGTCGTGGTTCTGCAACCCCTTGTCGACGCCGCCCATGCGCGTGCCGCGGCCGCCGCAGAGGATGAGGCCGGTGATGTCGGCGTCGGGGATCGCCGGCGTCATGACACTTCCAGCATGTCGAAGCCCTGGGTCTCGACGTCCATGAAGGCCTGCGTGAATATGGCCACCGCGGCCCAGGTGCGCGCCCGCGGGTGTGCGCGCACGGCGCTGCAGAGTTGGCCGACCCAGGGCTGCACATGGGTGCGGAAGAAGCGGCGCTGCTGTTCGAGATTGCAGGTGGCCACGTCGTCGCCGGCGATCAGGTAGCGCATCACTTCCAGCACGTAGGCGATGTGGTCCTCGGTCTCCGTCGACTGCGTGTCGCGTGTCAGGCCGAGTGCAGCCAGGTCTTCGCGAAGTGTGGCCAGCGGCTTCTCGTGCAGGAAGCCGGACAGGTAGTAGGACGCATAGGTGAAGACCTCGGGCTTGCCGATGGCCAGGAAGAGCGCGGCGTGTTCGGCAGCGGCGGCTTCGGGCGTGGTGGCGCGCAGCACGCCTACCAGTTCCATCCACGGACCTTCGAGCAGGCCACCGGCTTCGGGCGCTTGGGTCACGGCGACACCGAACTGCTGCAGCAGCTCGGCATCGGGTGGCGCCAGCCACAGGCGGGCGAGCAGGCCGTAGAGCTCGGCACGCGCGAGTTCGTCGCTGTCATCGAGGCTGGAAAACGTGAGGGGGGCAGCGTCAGTCATGCGTTTACAGGTCGGTGATGCGGACTTCGTTGGTGGCGCTGAACATGTCGACGACACGGCAGTCGCTGCACATCTTCAGCCGTTCGGCCGCAGCGCCCTGGAAGGCACTGTGACCCGACAGCTTGCTGAGCATGTTCTCGATGGCGCGCAGCGTGCCGAAGGGCTTGCCGCATTTCACGCACTTCCAGGGTTCGGCCTCGGCGATGACACGCACCTGCTTGCGCGCCTTGCCGCCGTCGGCCAGCCAAAGCCGCGGCTGCAGCGTCAGCGCGTCCTCGGGGCAAGTGGTGACGCACAGGCCGCACTGCACGCAGTTCTTCTCGACGAAGCGCAGCTGCGGCGCGTCGGGGTTGTCGGCCAGCGCGGCCTCGGGGCAGGCGCCGACGCAACTCAGGCACAAGGTGCACTTCTCGGCGTTCACGATCAGCGAACCGAAGGGCGCGCCGGCGGCCGGCAGCGGCAGTTCGTCGACGGGCTTCGGTGCCTGGGCCAGCAGGTGGTCGACGGCGAGTTCCAGCGTGGCGCGCTTGTCGGCCTGGGCCGAAAAGGCGGCGGCACGCGCCACCGTCTGCGCCGGCTCCGCGCGCAGCGCGGCGTCCAGGGCGTGCAGGTCGCGCGCATCGCGCACTTCCAGCAGGCGCAGGTGCTGGCCGCTGTAGCCCAGGCCGCTGAGCACCGCCTGCGCCACGTCCATCTGTTCCTGCAGGGCCTGTCGGTACTCGGGCGCCTCTTCGCCTGTGGTCATCACCCACACCTGGCTGGCACCCTGGGCGATGGCCGACAGCCAGAGGTCGATGCCGATGCTGGCCGTGTGCCACACCGCCACCGGCAGCACACGCGCAGGCAGGCCCTGCAGGCTGCGGTCACGCCGGCTCAGGCTGGCACCGCGGCCGAGTTCGTCGAGCAGCCTTGTGCCCGCCTCCTGGCTGTGGATCAGCAGCGCCGCATTGCGACCACCGGCATGGGCGTAGGCGGTGAGCATGGTGCGCAGGCGCCGGCCCATGTCCACCGTGCCCGGGTAGGCAAAGCTCATTGCCCCGCTGGGGCAGACCGTGCTGCACGCACCGCAGCCCACGCAAAGGTACGGGTCGACGATGACGCCGCCCCAGGCCTGACCCTTGGCCCGGCCCTTGCGCGACGCGTCGCTGCGGATGGCGGTGGTGGAGCAGACGTCGATGCAGGCACTGCAGCCCACCTGCTCGTTGCGGCTGTGCGCGCACAGCTTCTGTTCGTAGCGGACGAAACGCGGCTTGTCGAATTCACCGACCATCTCGCGCAGCTTGAACACGGCGTCGACCATTGCACGTTCGTCGCCACCCGCGTGCAGGTAACCCTGCGGCGGCTGGTGCTGGCTGAAGGCGGGCGCGCTGCGCAGGTCGAGCACGAGGTCGAAGTGTTCGCCGTGGCGCAGCGGTTCGCGCGTGAAGTCGATGGCGCCGGCGGCGTCGCACACGCGCACGCATTCGCGGTGTTTCTTGCAGGCGTTGAGGTCGATCTGGTAGTCCAGCCCGATGGCGCCTTCGGGGCAGATGTCGATGCAGGCGTTGCAGCGGGTGCAGAGATCCAGGTCGATCGGATTCGTGCTTTCCCATTCGGCCTCGAACTTGCCCAGCCAGCCCTGCAGGCGCGTCAGGCGCCCGTTGTAGGTGGCGTGGCTGCGTGTCTGGCCCAGGGCGCTGCCGGTGCTTGACAGCAGCAGGCTCACGTCCAGCTTGTCGGCCAGCATCGTGGCGGCACGCTCGGCCGCTTCGGCCTGCCCGATCACCAGGCAGCGACCCGCGCTGCGGTAGCTGACGGTCGACACGGGCTCGGCCGCGGGCAACTGAGCGGCGGCCAGCAGGGCGGCGATCTTGGGTGTCGCTTGCCGGCCTTCCTGCGACCAGCCCGCGGTCTCGCGGATGTTGACGAAGTGGATCGGGCGTTCCTGCACGCCTGCGGCGCCTTCGGTCTCGGCGTTCAGCTCCAGAAACAGGCGGGCTTCCTGCGTGCAGGCCACCAGCAACTCTTCGCCTTGTGTCGTGGTGTCCTTGGCGGCGCGCTGAAAGTAGGCGGCCTCGCGCCGGCACAGCAGGGTGTGGGTGAAGCCCAGCCCATCGGTGCTGGCGCCTGGGGTCTTCTCCAGCGCGCGCTGGAGAGCCGGCGCGTCCAGCGGCAGCGTCTGGTTGCAATTGCAGATCAGGGTCTTCATCAGTCCGGTGGCACTGGCACGTGGCGAGGCGGCGATTATGGGCGTGTGGTCTCCCCTCTCGGCACCAGGGCCGGCGCGCTAGACTGGGCCATGCAAGCCACTCCCGAAGAAAGTCCGCCCGCGGCCGCGGCCGCGCCCGGCCCACGCGAACGCCCCGGCGCGGCGGTGGCGGTGGTGATGGAGCGTGTGCTGCAACCCAACCGCTGGGAAGACGCGGCCTTCCGCGTGCTCGAGGTCATCCCGGACGAGGGCGGGTTCGGCGAGGTGCCGCGCAAGCTCTTCGACGACGGCCGGCATTCGCGCTGGATCTATCCGGGTTTCCGCATCGAGCTCTTCCCCGATGAGTGCAAGGGCTACTTCCTCAACCTCACCTCGGGCAGCCCGGTATGGTTCGTGATGTGGCGTCTGGACGAGGACGACCCGCTGATGGCCCGGCCGCAGCAGGTCAGCGTGTCCTACATCGAGTGCGACCGCTGGATGGCGGCCGAGGAGCGGGTCGACAACATCCCGCTGCCCGACCCGCTGTGCGAGTGGCTGCGCGTCTTCACCAACGAACACTTCCGGCCCGAGCAGAAGCGCAAGCAGCGCGCAAACTCATTCCTGAGCCCGCAGGAGCGCGACAACCAGAGCGGCTGCGGCTGAGCTTCCCATGAACGAGCAGGACGACAACTTCCTTTCCCGCTGGTCGCGCCGCAAGGCGCTGGTGCGGCAAGGCGTGGAGCCGCCGCCGGCCGCCGTGCCGCCGGTGCCCGTGCCCGTCGCCGCACCCGTCGTGGTCGCCGCCCAGCCACCCCTGGCGGCGGCCGGCACGCTGCAGGGGTCAGGCGCCGCCGCCGACGACACCACCGAGCCCGGGGCACCGGCCGTGGCCACGCCGCCCAAGCTCACGTTGGACGACGTCGAGGCGCTGACACCCGAGTCCGACTTCTCGCGCTTCATCGCACGCGACGTCGACGCGAAGGTGAAGAACTCGGCGATGAGGAAGCTGTTCGCCGACCCACACTACAACGTGATGGACGGGCTGGACATCTACATCAGCGACTACAACACACCCGACCCGTTGCCCAAGTCCATGCTGCGGCAGCTGGTGCAGGCGCGCATGCTGGGCCTGCTGGACGACGACCTGCCCGAACAACCCGCGGCCGACGAACTGGCGCAGGCCGCGCCGGCGCCGGTGGGCGTGGTGGCGGAGGTGGAAGTGGAAGTTGCGGAGGAGCAGGGCGGCGAGGCGGCGAACGACGAGCCCGTGCGGACCGCCGCGAACGACGCGACGCAGGATGCCCTGCCGGCCTTGCCGGCTGCCGACACCGACCCGCCGATCATCGTGCTGCCCGATGTGCCGGCCGTCGTCCCGTCCGCAGACGCTGCCGTGGCCTCTGACCGCGGGGCCGCTCAGCCCGCCCCGGGCAGTTCCAGCAGGGCCAGCTGATCCACGAAGGCCGCGGCGTCGGGGCCATCGTCCAGGCAGCGCAGGTCGAGCCGGAACAGCCCGTCCTCGATACGGCCGATCACGGGCACCGGCAGCGCCCTGAAGGCCGCGGCCAGGCGTTCCGGGAAACTGCCCGCTCTGCGCACGCCGGCAGGCGCGCCCAGCGCCAGGCAGGCGCTGTCGAGGCGGTCCACGGGCAGCGAGCCGCTGCCGATCTGGCTGCGGCAGGGCAGCACCTGCACCGTGGCACGCGCGCCCAGGGCCTGCGCAATCGCGGGCGCCAGGCGCTCGGCCAGCGCGCGGATCTCGCCCGTCGGCCGGCTCAGCAGGCGCAGCGTGGGCAGACGCTGTGCCAGGCGGTCGGGGTCGCGGTAGAGCTTGAGCACGGCCTCGAGCGCGGCGATCGTCATCTTGTCCAGCCGCAGCGCGCGTTTCAGCGGGTTGCGCTTGATGCGGGCGATGAGCGCCTTGTCGCCGACGATCAGTCCGGCCTGGGGCCCGCCCAGGAGCTTGTCGCCGCTGAAGGTGACGACCTGTGCGCCCTGCGCCACGGCCTGCGCCGGTGTCGGCTCGGCCGGCAGGCCCCAGCGTGTCAGGTCGACCAGGGTGCCGCTGCCCAGGTCGACCGCGTAGGGCACGCCATGCTGGCGGCACAGCGCGGCCAGTTCGGCTTCGGGTGCGGCCGCGGTGAAACCCATCACCGCGTAATTGCTGGTGTGGACCTTCATCACCAGGCCGGTGCGCGGCGACATGGCCTCGGCGAAGTCGCGCAGGTGCGTGCGGTTCGTGGTGCCCACCTCGACCAGCTTGGCATTGGCGCGACGCATGATGTCGGGGATGCGGAAGGCGCCGCCGATCTCGATGAGTTCACCACGCGAAACCAGCACTTCCTTGCGCGCCGCCAGGCTGCTGAGCACCAGCAGCACGGCTGCGGCGTTGTTGTTGACGGCGGTGGCGGCCTCTGCACCGGTCAGCTCGCGCAGCAGGCCTTCGATGTGGTCGTCGCGGTCACCGCGCTGGCCGTCGGCCAGGTCGTATTCCAGGTTGGTCGGGCGGCTCATCGCATCGGCCACGGCCTGCACCGCCTCGGGCGGCGCCAGCGCGCGGCCCAGGTTGGTGTGCAGCACCGTGCCGGTGAGGTTGAAGACGGGCCTGAGATGCGGCGTGGCCTGCCGACGCAGCAGGTCGGCGCAGCGCAATTCGAAGGCTGCGGCATCGAAACCAGCCGCGGCGGCCTGGCGCCACAGCACGAGTTGATCGCGCGCCACCGCCAGCACGGCCTGCCTGCCGTGTTCGTCGATCAGGGCGACCATCGCGGGCCGGTCGAGCAGCTTGTCGAGCGAGGGCGGCCGTTGTGCAGCCGCCGGTGCGGCCGGCGCCGCCGAAGCAGGCGTGCTCATGCGGTGGTGGCGGAAGAGCGTGGGAGTCGAACCCACCTGGGACCGCAGGGCGGCCCCACCCGGTTTTGCAGACCGGACGCCCCACCGGGGAACGTGCCTCTTCCATGGAACTCAAGCATTCGATGACCCGCCGAACATGTCGGTGGCGTCCCGGCGGATCTTGCGTCCTTCGGGGTCGCGTTTCGTGAAACCGACCTCGTCGAAAAACTCGACCAGCGGCACGGACAGATGACGGCTCAAGCCGAGGGATTCTCGCAGATCCTTCACGTTCAGGCGCTTCTGAGGGTCGGCGCGCGCGAGCTTCTGCGCCGCCTGGGCAAGCGCGCAGACGTGCTGGGCCTGCACGAAGTACTCCTCGCCGATGGCGTAGACCTTGCCGAAGCGCGCCAGCTTCTTCAGCAGCCGCAGCACGTGGTCGCGGTGCAGGCTGCGGTCGCGCGCCAGCATGTCGCTGATCTTGGGCGGATGGATGCCGCCTTCGTCCAGCCAGGGGCGCAGCCGCTCCCAGAGCTTCTGTTCGTTGGGGGGCAGCGCCACTTCATGGCCGGACAGGCGCAGGTGGGGCCCGGCACGCTGCACGCGGCCGCTGCCGAGCAGTTCGCGCAGCACCTGGCCGAATACCAGCACACGCGGCTTGCCGGGCAGCTGACGTTGCAACAGCTCGGGCATCATGCCGGGGCTGTCGGGGTGTTGCTTGTGATACTCGACGAGCGTTGCAGTCAGCGCCTCGGCCACCGCTTCGAGCTGGCCCGGCGCAAACAGGCGGGTGCTGTTGCCGTCGGACAGCGCGCGGTGCGCCACCGACTGCAGCACGGCCTGGCGCTGTTCGGGCTGCAGGTTCCAGGCGACGAAGAAGGGATCGATGTCGACGCCCATCGCGGGCTGCAGCGCCAGCGTGGCCCGCAGCGCCTGTTCGGCGCTCGGCGCTTCCAGCGCCGACAGCGCCGCCATGCGCACGGGCTTGCGGCGCAGGGTGGCACTGGCAAAGGGGTCGAGCACGACGCCACCGCCCAGCGTGCGTGTGGCCGACTGGTCGCGCAGGATGAAGCGGTCGCCATGCCAGGCGGCGATGTCGCGGTCGAGTTCCAACTGCACCCACATGCTGCCGCCCGGGGCCAGGGTCGGGCCTTCCAGCAGCACCACGCGGGCGCCCACGTCGCAGGCGCCCAGATGCAGGTGCACCGGCGTCCAGTGCGCCAGGTCGCGCGCTTCGCTGCGCAGCAGGCGGATGCGGGCGTCGATGCGCCGCGTACTGGAGTGCGCGGACTCGGCAACGATCCAGTCGCCACGCGAGATGTCGCTCTTCTCGAGCCCCGCGGCCGTCAGGTTGAGCGCCAGGCGCTGCCCTGCCAGGCCCTGGCCGGCCTCGCGGTTCTGTGCATGCAGCCCGCGCACACGCACCGGCAGCTTGCGCGGCGAGACCAACAGCCGGTC
The DNA here is from genome assembly GCA_030653505.1 of Rubrivivax sp. GTDB lineage: Bacteria > Pseudomonadota > Gammaproteobacteria > Burkholderiales > Burkholderiaceae_C > Rubrivivax. Next base: position 15,660 of record JAURZK010000137.1, read on the forward strand.
GCCGATGGCCACCTGGCCGGACACTGCCGTGCCCGTGACCACCGTGCCGATGCCGGGCAGCGAAAAACATCGGTCGACAGCGAGGCGGAAGCTGCCGTCGTCGCGCGTGCGGGCCTGGCTGGCTTGCGCGTCCAGCAGGTGCTGTTCGAGTTCGGGCAGGCCCTGGCCCGTGAGGTTGGACACCGGGAAGACCTGTGCGCCGTGCAACCCAGTGGGTTGCAGCAAAGCGTCGACCTCGGCGCGCGCCGCGGACAGCCTCTCGGGTGTGACCAGGTCGCACTTGGTCAAGACCACCGCGCCGCGCGACAGGCCCAGCAGGTCGAGGATGGCGAGGTGCTCGCGTGTCTGCGGCATCGGGCCGTCGTCGGCGGCCACCACGAGCAGCACATGGTCTATGCCGGTGGCGCCGGCCAGCATGTTGCGCACCAGGCGTTCGTGACCGGGAACGTCGACGAAGCCGAGCACACCCCCGTCGGCAGTGGGCTTGTAGGCAAAGCCCAGGTCGATAGTGATGCCTCTGGCCTTCTCCTCCTTCAGGCGGTCGGCGTCTATCCCCGTAAGTGCTTTGACCAGTGAGGTCTTTCCGTGGTCTATGTGACCTGCTGTACCGACAATCACCGGGAAAGACCGAATCGAGTTTGAAGGACCCTCATGGTAGTCTCTTTGCACCAAGGCACAGGTGTTGCGATGGATCAATCCCCAGTCGGGGGGCGCTCGCGTACAACCGCCGAGGTCGGTCGCTGATCGAGGCACAGGTGATGTGCTCATGCGCCGCGAGAGTGAAGGGTTCACTTACCTGCAGTCTTGCAGTTAGGTGAGTCGATGTTCCGAGTGCACCCACAACGGGCTGCACCGCCTGAAGAGGAAGTCGCCATGAAAAGCCAAGATCAGCAGCCACTGGCCCGCCGCACCATGCTCGCGGGTGCCGGCACCGTCGGAGCCCTTGCGGCCGCCGCCGCGATCCTGCCGGGCCGCCAGGCCGGCACCACCCCCGCACCGGACAAGGTCGCCCAGGCGCCGTCCACCGAAAGCCCCGGGTATCGCCTCACGGAACACGTGGCGCAGTACTACCGGACAGCCCGCGTCTGACCTCAGCCGCTTGAAGTAGGAGGCAACATGCTATTGACCAAACGGTCAGCGGGAAGCGCGGGCGCATCGCCCAGCGCCCTCGTTGGCAGCCTGGCGCGCGGTGTATCCCGCGCCATACCCACGATGGACCGCCGCGCATTCCTGCGCCGGTCCGGCATGGGTGTCGGCGCGGGCCTCGCGGCCAGCCAGCTGACGCTCGTGCGCAAGGCCGAGGCGGCCGGCCCTGCCGCCGCTACCGAGGGCGGCTCCAAGGTCGTCGTCAAGCGCACGGTGTGCGGCCACTGCTCGGTGGGCTGCGCGATCGACGCCTACGTCGAGAACGGCGTGTGGGTGCGCCAGGAGCCGGTGTTCGACTCGCCGCTGAACCTGGGCGCGCATTGTGCCAAGGGTGCCTCGGTGCGTGAAAACGGGCACGGCGAGTTCCGCCTCAAGTACCCGATGAAGCTCGTCAACGGCAAGTACCAGCGCATCAGCTGGGACGTGGCCCTGGACGAGATCAGCAAGAAAATGCTGGAGCTGCGTGAGCAAAGCGGCCCCGACTCCATGTTCATCGTGGGGTCGTCAAAGCAGAACAACGAGCAGTGCTTCCTGCTCAGGAAGTGGGTGACCCTCTGGGGGACCAACAACTGCGATCACCAGGCACGAATATGCCACTCCACTACTGTCGCCGGTGTGGCGAATACGTGGGGTTACGGTGCGATGACAAACTCGTACAACGACATGCAGAACTCGAAGGCTGCGTTGTACATCGGCTCCAACGCGGCAGAGGCCCATCCGGTCTCGATGCTGCACATGCTGCACGCGAAGGAGAAGGGCTCGAAGATGATCGTGGTGGACCCCCGGTTCACCCGCACGGCGGCCAAGGCAGACGAATTCGTTCGAATCCGCTCGGGTTCGGACATCGCCTTCCTGTTCGGCGTGATGTACCACATCTTCAAGAACGGCTGGGAAGACAAGCAGTACATCAACGACCGTGTCTGGGGCATGGACAAGGTGCGTGAAGACGTGCTGGCCAAGTGGACGCCCGACAAGGTCGAGGCTGTCACCGGGGTGAACGAGGCGACCTGCCTGAAGATCGCCACCATCATGAACGAGAACCGCCCGGGCACCGTCGTCTGGTGCCAGGGCCAGACGCAGCACAGCATCGGCAACGCCATGGTGCGGGCCTCGTGCCTGCTGCAGTTGGCGCTCGGCAACGTCGGCAAGGCGGGGGGTGGGGCGAACATCTTCCGCGGCCACGACAACGTGCAGGGCTGTACCGACATCGGGCCGAATCCCGATTCGCTGCCGGGCTACTACGGCCTGGCCGAAGGCTCGTTCAAGCACTACGCCACCGTGTGGGGTGTCGACTTCGAGTGGATCAAGGGGCGCTACGCGCCTGGCATGTTGAGCAAGCCTGGCATGACGGTGTCGCGCTGGTTCGACGGCGTGCTCGAAAAGAACGAGGTCATCGACCAGCCGAGCAACCTTCGCGGCCTGTTCTATTGGGGCCACGCGCCCAACTCGCAGACCCGCGGCCCCGACTTGAAGCGGGCCATGGACAAGCTCGACCTGCTGGTCGTGATCGATCCCTTCCCGTCTGCCACGGCCGCGATAGCTGCCATGCCGGGCAAGGCAGAAGACCTCAACGCGAACCGGGCGGTCTACCTGTTGCCGGCGTGCACGCAGTTCGAGACATCGGGCTCGTTGACGGCGAGCAACCGGTCGATGCAGTGGCGCGAGAAAGTGATCGAGCCGCTGTTCGAGTCGCGCTCCGACCACATGATCATGTACCAGCTGGCCGAGAAACTCGGCTTCGCCAAGGAGCTGACCAAGAACTACGAGTTCCAGAAGGTCAAGGGCATGGACGAGCCCCTGCCCGAGAGCATCACGCGCGAGTGGAACCGCGCGGTGTGGACCATCGGCATGACGGGCCAGAGCCCCGAGCGCCTGAAGGCCCACATGCGCAACATGCACGTCTTCGACGTGAATACGCTGCGCGCCAAGGGTGGCATCGACAAGGAGACCGGGTACAAGCTCGATGGCGACTACTTCGGCCTGCCCTGGCCGTGTTTCGGCACCGCCGAGCTCAAGCACCCGGGTTCACCGAACCTGTATGACACGTCCAAGCACGTCATGGACGGCGGTGGCAACTTCCGCGCCAACTTCGGTGTCGAGCGTGATGGCACATCGCTGCTCGCAGAAGACGGTTCGTACAGCAAGGGCTCCGAGATCACCACCGGCTACCCCGAGTTCGACCACGTCCTGCTGAAGAAGCTGGGCTGGTGGGACGACCTGACGGAAGCCGAGAAGAAGGCCGCCGAGGGCAAGAACTGGAAGACCGACCTGTCCGGCGGCATCCAGCGCGTAACCATGGCGCACGGCTGCCATCCGTTCGGCAACGCCAAGGCGCGCGCCGTGGTGTGGAACTTCCCCGATCCGATCCCGCAACACCGCGAACCGATCTATTCGACGCGGCCTGAACTGGTGGCCCAGTATCCGACGCACGACGACCGGCGCACCGGCTGGCGTCTGCCTGTGCTCTACAAGTCGCTGCAGGACAAGAACAAGGTCATCGTCAAGGAATTCCCGCTGATCATGACCAGCGGCCGCCTGGTCGAGTACGAGGGCGGGGGCGACGAAACGCGTTCCAACCCCTACCTGGCCGAGTTGCAGCAGGACATGTTCGTCGAGATCAACCCGGCGACGGCCAACGACCGCGGCATCCGCAACGGTGAGTGGGTGTGGGTGAAGACGCCGACCGGCGTGCGCCTGAAGGTCAAGGCCCAGGTCACCGAACGGGTCGACCGCACGACGGTGTTCCTGCCGATGCACTTTGCCGGTGTCTGGCAAGGCGAGGACATCTCGAAGTACTACCCCGAGGGCGCCGCGCCGATCATCAAGGGCGAGTCGGTCAACACGGCGGGTACCTATGGGTACGACCCGGTGACCAACATGCAGGAGACCAAGACGTCGGTCTGCCAAGTCGAGAAGGCAGCCTGAGGAGCTCACGATGGCCAGAATGAAGTTCATATGTGACGCCGAGCGTTGCATCGAGTGCAACGGTTGCGTCACGGCCTGCAAGGTCGAACACGCCGTGCCCTGGGGTGTCAACCGCCGGCGTGTCGTGACCCTGAACGACGGCGTGCCCGGCGAGAAGAGCATCTCGGTGGCGTGCATGCACTGCTCCGATGCGCCGTGCATGGCGGTGTGTCCGGTCGACTGCTTCTACCGCACGGCAGAAGGCGTGGTGTTGCATGACAAGGACACCTGCATCGGCTGCGGCTACTGCAGCTATGCCTGCCCGTTTGGCGCACCGCAGTTCCCGAGCAGCGGCACCTTCGGCATGCGCGGCAAGATGGACAAGTGCACCTTCTGCGCGGGCGGCCCCGAGGCGAGCGGCAGTGCGGCGGAAAACGACAAGTACGGTCGTAACCGCCTCGCTGAAGGCAAGCTGCCGGCCTGCGCCGAGATGTGCTCGACCAAGGCGCTGCTGGGCGGTGACGGCGATGTCGTCGCCGACATCTTCCGCACCCGCGTCATGACCCGGAACAAGGGCAGCGAAGTGTGGGGCTGGGGCACGGCCTACGGCAAACCCAGTTCAGGTGGCAGTGCACCGAAGGCGACGAAGTCATGAGGTTCCCCTGGATGTTCGGCGGCCTGGTTCTTGCGGCCGCCCTGTCGGCCTGTGCCGAAAAGCCCCAGACTGTCGGCACGCGAACGGTGGGTGAACCCGCGTTCGCGGGGACCGGTGGCGGGGCCTACACGGACGGCGCCTGGAAAGCCGGCGACCAGACGAGTTGGGAAGAGCACATGCGCAACCGCACGCAGTCGGGACAGAACGAGTACGTGCGCAGCGCAGGTAACTGAAGCCCTGGCAAGAGATCAAGGAGCACTCATGACAGGCTCGATGAAGCGGGTGTTGGCGGCGCTTGCGCTGACACTGGGTTGTGCCGGGTTCAGCCTGGCGCAGCAGGCGGCGCCTGCAGCGCCGGCGCCTGCCGCCACCGGCGCGCCGCCGGGTTTTGTGGCCCCGGCCGTACCGGTGGCGGATGAAACCGCAGCGCAGCGTGCGAAGACACAACCCGGCAACAACGCGCCGGTCTGGCGGGCGGTGCGCGAAAGTGGCTTGCAGCCCGGCACGAGCAACCTGCCGGGTGCCGAGATGGGGGTGCTGATACAGCCCTTCGTTCAGTACCCCGGCTCGAAGTTCACCACCGCCGGTGAAGCCTGGCGCCAGGTGCGCAACGACTGGATCATTCCCTACGGCGGTTCGCTGCTGCTTATCGCCGTGGCCACGCTGGCGCTGGTCTACTTCACGAAGGGGCCATTCGGGAGCCAGCCCAAGGATACCGGGCGCAAGATCGAACGCTTCACGCCCTACGAGCGTGTGCTGCACTGGTCGACAGCCATCACTTTCTCGGTGCTCGCCATCTCGGGCATCGTGCTGGCCTTCGGCAAGTTCTTCATGCTGCCCGTGCTGGGTGGCACGCTCTTTGGCTGGTTGAGCTTTGCGCTTAAGACGGCGCACAACTTCGTCGGCCCGCTGTTCGCGGTGTCGCTGGTGCTCTTCGCCATCAAGTACCTGGCCGACAACCTGCCACGCGCAGGTGACATGGGCTGGCTGAGGAAGGGTGGCGGCCTGTTCGGCAAGCACCACGTGGCGTCACACAAGTTCAACGCTGGCGAGAAGATCGTCTTCTGGGTGGGCGGCATCGTCCTCGGGTTGGCCGTGGTCGCTTCGGGCCTGGTGCTCAACGGCCTGGTGCCCGGGTTCGGCGAGACGCGTGGCGGAATGCAGGTCAGCCATATCGTGCACGGCGTGGCGTCGATGTTCATGATGGCGCTGTTCATCGGCCACATCTACATGGGCACGCTGGGTGTGCCGGGTGCGATGGACGCCATGAAGACGGGCTATGTCGACGAGAGCTGGGCCAAGGAACACCACGAGATGTGGCACGACGACGTGAAGGCTGGCAAGATCCCGGCGGTACGTTCGGGTTCTCAGCCCCCCGGCATGGCACCGGCCTCGACCCGGGCCTGAGCAGCGCGCAACGAATTGTGGAGACCCGCACCGTGTTGAAGACCAAGACCCCAGTCATGCTCGCCGCGCTGCTCTGCGGCTCGATGTTCGCCTTTTCGACCGCGTCGGCCAAGCTGCCCCCGCCCAGCGACGAAGCCAAGGCCAAGGCCGCGGAAGCCGCAGCCAAGGCTGCGCACGGCGGCAAGGTCGATGCGTACAAGCTCTGCAAGTCGATGGATGCCACGGCAGCCGGCTACTACGCCACCGCCAAGAAGGCCGGCAAGGAGACCAAGCCGCCCATGGCCACGGCGCCTTGCGCCGACCCCGGGCCCTTCGTCTACACACCGCCGGTTCCCGCGCCCCCTGCGACGGCGGCATCGGCCGCACCGGCGCCCGCGGTGGCCGCCGCCCCAAAGAAGTAGCCCGCCCGCCGGCACGCCATGTCGGTGCAGCCTGAAGCACTGCCCGTGACCCCGTCGGCCGAGGCGCCGGCACGTTCGCGCGTGCCCGGCGCGCCCCGCCTGACAGCCGCGCGGTGCGAGTTGCTGCGCGAGATCCAGATCCTCGACGAGTACGGCGAGCG
>JAURZK010000141.1 GCA_030653505.1 Rubrivivax sp.
GCAGCCTGAGCGAAGCGAAGGCCGCCACAGTCGGCGACGCCGCCGGGCACCGCCTGCCGCGGTCGGCACGGACCCACGAGCGCGAAACGACGACGCCAGCGAACGTCCGCAACGGGCCGCCAGCGGCCGCACGTTCTCCCCGTGCCATGGCTTGCGCGCCAACGCGGCAGGGCGGGGCCGGCTGAGATGCACGCCGCGCTGATCCGCGCCGAGTCCTTCGCGCAACGCTTCGGCCTGCGCGCGCCGGTATTGCTGGCGCCGATGGCCGGGGCCTGCCCCGTGGCGTTGTCGGCGGCGGTGGCCGGTGCCGGGGGCATGGGAGCACTGGGCGCGCTGCTCTTCGATGGGCCGCAAATCGTGGACTGGGTGGCACGTTTCCGTGCCGTCGGTGGCGGGCCCCTGCAGGTCAACCTCTGGGTGCCCGAACCCGCGCCGCTGCGCGACGCGGCGCTCGAAACCGCACTGCGGGAATTCCTCGCCCGCCACGGCCCGCCGGTGCCGCCGGCTGCGGCCGACACGCCGCTGCAGGATTTCGACGCCCAGTGCGAAGCGCTGCTGGCGGCACGGCCCACGGCGGTGTCGTCGATCATGGGCCTCTTCCCCGCGGCCTTCGTGCAGCGCGTGAAGGAAGCCGGCGTCGCCTGGTTCGCGAACGTCACCACGGTGGCCGAGGCGCGGGCTGCCGCTGCGGCGGGTGCCGACGTCATCGTGGCCCAGGGCGCGGAAGCCGGCGGCCACCGTGGTGCCTTCGAGGCCGCCCGGGCGCGCGACGCCGCCGTGGGCCTGTTTGCGCTGCTGCCGCAGGTGGTCGACGCCGTGGCGCTGCCCGTGGTGGCCGCAGGCGGCATCGCCGATGCCCGCGGTGTGGCCGCGGCCCTGCTGCTGGGCGCGAGTGCGGTGCAGCCCGGCACGGCCTTCCTGCGCTGCCCGGAAGCCGGCATCACAGTGGCGTGGGCGCAGGGCCTGGCCGGGCTGGCGCCGGAAGACACCCGGCTCACCCGCGCCTTCTCGGGCCGCTGGGGCCGCGCCATCAACACCGACTACGTGCGCGCCGCTGCGGCGCCCGGGGCGCCCGAGCCGGCACCCTATCCGGTGCAGCGCGGCCTGACCGAACCGATGCGCAAGGCCGCTGCGGCGGCCGGCGACTTGCAGCACCTGCAGGCCTGGTCCGGACAGGCCGCGGGCCTGGCACGCGCCGCGCCGGCCGGCGAGGTACTGCGCGGCTTGTGGGACGGCGCCCAGGCGCTGTTGCGCGGCTGAGGGTGGGGTCCTACGTGCGCCGGCAGCGCGGCGCTGCGGGCCGGGGCCCCTGCACCGGTTTCAGCGTCTCGGCGCGCGCATCGCCTCGCAGGGGTCGGCCCGGGCCTGTGCCACGGTGTAGAGGCGGCGGTCGTAGGCGGTGTCGGTATCGCCGACTTCGAGCATGCCGATGGCCTCGCTGCGCGCGCGCACCTCGGGCGGCAGCCACAGCGGCACACCCAGGTCGGTGCGCACGTGGCCGTTGCCGGCCAGCAGAACCACGCCGCGGTCGGCGTGGGTCTGCAGCACCTGCGCCATGAACTGGTCGCGTGCCACCTGCGCCAGTGCCATGCGCTGCGAGGTGGCCGCATCGAGCATGCCGCAGTGGCTGGCCTCTATGCCCCGGGCCTGCGTGTTCAGCACGGCGAGGGGCACCTCGGCCCCGAAGCCGGCGGCGGCCAGGCCGCCGCGCATCACTTGGCGCGCCTCGTCGCGCCCGACGTTGGCTGCGACGACGGGCAGGCCGTGCTCGATCGCCAGCGCGATGAAGGGGCGGTAGTGCTGCCACAGCCAGCCCTTGCTGCCGGCCGCCGCGATCAAGGTGTCCGCATCGGGCTTGGGCGTCTGCGCCAGCAGTTGATCGATGAGGGGCTGCTTGTCGCGGTCGAACTGTTCCAGCGCCAGGGCCGGGCGCGCGCCGTCGGCTATCCAGGCGCGGAAGGCGTCCAGCCGCAGCGCGTGCTGGGCGGCGTTGTCGTGCACCTCGCCCAGCAGTACCACCGGCTGGCTGAAGCGCAGCGGCGGCGTGGTCGTGGGCGTGCTGCAGGCAACGAGCGAGGCCAGCGCGGCAGCGGACACCCGTGCTGCCGTGGCCGCCTGCAGCAGCGGCGGTCGCGCGCCGCGCTCGTTCACGGCTTCACCGTCTGCTGCAGGAACTGCATCAGCGCCGCGAAGTAGTAGTCGGCGTTCTCGCGCCGCGCGAAGCCGTGGCCTTCGTTGTCGGCCAGCAGGTACCACACCGGCGTGCCCCGCGCCTGCAGGCTGCGCACGATCTGCTCGCTTTCGGTCCAGGGCACACGCGGATCGTTTTTGCCCTGCACCACCAACAGCGGCTTGGTGATCTTGTCGGCATGCGCCAGCGGCGAGATGCCGGTCAGGAACTGGCGCATCGCCGGCTCGCGCTCGTCACCGTACTCGACGCGGCGCAGGTCGCGGCGGTAGCTCTCGGTGTTCTGCAGGAAGCTGATGAAGTTGCTGATGCCCACCGAACTCACGGCACCGGCGATGCGGTCGGCCAGGCGGGTGCTGGCGGCCAACGCCATGTAGCCGCCGTAGCTGCCGCCGGCCACCACCACGCGCTGGGCATCCAGTCGCGGGTGGGTCGCCATCCAGTCGATGGCGGTGCCCATGTCCTTCACCGAGTCTTCGCGCAGACGGCCGTTGTCCAGCGACAGGAAGGTCTTGCCATAGCCGCTGCTGCCGCGCACGTTGGGCTGGAAGATGGGGATGCCGAGCTGCTGCACGAGGTGGTTGCTGCGCCCCATCCAGCCCAGCTTGGCCTGCGCCTCGGGCCCGCCGTGCACCAGCATCAGCACCGGGCGCCTGCCGGTGAAACGCGCCGGCGGCAGCGTCAGGATGCCGCTGACCGTCAGCCCGTCGAAGCTCTTCCAGCGCACCACCTGCTGCTCGGGCAGGCTGGCCAGATCCAGGCCTTCGATGCCGGCAGGTCTTGTCCACGCGGTGACGCTGCCGGTGGCGACGTCCAGGCTGTGCACCTGCGCGGGGCCCTGGGTGCTGTTGACCACCAGCGCCAGTTCGGGCCGGCTGGGGTGGAAGTCGGCGTGGGTGATGCTGCCGCCGGGCAGCGCGGCCGGCAGCGGAAGTGCCGCGCCGGTGGTGGGGTCGATCAACCGCAGCTCGTCGCGGCCGTCGACGTTGGCGACGAAGGCCAGCTGTTGGCCATCGGCGCTGAGGCTGCCCGAGCCCACGTCCCAGGGCGTGTCGGCCGACAGGCGCGTGAGTTCGCCGCTGGCGAGCTCGTAGCGCATCAGCTCGCGGAATTCGCTTGCGCGGTCGCTGCGCTTGTAGAGCGTCCTGCCGTCGTGCGACCAGGCGCCGACGAAGTGGCTCGCCCGCAGCGCCTCCCCAGGGGCAGGCAGCAAGCGCTTGCGCTGGCCGCTCGTGATGTCGATGAGCCAGACCTCGGACTCGCCGGCCGAGACGTAGCGCGTGATCGCCAGCTGCTTCTGATCGGGCGCCACCTCGACGCCCGTCCAGCCGCCGCCGGGCAGTTCGGCCAGCACACGTGTCGGCGCCTGCTGCATGGGGTCCATCAGCGACAGCGTGGTGACGATCTGGGCGCGGCTGCCGCCTTCGGCAGTGCGGTCCAGCGGCACCGAGCTGACGATGGCCGTCGGCCGCGGCGCCTTCAGCCAGCCAGCCAGCGCGTGGCGCTGGCCGTCGGGCGTGAACTGCACGGCCTGGCGTGTGTCGGGGTCGAGGCGGTAGAGCTGGTAGGCCTCGTCACCGCCGCGGCCGCGGGCGAAGACGATGTACTGGCCCTGGCTGGGTTCCCAGCGGGCAACGGCCACGGGGTCGGCGCCGTCGGTCAGCGGTTCGGGCGGGGCCATCGGCGCGCGCACCCGGAACAGCTGCGTCGTGCTGGCGCCGGGCACGCGGTGCGAGACCAGCATCTCGCGGCGCGTCGGGTGCCAGTCGGCGAAGCCGTGACCGGCGACACGGTTGTAGCGCTGCGCGGCTTCGAGCGGCGCGGCCGGCAACGCAGGTACGCCCTCGGTGCGCATGGCCGCGGGGGGTGCCAGCACCGCAGCGACGGGCACGGCGGCCGGGGGCGTCGTGCAGGCGGTAAAAACGACGATCGCCGCGAGTGCGGCGATCAGGGAAAAATGGCGTGGGGTCGGTCGCATGCCGGCATCGTAGCCGGCACCCGAGCGCCCCACCGGTTTCAGGCCATCTGTTCGATGCCGGCGATGGCCCAGGCGCGGCTGTCGTCGTGCGGCTTGACCAGGTGCCAGACCTCGTTGAAGTCGGTCGGCGCCGCACCTTTCTCTTCGACCACCTGGCCGTGGAAGCGCACGCTGACGACCTGGCGTTCGGCGTCGTTGGCCACGTCCAGCACCTCGGCCTCGACCTTCAGCACGTCGGTCTGCTGCAGCACCGTGCCACGTTCCTGGATGTCCAGGCGCAACGACGCGAAGAGCTCGGGCGTGGTGAAACGCTTGAGGTCGTCGAGATCGGCGGTGTCGTGTGCGGTCTGCAGGCGGATGAAGATCATCTTCGCGGTGCGCGCGAAGCCTTCCGAGTCGAAGGCAGCGGGAACGAAGGCCGCGGTGACCTGCGGCTCGGCGGCCGGCGAGCCGTCCGGCGTGGGCGTGCCGCCGAAGGCCGGGGCGCTGTCCAGCGCGCTGCGCTGCGTGGTGGTGTCGGCCAGTGCCGGCGGGTCGACCCGCTGCGCTGGCGACCAGGGCGCGGCCGAGCCACCTGTGCCTGCCCCCGCGCCGGCCAGTGCCGGCGAGCGCACCATGCCGCTACCGGCAAAGCGGCGCATCAGGAAGCGGATCAGGAAGAAGGCCGCTGCAGCCAGCAGGGCGATCATCAGGAAGTTGGCGAAACCTTCCCCCATGCCCAGATGGCTCATCAGCGCGGCCAGGCCCAGGCCGGCGGCCAGGCCGGCGATCGGGCCCATCCAGCTGCGCTTGCCCGCTGCGGCCGCACCTGCCGCGGCGGGCGTGGCCGCGGCGGCATTGGCCGGCGTGGCCTGCTGGCCTTGCGCGGGCGTGGCGGGCTTGGCCGGCGTGGCCGTGGGGGCGGTGCGTTCGGGCATGTTGCGCTGCATGCCGGCGGACTTGCCGCCGCCCAGGCGTTTGGCCTGCACGTCCATCGGGACGCTGGTGGCCAGCACAGCCACGGCCAGGGCGCCTATCAACCAGTTCTTCATTGCTTGGAGATCCTCGAGGTGGGTGCGTGATCGTACGGCCGGCCCACTGGCCTGCCGGTCGGAGTGTCCGTCATTCGCAGGTCGGGCCCGAACGGCAGGCTGCAAGGCCTTGAAAACGCTGCGGGCTCGTGCGGTCTGCCGGCGGGCCGGGCCGCGGCGGTGCGCCGGCGGCGCTGCCGCGCGCCAGAATGCAGACCATGGCCAGCCCGCGTATCCGAATGTCCGTCCTGGCGTTGTTGCTCGCCGGCTTCGGCGCAGCGGCGCAGTACGACCGCAGCTTCGAGCGCGACCTGTTCAAGACCCGTTTCGAGCAGGAGGTGAAGTTCCGCGCCGCAGCCATCGAGGTGGCCTGGGCCGCCGAGGCCCTGTGCGACGCGACGACGCAGGTCGAGCCCTTCGTGCTGCTGTCGGTGCACGCCATGCGCCGTCGCCTCGACGACCGCGACATGGCGCTGTTCCGCGAGGTCACCGGGCTGGACGGCAGGTGGCGTGTGGTCTGGGCCGACGAAGGCGCGCCCGAGGCGCTGCACCTGCGCGATGTCGTCACCCACGTCAACGGCCGCGCGCTGCCCGGCGGCGGCACGCGGTTCGAGATGGGTGCGCTGTTCCGCGGCGGCTCGGTGATGTCCAACGACGACGGCGGTTTCTGGGACGTGCTGCTGAAGGCGCGCAAGGAAGCCTCCGAAGGCAAGCCGATGCAATTGACGCTGGAAGACGGCCGCAGGCTCGAAGTCGATACGCAGAAGGGCTGCGCCGGCAGCGTCACCGCCAGCGCCTGGGACAACGACCCCGACACCTTCTGGCGTTCGGGCACGCAGCGGGTGAAGATCCCCGCCAACGCGATGATCGAGGCGCGCAGCCAAGACGAATTCCGCTGGCTTGCGGCCTTCGGCACGTACTTCCAGGCCAGCGAGGGCGCCATCCGGGCGTCGCGCACGAGCGAAGGTGTCAGCACCGGTTTCATGGTCGGCAAGATCCTCGCACTGGCAGTCCCGGGCGCGGGCATGCTGCTCTCGGCGGCCGAGGCGCAGGCCGAGAAAGCCATCGCGGTGGACAGCATCGTCGGCAGCGCCGACCTCTTCGCGAACGAGGTGGTGGCCGCGCTGGGCGGCGACGCCGCCGCCGGGCTGCGCCTGACCGAGCGGCTGATGGCGCGCGGCATCAAGGTCGACGCGGTGATGATGGACGAACTGCGGCGCTCCAACGCTTCCAGCCACGCCGAGCGCATCCGTGCCATCCAGGCTGCGCAGGCGGCCGCCACCGAGCGCGAGCATGAACAAGTGCGCGCGCGGGAAGACGCCGAACGCAGGCGTGTGTTGCTGAAGATGCTGCCGCCGCTGCTGAAATAGCGGCGACGCCGGTCCGGTTCAGGCGCCGGCCAGGTAACCGAGCCACTCGTGCAGCGCGATGGTCGTCGTCTGCAGGTTGCTTGCGAGGGGCAGCCAGTCCCTGGCTTCGATGCGTGTGCTGCTGGGCAGGCCCATGGGCGCGGCGACGATCTTCAGCGGCGTGCCCTGGGCTGCGGCACGCTCGAAATTGCGCAGCGCGCGGCGCATGTGGTAGTTGTGCGTGACGAGCACGATCTGCTCGATGCCGTCCTTGCGCAGCAGCGCCACCGTGCGCAGCGCGTTCTCGCGCGTGTCTCGCGACTCGGTCTCCGTCCAGCGCAGCGGGCGGCCGAACTCACGTTCGGCGATGCGGGCGGCGATTTCGGCTTCCGTTGATCCCGGCTTGCCCCCGTGGCCGATGCCGCCGCTGAAGGCCAACGGCAGGTTGGTCTCGCGGCTGAGCCAGATGCCGTAGCGCAGGCGTTCGATGCCACGTTCTTTCAGGTTCGAGACGCCGTACTCGGGCGAGAGCTCGCGCCGGCCGCCGCCGAGCACGACGATGGCCGTGCGCGGCGCCTTCCTGAGCGCGGCCATCTCGGCCGCGGCCAGCGCCGGCGGCGGCCGCGTGAGCCCGCGCTGCAGCAGCCCGCTGACGGCGTTGGTGCAGGCCAGGTAGATGGGGATCACGCCCAGCAGGATCAGCAGCCAGGCCAGCAGCCGGCGCCTGAACATCAGGCGCGCCCCCACCAGCACCAGGATCAAGAGCGGCAGCGGCGACAGCAGCAGGCTGCCGAGAACGGGCTTCCAGCCTTCGATGCCCAGGGTCAGGAAGAGGTCGTTCATCGGGCGGGCCACGGCGGGCCGTCGTCGGGCATCGGCTTGGCGTGCATCAGAAGAAGGCCTGCAGCCCCGTCTGCGCGCGGCCCAGGATCAGCGCGTGCACGTCGTGCGTGCCTTCGTAGGTGTTCACCGTCTCGAGGTTGATCATGTGGCGGATGACGTGGTACTCGTCGTGGATGCCGTTGCCGCCGTGCATGTCGCGCGCCATGCGCGCGATGTCCAACGCCTTGCCGCAGCTGTTGCGCTTGATCAGGCTGATCATCTCGGGCGCGGCGCGGTCTTCGTCCATCAGCCGGCCGACCCGCAGCACGGCCTGCAGGCCCAGCGTGATCTCGGTCTGCATGTCGGCCAGCTTCTTCTGGATGAGCTGGTTCTGGGCCAGCGGGCGGCCGAACTGCTGGCGGTCCATCGTGTACTGGCGTGCGGCATGCCAGCAGAACTCGGCGGCGCCCAGGGCGCCCCAGGCGATGCCGTAGCGCGCCTTGTTCAGGCAGCCGAAGGGGCCTTTCAAGCCACTCACGTTGGGCAGCAGGTTGGCCTCGGGCACGAAGACGTTTTCCATCACGATCTCGCCGGTGATGCTGGCGCGCAGACTCATCTTGCCCTCGATCTTCGGCGCGCTCAGCCCCGGCATGCCCTTGTCGAGGATGAAGCCGCGGATGCACTCCTGGCCACCGACCCTGCCGCCCGCGTCTTCGAGCTTGGCCCAGACGACGAAGACGTCGGCAATCGGGCTGTTGGTGATCCACATCTTGCTGCCCGTGAGCACGTAGCCGCCGTCCCTGGGCTTCGCGCGCGTGAGCATGCCGGCCGGATCGCTGCCGTGGTTGGGTTCGGTGAGGCCGAAACAGCCGACCCACTCGCCGGTGGCGAGCTTGGGCAGGTACTTCTGGCGCTGCGCCTCGCTGCCGTAGGCGTGGATGGGGTGCATGACGAGGCTGCTCTGCACGCTCATCGCGCTGCGGTAGCCGCTGTCCACGCGTTCGACCTCGCGCGCCACCAGGCCGTAGCAGACATGGTTCAGGCCGGCGCAGCCGTAGCCTTCGATGGTGCTGCCCAGCAGGCCCAGTTCGCCCATCTCGCTCATGATCTCGCGATCGAAGGTCTCGTGGCGCGCGGCCATCAGCACGCGCGTCTGCAGGCGTTCCTGGCAGTAGGCCGCCGCGGCGTCGCGCACGGCGCGTTCGTCGTCGCCGAGCTGGCTGTCGAAGAAGAAGGGGTCTTCCCAGGTGAAGCGGGTGGCCATGGTCTGCACTCCTGATAATCGTTCGCCAGTGTAAGGAGTGGCGGTCGCCGTCGACCGCGACGCTTCGCAAACGCTGGCAACAAGGAGCAAACGCATGGACAGACAGGTCATCACGCTCGGCGGAGGCTGCTTCTGGTGTGTCGAAGCAGTGTTCGAACTCGCCGACGGCGTGCTCGCGGTGGAAAGTGGTTACTGCAACGGCCACGTGGCCAACCCCAGCTACGAGGCGGTGTGCACCGGCGCCACCGGCCACGTCGAGGTCGTTCGCGTGACTTTCGATGCCGAGCGCATCACCCTGCGCGAGGTGCTGGAGATCTTCTTCGTCGTGCACGACCCGACGACGCTGAACCGCCAGGGCAACGACATCGGCACGCAGTACCGCAGCGGCATCTACCTGGAAGACGCCGACCAGGAAGCCGTGGTGCGCGACGTGCTTGCGGTGGCCGACGCGGCACACGGCGGCCGTGTCGTCACCGAGATCCAGCCGCTGCAGAACTACTCGCGCGCCGAGGACTACCACCAGCACTACTTCGCGCAGCACCCGAACCAGGGCTACTGCGCCTACGTGGTGGCACCCAAGGTCGAAAAGTTCAGGCGCACCTTCCAGGCGCGGGTAAAGGCCTGACGCCGACTACAGCTGCATGAAGGCGCTGCCGGTCTCGAGGTCGAGGAAGATCGTGTCCAGGCTGCGGTGCAGGCGCTGGCGGTGCGTACGGCTGTCGGCGTCCATGCGGCTGAGCGCCGCGAAGACCGGGGCGCGCAGCAACCACAGGTCCACCGGCTCCTCGGCAGCGCGCACCTGCACGCGCAGCCATTCGGCGGCGGGCACGGACTCCAGCGCGTCGAGGAAGCTGCGCTTGAGCGACACGAAGGCCTCGCGCGCGGCGAGACGGGCGCCGCGGTCGCCGGGCAGGCCGGCGCCGGGGGTGAAGTCGCGCGGGGCGCCGGAGGCGGTGTGGGCTTGCATCACAGCGGGGCCAGCTGGGAGCGCGGCGCGCGGGTGGGGAAGTGCCGGTTCAGCAGGCCCAGGCGCTCTTCGGCCTGGAACTGGCTGAAGGCGACGCCGACGACACGGTAGATCTCGGCCCGCGCATGCCACAACTCGCGCAGCGTGCGTGCTTCGTGGATGCGGCGGCGCAGCATGTCGGCGTCGGCGCTCTCGATGTCGGCCAGCGTGGCCAGGAAGTCGCTGCGCACCTCGGGCAGGCGGTTCGGCGCCGTGGCGGTGGCGTGGGGTGCCGGGGCCAGCAGCCAGCAGATCAACCGCGGCCAGACGCCGCCGGCAGGGGCGTAGCGCAGTGACGGCGGGCAGGCTTCCACCCGCAGGCTGCTGGGGTCGCACAGCGTGGTGCTGCGGCGGCTCCAGCGGGACGGGAAGTGCAATGAAGGTGACATGAGGGTGATATCGGACACGGTCTCGACAACCTGAGTCCGATGCTCGCCCGGGCCGGCTTGATGCAAAGCGCCGAAGAAAGGGGGCTTAGTGCGCCACTTCCCATCCGGGTATGGCGGCCGGCCGCCGCGACTGCGGCTTGGGCTCTTGCGCGTTAGCCTTCGGCCCTTCGGGGATGGATCGGGATGCGCGTGGTGGTGAAATGGCTCTGGCGTGGGGTGGGGGTGCTGGCTGCGCTGGCCACCCTGGCGATGGCGGCCGTCGCCGTCTATGTCTTTCGTGCGCTGCCGGACATACAGGGCAGCCTGCGCTTGCCGGGTGCCGGCGCCGAACTGCGCATCGAGCGCGACACGCATGGCATTCCGACGGTCCGCGCCGCGAGCGAGCACGATGTCCACTTCGGCCTCGGTGTGGCCCACGCGCAGGACCGTCTGTGGCAGCTGGAAACGCACCGTCGCATCGCGGCCGGCCGGCTGGCCGAGGTGCTGGGTCCAGGCGCACTGGAAACCGACCGCTTCATCCGCGCCCTCGGCGTGCGCCGCGCCGCGGCAGCGCAGTGGCAGCAATTGCCGGCGGCGTCGAAGGCGGCGCTGCAGGCCTACGCCGACGGCATCAATGCCGTGCTGCGCGAAGGTGGCCAGGCGCGGCCGCCGGAGATGCTGATCCTGGGCATCACGCCCGAGCCCTGGGAGCCGGTCGACAGCCTGGCCTGGGCGCTGATGATGGCCTGGGACCTGGGCGGGAACTGGACCACCGAGCTGCTGCGCCTGCGCCTGGCGCTGCAGATGCCGGTGGCGCGCATCAACGAGCTGCTGCCGCCCTACCCGGGTGAGCCGCCGCTGGCGACGGTGGACTACGCGGCCCTCTATCGCAGCCTGAAGCTCGACGGCGCCACCACCACCGCCTGGCAGCGGCTGGAGCAGATCGCGCCCGAGAGCGGCGTACAGGGTGTGGGCAGCAACAACTGGGTGCTGGCCGGCCACCGCAGCACCACCGGCAAGCCGCTGCTGGCCAACGACCCGCACTTGCGCCTGAGCACACCGGCGCTGTGGTACTTCGCGCGGCTGGTGGTGGAAGGCGAGGTCGGCCAGACGCCCGCCCTGCACGTGGCCGGCGCCACACTGCCCGGCCTGCCCGGCGTGGTGCTGGGGCAGAACGCGCGCATCGCCTGGGGTTACACGAACACCGCGCCCGACGTGCAGGACCTCTATCTGGAGCAGGTCGACCCGCAGGACAGCAGCCGCTACCGCACGCCCGAGGGGTGGGCCGCCTTCGAAACTGCGACGGAGACCATCCGCGTCAAGGGCCGGCCCGACGTCACGGTGACCGTGCGCCGCACGCGCCACGGCCCGGTGATCAGCGACGCCGGCAGCACGCCCGACGTGCTGGGCCCGCGCGACAAGCCCAGCCACGTGATGGCGATGCGCTGGACGGCGCTGGACGCCGACAACGATGCCATCGGCCCGGCGCTGTCGATGCAACGCGCGTCGTCGGTAGCCGGTTTCTTCGCCGCCACACGCGGCTGGGTGGTGCCGATGCAGAACATGGTGGTGGCCGACGCCGACGGCCACATCGGCTTTATCGCCCCGGGCCGCGTGCCGCTGCGCCGCGCCGACAACGACCTCCACGGCCTGGCGCCGGCACCGGGCTGGGACACACGCTACGACTGGGTGGGCTGGGTGCCGGCCGACGAGACGCCGCGTGAGACCGACCCCGAACGCGGTTTCATCGCCACGGCCAACCAGCGCATCACGCCGCCGGGCTACCCGCACTACCTCACCAGCGAGTGGGCGCTGCCGTACCGGCAGCAGCGCATTGAAGAGTTGCTTGCCGCCAGGCCGAGGCACAGCATGCCGGATCTGGCCGCCATGCAGGCTGACCAGAAGTCGCTGGCCGTGCCGGCGCTGCTGCCCTGGCTGCAGCGTGCGAAGTCGGTGCACCCGCTTGCCGCCGCGGCGCAGGCCGTGCTGGCCGGCTTCGACGGCACGATGGCTGCCGAGCGCGCCGCGCCGCTGATCTTCTGGGCCTGGCAGCGTCAGCTCGCCCAAGCCATCTTCGCCGACGACGTGAGCCCGGCGCTGTGGGAGAAGTCGCTCGCCAGCCGTCACTTCCAGGACGCGCTCGAAGGCGTGCTGCAGCGCGACGACGCGGCGTGGTGTGACGGCCGCCGCACGCCGCTGACCGAGACCTGCGCCGAGCAGGCCGGCGCAGCGCTCACGCGCGCGCTGGAGGAACTGCGTCAGCTGCAGGGCGACGACGTCGCCTCATGGCGCTGGGGCCGTGCCCACCAGGTGCGTGCCGAACACCGGCCCTTCAGCCGCGTGCCGGTGCTGGCGGGGCTGTTCGAGCTGCGCGCGCCGGCGGGCGGCGACACGCAGACGGTGAACGTGACGCGCGTGAACCTGCGGACCGACGCCGTGACGGGCGAACGCTATCTCAGCGACCACGGCCCCAGCCTGCGTGCGCTCTACGACGTGGCCGACCCTGCGCAGTCGCTTGTGATCTCGTCCAGCGGGCAGAGCGGCATCGTGCTCTCGCCGCTGTACCGCAGCTTCCTGCAGCCGTGGTTGCAGGGGCAGACCGTGCCCCTGTGGCCGCGTGCGGTGACGGCCGGCGCTGAGGCGCCACGGGTGCTGCAGGTGTTGCCGGCGGCGCAGTGACGCGGCTGTCACGCCGCCGCACCGCGCCGCCGATACGGCCACGACGGCGCGCCATTACAGCGCGGGACTAGACCACGCCGTAACGCGCCTTGCGCAGCGCCGTGTACTCCCACCAGGGCCGTGCCGGTGCCCCTTCCATGAACGCGGTCGCGGCCATGAAGGTGTCCAGCACGCAGGGGTCTTGCCGGCGGCCGGCTTTCTCGCCCAGCGCCTGGTAAAGCAGATAGGCGTCGCGCCCGGCCAGTTCCTGCGGATGCTGGATGCCGAGCGTGCGCAGATCGGCGGCGATGGACGGGCCGATGTTGGGCAACTGCTCGAGCTTCTCGCACTCGGCCGCAAGGCGGGCCTTGCGCGGCGGCGGCGCCTTCGGGGGGCGCGGCGCGCCGGCGGCAGGACGACGGGTTTGAAGGTTGCGCATGTTCACATCAGCATGGTGTTGCGAATGAGCCCGACGGCGATGCCTTCGAGTTCGAAGTCCTGAGCGTCCAGCGCCACCAGGATGGGCTGGAAGTCGGGGTTCTCGGGCAGCAGCTCGATGCCCTTGCTGGTGCGGCGCAGACGCTTCACCGTGACCTCGTCGCCCAGGCGCGCGACGACGATCTGGCCGTTCTTCGCCTCCTTGGCCTTCTGCACGGCGAGCAGGTCGCCGTCGAGGATGCCGGCGTCGCGCATGCTCATGCCCTTGACCTTGAGCAGGTAGTCGGGCCGGCGCGCCCACATCGAGGCTTCCATCAGGTAGGTCTGGTCGACATGTTCCTGCGCCAGGATGGGACTGCCGGCGGCCACGCGGCCCACCAGCGGCAGCGTGAGCTGGGCGATGTGCGGCAGCGGCAGCATGTACTGCTGGCCCCAGGGTGCCAGGCGCGCCTCGGCCATGGCGCGCAACGTGTCAGACTTCAGCCGTATGCCGCGTGAGGTGCCGCCCACCAGTTCGATGACACCCTTGCGCGCCAGTGCCTGCAGGTGTTCTTCCGCCGCGTTGGCCGACTTGAAACCCAGTTCGGCGGCGATCTCGGCGCGCGTGGGCGGCGCGCCGGTGCGTTCGATGGCGCTCTGCACCAGGTCGAGGATCTGTTGCTGGCGGGCGGTGAGCTTGGGGCTTTCTTCCATCGGGTTCCCATCGAGGCACTGGCATTCTGTCCAGTGACTGTATTTTCATCCAGAAAGTGACTTGATGCAAAGCACGATCGGCAGCCCCCCCGGCGTGGTGGTCATCCTGGGCACCGGCGGCACCATCGCGGGCACGGCGGCCAGTGCGGCCCGGCACGTGGGCTACCAGCCCGGCGTGCTGGGTGCCGATGCCCTGGTGGCGGCCGTGCCGGCGCTGCAGGGCTGGCCCGTCGAGGCCGAGACGCTGGCGCGGCTGGACAGCTGCGACATGGATCACGCCACCTGGGCGGCGCTGGCCGCGCGGGCAAGACAGCACCTGGCGCGGCCCGAGGTGGCGGGCGTGGTGGTCACCCACGGTACCGATACGCTGGAAGAAACCGCCTACTTCCTGCACCGCACCTTGGCTGCCGCCAAGCCGCTGGTGCTGACGGCGGCGATGCGTCCGGCCACGGCCCTGTCACCCGACGGGCCGCAGAACCTCTTCGACGCCGTGACGCTGGCGCGCGAGCCGGGCGTGCGTGGTGTGCTGGCGGTGCTGGGCGGCGTGGTGCATGCGGGCTGCAGCCTGCGCAAGCTGCATGGCTACCGTGTCGACGCCTTCAGCTCGGGCGACGCCGGGCCGGTGGCGCTGCTGGAAGACGGCCGTGTGCGGCTGCTGCGTGCCTGGCCCGACGCGCCCTTGCATCCCGCGGCGCTGCACGCAGCCGACAGACTGAGCGATCCCGCTGGCTGGCCTGTGGTCGACATCGTCACCAGCCACGCCGGCGCGCGCGGCGCGGTGATCGACGCCCTGATGGCCGCTGGCGCAAGCGGTATCGTCGTCGCCGGCACAGGCAACGGCAGCGTGCACGCCGAACTGCGCCTGGCAGCGCGGCGTGCGATCGCGTCCGGCGTGCGGGTGTGGCGCGCCTCACGCTGCCCGATGGGGGGCGTGGTGATCGGCTCGGACGGCGGTGGGGCCGATGTGCTGCCCACCGCGGGTGAACTCACGCCGGTGCAGGCGCGCATAGAACTGCTGCTGGACCTGCTGGCGGCGGGCTGAAGCGCGGCGCCTCGGGGCACCACGCGTGCAGGGTCAGACCACCGTCAACACCACGTCGATGTTGCCGCGTGTGGCGTTCGAATACGGGCAGACCTCGTGCGCGGCGGCCACCAGCGCCTCGGCGGCGGCCTTGTCCATGCCCGGTACGCTGATGGCCATGACCACGGCGATGCCGAAGGCGCCTTCCTTGCCCGTCATCGGGCCGATGGACACATCCGCCGCGATCGACACCTCGCCAGGCAGCGTGAGCTTCTGGCGCCCGGCCACGGCCTTCATTGCGCCGATGAAGCAAGCCGAGTAGCCGGCGGCGAACAGCTGCTCGGGGTTGGTGCCGGCGCCGCCCGGGCCACCCAGTTCCCTGGGCGTGACGAGCGACAGCTGGATGGCGCCGTCGGACGACTTGGTGCTGCCGGTGCGCCCGCCGGTGCTTTTCGCGTGGGCGGTGTAGACGGCTTTGTCGATGGCCATGGTGTCTCCTTCTGGGGTGGTGTGCGGCGGCGGCAGCCACGCAGGCCCGCGGGTGTCGTCAGGCGGACTGCATCACTTCCAGCTCGGTCTGCGCCTCGATCCAGCGCTCTTCCAGCATAGCCACCTCGGCGGCCACATGGGCCAGGCGACGCCCGAGCTCGGCGTAGCCGTCGGCGTTGGCATCGGGCTTCGACAGCGCGGCCTCGATCTCGGCCTTCTCCTGGCCCAGCTTGGCCAGGCGCTCGTCGATGCGCAGCAACTCGTTGCGCAAGGGGCGGGTCGCTTCGGCCTGCTTGATGCGCGCCGCCTTGTTGCTCTGGCGGTCGTCGCGAGTCGCGGGTTTGGGCGCAGCGGGCTTGGCCACCGGGGCGGCGGGTGCTGGCGCTGCGGCCTTGGCCGGCCCTGCGGTCTTGCCCTTGGCGGGTGGCGGCGCGGGCTCGGCCGCGGCACCAGCGGCGCGCGGCGGGTCGGGGATGGGCTGGCCGCGAGCGTTGGCACGCGACACCTCCAGCAGCCACTTCTGGTAGTCGTCGAGGTCGCCGTCGAAAGGTTCGACGCGGCCCTTGGCGACGAGCCAGAACTCGTCGCAGGTCTCGCGCAGCAGCGCGCGGTCGTGGCTGACCAGCATCACCGTGCCCTCGAACTCGTTGAGCGCGATCGACAGCGCCTCGCGCGTCGTCAGGTCGAGGTGGTTGGTCGGCTCGTCCATCAGCAGCAGGTTGGGGCGCTGCCATACCAGCATGGCCAGCACCAGGCGCGCCTTCTCGCCGCCCGACAGGCTGCCGACGGCCTGCTGCACCATCTCACCGACGAAGCGGAAGCTGCCGAGGAAGTCGCGCAGTTCCTGCTCACGCGCCGGCGGGCCGACGTCGCGCGCCAGCCGCACCATGTGCATCAGCGGGCCGTCGTCGAGGTGCAGCACGTCCAGTTCCTGCTGCGCGAAGTAACCGATCACCAGGCCCTTGCCCTGCGTCGTCTGGCCGCTGACCAGCGGCAGGTCGCCGGCGATGGTCTTCACCAGTGTCGACTTGCCCTGGCCGTTGGCACCCAGGATGCCGATGCGCTGACCTGCGAGCACCGAACGGCTGATGTTGCGCACGATGACGGTGGGTTCGCTGCCTTCGTCCGGCGGCGGGTACCCGAAGCTGGCGTCGCTCATGGCCAGCATCGGGTTGGGCAGGTTCTGCGGTTCGGTGAATTCGAAAGTGAAGTCGG
>JAURZK010000142.1 GCA_030653505.1 Rubrivivax sp.
GCATCGGCAACCGGATTGCCGCCATCCCCGCGGTTGCCAACCTCCATGCGCTGGAGATCGACCCGCAGGCCGCCGCGCAGGCCTACCGCGACCGCATCGTCGGCCCGGTGCGCGGCGTGCTGCCAGACGCCGTCGTGCGCAGCATCGAGGAACAGCTCTCGGGCGCCTGCACGACCGAGATCGCGGCCTTCGACGAGTTCACCGAACTGCTGACCAACCCGGCGCTGGTGAACGACTACGAGCACATCGTCTTCGACACCGCGCCCACCGGCCACACCATCCGCCTGCTGCAGCTGCCCGGTGCCTGGAGCGGCTTCCTCGAAGCCGGCAAGGGTGATGCCTCCTGCCTCGGGCCGCTGGCGGGCCTGGAGAAGCAGCGCAACCAGTACAAGGACGCCGTGGACGCGCTGGCCGACCCGGCACGCACGCGCCTGGTGCTCGTGGCGCGCGCGCAGCAGGCCACCTTGCGTGAAGTGGCGCGCACCCATGACGAACTGGCCGCCATCGGGCTGACGCAGCAATACCTGGTCATCAACGGCGTGCTGCCGCAGCAAGAGGCGGCTGAGGACCCCCTGGCCGCCGCCATCTTCGGTCGTGAGCAAGCGTCACTGGCCAGCATCCCCGCCGTGCTGCTGCCTTTGCCCACCGACCGCGTGCCGCTGAAGTCCTTCAACCTCGTGGGCGTGGACGCGCTGCGCCACCTCTTCGATGCCGAAGAGGGCAGCAAGGCGAAAAGCGCCGTCGCGGCTGCGACACTGGAAGCAACGCCGCTGGCGACGCTGATCGACGAGATTGCCGCCGACGGCCACGGCCTGGTGATGCTGATGGGCAAGGGCGGCGTCGGCAAGACCACGCTGGCCGCCGCGGTGGCGGTGGCGCTGGCCGATCGCGGCCTGCCGGTGCACCTGACCACGTCCGACCCCGCGGCACACCTGACCGAAACGCTGATGGGCGCGCGCGAGAACCTGGCCGTCAGCCGCATCGACCCCCACGCCGAAACCGAGCGTTACCGCCAGCATGTGCTGACCACGAAGGGCTCCCGTCTCGACGCCGCCGGCCGTGCCCTGCTCGAAGAAGACCTGCGCTCACCCTGCACAGAAGAGATCGCCGTCTTCCAGGCCTTCTCGCGCATCATCCGCGAGGCCGGGCGGAAGTTCGTGGTGATGGACACGGCGCCCACCGGGCACACCTTGCTGTTGCTCGACGCCACCGGCGCCTACGATCGCGAGATCCAGCGCCAGATGGGTGGCAAGGGCATGCACTTCACGACGCCGATGATGCAGTTGCAGGACCCGAAGCAGACCAAGGTGCTGCTGGTGACGCTGGCCGAGACGACGCCGGTGCTGGAAGCCGCCAACATGCAGGCCGACCTGCGCCGCGCCGGCATCGAACCCTGGGCCTGGATCGTCAACCAGAGCGTCGCCGCGGCCGCACCGCGCTCGGCGCTGCTGCGCCAGCGGGCAGCCAACGAGGTGACCGAGATCGACACCGTCGCGCGGCGGCACGCCAGGCGCGTCGCCGTGGTGCCGCTGCTCGGCACCGAACCCGTCGGCACCGAACGCTTGCTCGAACTCGCCGGCGCCGCCCTGTCCGAGCCCGTCGCGGGCGCCTAACCCCCGTCAAGGAGTCACTCATGTCGACCGACACCTCCATCAAGAACATCGTGCGCCAGAAGTACGGCGAGGCCGCGCAGCGCGTGAACCAGGGCGCCAGCGGCAGCTGCTGCGGCAGTGCCTCGGCAGCGCTGGGCGGCTGCGGCCCGATCACGTCCAATCTGTACGACCCCACCCAGGCCGGCGACGTGCCGGAGACGGCCATGCTCGCGTCACTGGGCTGCGGCAACCCGACGGCGCTGGCCGAGCTGAAGCCGGGCGAGACGGTGCTCGACCTCGGCGCCGGCGGCGGCATCGACGTATTGCTGTCGGCGCGCCGCGTCGGCCCCACCGGCACGGCCTACGGCGTGGACATGACCGACGAGATGCTGGCGCTGGCACAGGAGAACAAGCGCAAGAGCGGCCTGACCAACGTGCACTTCCTCAAGGGCGACATCGAGCACATCCCGCTGCCGGCGAATTCGGTCGACGTGATCATCTCCAACTGCGTCATCAACCTCGCCGCCGACAAGGACCGCGTGCTGGCCGAGGCCTTCCGCGTGCTCAAGCCCGGTGGCCGTTTCGCGGTCTCGGACGTGATCGTTAGGGGCGAAATGCCGCCCGCGATCCGCTCCAGCATGGGCTTGTGGATCGGCTGCGTCGCCGGTGCGCTGTCGGACCGCGAATACCTCGACAAGCTCGCCCGTGCCGGCTTCACCGACGCCGCCATCGAGGTCACGCGCGTCTACGGTGCAGACGATGCGCGCGAACTCCTCGCCGCGCAGGGCGAAGGCATGCAACAACTCGTCGCGCAGGTCGACGGCAAGTTCGCCAGCGGCTTCATCCGCGCCGTCAAACGGGCCGACGCGCCGCAACCAGCGGCCATGTCGGCGTCCTCGGCAGACAGCGCAGCGCCCGCGGCAACGTCCTGCTGCGGCCCGAGCACCTGCTGTGGCGGCTGATACCGCCCGGGACAGCGCGCCTCGGGCAGCCGGGGACGAGAACGGAAGGGGTGCGAACAGCGCCTTTTCGTGCGTGGTGCGCGCTTGGCAGACGCATGAATCCGAATTGCGCAACTACCTGCGCCACCGTGCGGTGGATGCCGACACCGCCGACGATGTGCTGCAGGACGTCTTCGTCAAGGCCATGCGCCAAGGCCAGGGTTTCTGCACGCTGGACAACCCGCGGGCCTGGCTCTTCCAGGTAGCGCGCAACGCGCTGGTCGACCGCGCCCGCACCGCGCACCCGCATGAGGTCTTCAGCGATGAACTGGCCGAGACCACGGCGCTGAGCGTGGAAGCGCTGGCCCCGGTGGACGCGCTGGCCGACTGCGTGGCACGCACCCTGGGCGAATTGACCGAAGAAGACCAGCGCATCCTGCGTGCCTGCGACCTGGAAGGCCAGACCCAGCGCGCCTTTGCACAAGCGCAGGGCCTGAGCCTGCCGGCGGCCAAGTCGCGGCTGTTGCGTGCTCGGCAGCGGCTGCGCGACCGGCTCACCCAAGTGTGCCGGGTCAGTTTCGAGGCCGATGGCAGCGTGTGTGGCCATGACGGCCGTGCAGCGGCGGGCCCCACCTGAAGCCAGCCCTGGATCACCCACCCATGCCGCACTTCCGACGCCGCGCATTGCTGTGCAGCAGCCTGCTGGCCGCCATCGGCGACACGCCGGCCTGGGCACAGCAGCAGCAGCCCGGCGGCGACAAGGGCGGCCCGCCACCGGCGCCCGGCACGCTGCTGCCGCTGCCCGACTTCACGCTCTTCGACGGCCGCACCGTCACCCCAGCCGACTTCGACGGCCAGGTGCTGGTGCTGTACTGGTGGGCCAGCTGGTGCCCCTTCTGCGCGCTGCAGAGCCCGCTGATGGAGAGGCTGTGGCTGGCGCAGCGTGGCCGCGGTCTGCGTTTCGTCGGCCTGTCGATCGACCGCAAGCCCGAAGACGCCACGCGCTACCTGACCCGCCACGGCTACACCTTTCCTTCCGCGCTGGTCACGCCGGCGATCGCGCATGTGCTGCCCAAGGCCAAGGGCCTGCCCATCACCGTGGTGCGCGGGCGCGACGGCCGTGTGCTGATGGGCGAGGCCGGCCAGCTCTTCCCCGAAGACGTGGAGCAGATCGCGCGCTTCCTCTGAGTGCCTGAGCACGGCGCGCGGCGCGCAGCATTCACCTTTGCGGTTCGCCCGGCGAAGAAGGTCTGCATCCTTTCCGCCCCTTCTTCGTCTCCCTAGCAAGAGGTGAAGCAATGACCGAACTGACCCTGTCCCGGCGCACCCTGCAGTTTCCCCGACAGTACCCGCGTCCCTTCCTGCTCGTGGCGGCAGTGGTCTGGTGGTTGCTGTACCAGTCGCTGGCCCCGGCTTCCGAGGCGCTGGTGGCGATGATGCCGGTCGAGCGCGACAGCCACCTGGGCGGCGCGCTGCAGTTTTTCCTCTACGACACGCCCAAGGTGCTGCTGCTGCTGACGGCGGTGGTCTTCGTCATGGGCATGGTGAATTCCTACTTCACCCCCGAACGCACCCGCGCGCTGCTGGCCGGCCGCACCGAGGGCGTGGCCAACGTGATGGCCGCCAGCCTGGGCATCGTCACCCCCTTCTGCAGCTGCTCGGCGGTGCCGCTCTTCATCGGCTTCGTGCAGGCCGGCGTGCCGCTGGGCGTGACCTTCTCCTTCCTGATCTCCGCACCCATGGTCAACGAGGTGGCGCTGGTGCTGCTGTTCGGCCTGTTCGGCTGGAAGATCGCCGCGCTCTACCTGGGCCTTGGCCTGACGATCGCCATCGTCGCCGGCTGGATCATCGGCCGGCTGAAGATGGAAGCGCACCTCGAAGACTGGGTGCGGGACATGCCCAAGGTGGCCGCCGCCGTGGGCGACAGCGGCCTGACGCTGCAGGAGCGCATCAGCGCCGGCCTGGCCAGCGTGCGCGAGATCGTCGGCAAGGTCTGGCCCTACATTCTGGTCGGCATCAGCATCGGTGCGGCCATCCACGGCTGGGTGCCGCAGGACTTCATGGCCTCGATCATGGGCAAGGACGCGCCCTGGTGGTCGGTGCCGGTGGCGGTCGCCATCGGCGTGCCGATGTACACCAACGCCGCCGGCGTCATCCCCATCGTGCAGGCGCTGCTGGCCAAGGGCGCGGCGCTGGGCACCGTGCTCGCGTTCATGATGAGCGTCATTGCGCTTTCGTTGCCGGAAATGATCATCCTGCGCAAGGTGCTGAAGATGCGGCTCATCGCCACCTTCGTTGGTGTCGTCGCCACTGGCATCCTCGTCGTGGGTTTTGTCTTCAACGCCTTGCTCTGAAGGAGTCTTCCACCGTGACCCTGCTTGACAAACTGCTGTTCGCTACCTTCACCTGCGCTGCCTGCGTCAGCGCGCAGGCCGTGGAAGTGCGCTTCCAGCGTGTGGCTGACGGCGTCTACGCGCATGTCGGCGACACCGGCGCCCGCACCGCCGAAAACGAAGGCCTGAACGCCAACATCGGCCTCGTCGTCACGCCGGCCGGCGCTGTGCTCATCGACAGTGGCGCCACCTTTCGAAGTGCACGCCAGATCCACGCCGCGGCGAAGGCGGTCACGTCGCAACCCGTCAAGTGGGTCTTCAACACCGGTGGGCAGGACCACCGCTGGCTGGGCAACAGCTACTTCGCGGCGCAGGGCGCCGAGGTGATCGCTCACGCCAATGCCAAGCCCGACATGCAGAGCCGTGGCAACGATCAACTGCAGAGCCTGAAGGCCACGCTGGGCGCCAAGGCCGAGGGCACCGTGCCGACCTTGCCCACGCGCTGGCTGACCGGCAACGACGAGAAGCTGGAACTCGGCGGCGTGGTCTTCGAGTTCAAGCACCGCGGCGGCGCGCACACGCCGGGCGACACCATGGTCTGGCTGCCGCAGAAGAAGCTGCTGTTCAGCGGCGACGTGGTCTACGTCGAACGTTTGCTGGGCGTGATTCCGGTCAGCACCACCAAAGGCTGGCTGGAGACCTTCGCCGTCATCGAACAGCTCCAGCCCGCCATCATCGTGCCCGGGCACGGCAGCGTCACGACGCTGGCCACCGCCAGGGCCGACACGCAGGCCTACCTGCAGGCCCTGCGCGCGCACATGAAGAAGGCCGTCGACGATGGCACCGATGTCAGCGCCGCCGTGAAGAGCTTCAATGCCGCGCCCTTCATGCGGCTGCTCAACGCCGCCGAGCTGATGCCCGGCAACGCCAGCCGCACCTATCTCGAGATCGAACGCGAGTAGATCGCCTCAATCACGCACAAGGAAGACACCGTGGACATCAAGGTACTCGGCACCGGCTGTGCCAACTGCAAGGCGACCATCGCGCTGATCGAACAGATAGCCCAAGCCAAGGGTGTACCCGTCACGCTGGCCAAGGTGGAAGAGTTGCGCGAGATCATGGGCTACGGCGTGATGAGCACGCCCGGCGTCGTCATCGACGGCAAGGTGGTGCACGCCGGCGGCATCCCCAGCCGCGACAAGATCGAGAAGTGGCTGGCCGCCTGAGCGCCTTCTGCCCAACTGCCCATCTACCCGCCCTGAAAGAACAGACCATGAACGCCCGTGTCGAACTGCCCCGCGCCCGCGAGGTCTGCCCCACCACCACCCGCCGCCTGATCGGCGAGGGTGCGCTGCTCGTGGACGTGCGCGAACTGAACGAGGTCGCGCAGCTGGCCTTCGACGTGCCCGACGTGCTGCTGATGCCGATGAGCGAACTGGAACAGCGCCACGCCGAACTGCCGCGCGACCGCCAGCTGGTGCTGGCCTGCGCGGCGGGCGATCGCAGCCTGAAGGCCACCTACTTCCTGATGTACCAGGGCTACTCCCAGGTGGCGAACATGGAAGGCGGCATCATGAAGTGGGCGCGCAAGGGCTTCCCCATCCGTGGCATGGCCTATGCGGCTGCCGCGGCAGCCACGGCCTGCTGCGGCGACCCGGCGCCGGCCAAGAGCAGTTGCTGCTGAGCCCCGGGAGATAGCCATGAAGATCGCGCGCTGGGTGGGTGTGACGGGGAGCGTGGCGCTGGTGGGCGCCGGCCTGGTGACGGCCCTGGTGCTGAACACCGAAGTGCCGACACCGGTGGCCGGCGCCACCGCGCCGGCGGGCCAGCCCGTGGCGGCCCACGACGCCGTGCAGCGCGCGTTGCGCGCCGGCAAACCCACGGTGGCCGAGTTCGGCGCCAACGCCTGCGCGCAATGCCGCGAAATGAAGCCGGTGCTGGAAGCACTGCGGCGTGAGCACGGCGACCGCATCGCCGTCGTCAACGTCGACCTCATCGCGCAGCGTGAACACAACTACATCCAGCGTTACGGCATCCAACTCATGCCGACGCAGATCTTCTTCGACGCTCAGGGGCGCGAGATCGGCCGCAACCTGGGCAAGCTGACTGGCGAAGAGATCCTGGTGCGACTGCAGGTGGCGGGCACGCCCGCAACGCCGCCGCCGGCCGCCCAGCGCGCGACGGAAGGAAACCCGCTGTGACCGGTGCCGAAGGCCTGGCCGCGGCCTTCATCGGCGGCGTGCTCACCTCGGCCTCGCCCTGCGTGCTGGCCGCCGTGCCGGTGGCCGTGGGATTCGTCGGCGGGCAGGCGGTGACGCCGCGCCGTTCGGCCGTGCTGGCGCTGGCCTTCGTGGTCGGCATGAACATCGCACTGCTGGCCATGGGCCTTGCCGCGGCACGCCTGGGCATGCTGCTGGGCACCTTGCCGGGGCCGTGGTCGGTGGCCGTCGGCCTGCTCGTCGTCGGACTGGCGGTGTGGCTGTGGCGATCTCAGGCCGCCGCCCGCGGCATCACGCTGCCGGCGGCGCTGCAGCAGCGCCTGGCGGCTTCCGGCCTGTGGGGTGCCGCGCTGCTGGGTGGCCTGATCGGCACCGTGATGAGCCCCTGCGCCACGCCTGCACTGGCCGCCGCGCTGGCCCTGGCCGGCTCGGGCAGCGCCTTCGGTGTCTCGATGTGGTGGGGCGCGGCGCTGCTGCTGGCTTACGGCATAGGGCACAGTCTGCTGCTCGGCGTGGCCGGTGCCCTGCCTGGCGCGGCCGTGGCGCTGATGCGCCGGTTTGCCACGGCAGCCCCGTGGCTGCCCGGCCGCCGCGCCTTTGCCGTGCTGCTGGCCTTGGCCGGTCTGTGGTGGGTCGCGCAAGGCCTGGCGCCCGGGTGGGCAGCGTCGCTTACCGCATGATCGCCGCCGCCGCGTCCCTTGCCCCCGTACCTGCTTTCAAGCCTGGACACAACGTGAACCCGCAAAAGAAGTTCCACCTCGTCTTTTCGCTGCTGATGGGGCTGATGATGATTTTCCTGATGACCTTCGTCATCACGGCGGTCAACGTCGGCTTCAGCGCCAACTTCCTGCAGACCTGGGCCAAGGCTTTCGTCGTCGCCTACATCGTGGGTGTACCGGTGATCTTCTTCCTGGCCCCGCTGGCGCGCAAACTCACCGCACGCGCGCTGAAAATGCCCATGCCGTGAGCGCCGGTCACGACCACGGCCACGCCCCCGCGAACTTCAACGCGGCCTTCGGCATCGGCATCACGCTGAACCTCGCCTTCGTGGCGGTGGAGGCCTACTACGGCTGGAAGGTGAACTCGCTGGCGCTGCTGGCCGACGCCGGTCACAACCTCAGCGACGTCATCGGCCTCGTGCTGGCCTGGGGCGGCGCTTTGGCCGGCAAGCTGCGCCCGGATGCACGACACACCTATGGCTGGAAACGCGCCAGCATCCTGGCTGCCTTCATCAACGCGCTGCTGCTGCTGGTGGCCATGGGCTCGCTCGCCTGGGAGGCCCTGCACCGCCTGCAGTCGCCGCAGGCCATCGAAGGCGTGACCATCATGGTGGTGGCCGGCATCGGCATCGTCGTCAACACTGCCACCGCCTTGCTCTTCATGCGCGGCAGCAAGGACGACCTGAACATCCGCGGCGCCTTCCTGCACATGGCCGCCGACGCGCTGGTCTCGGCCGGCGTGGTGGTGGCCGGTGGCCTGGCGCTGTGGTACGGCTGGACCTGGCTCGATCCGGTGGTGAGCCTTCTCATCGCCGCCGTCATCGTCGTCAGCACCTGGAGCCTGTTCAGGCAGTCGCTGCACCTGCTCTTCGACGGCGTGCCCGAGAGTGTTGACCTGCACGCCGTGCAGGCACTGTTGGCCAGTCTGCCGGGCGTGGCGCAGGTCAGCGACCTGCATGTGTGGGCGATGGGCACCAGCGAAACCGCGCTCACCGCGCACCTGGTCATGCCGGCGGGTGGCGGTGACGACGACTTCCTGCGCCACGCCACCGAAGCGCTGCACGCGCACTTCGAGATCCGCCACGTGACGCTGCAGGTCACGCGCACGCCGCTGGGCAACGGCTGCGCGCCGGTGGCCGGCACGGCGGACAGGCACGCGCATGCGGACGGGCACGACGAACCGTCCACTGCCGGCGCGCACGCCGACCACCCTGACACACGGGATCCCGCCACCCGCGCGCAGACGGACGTTCCGGGCCATCTCGCCAGTGGGGCTCGGCGCCCCGCGCTGCCCTAGGCGCAGCCGCGGCCGGCTGCACCGCCAGCCGCCATCGGCCATCGCCTGCAGGGCATCCAGAGCATCCGAGGCCCGAGGCCCGAGGCCCAAGGCCCCAGGCAGTGCCTCAAACGCCGGCGCGACCGTCAATCAATGCAAATCCTGGGCAGGGCTTGAGTGCAGTCAATGCATCACCGGCTGCGATCTGCTCGGATGTCGGAGTCGCGCTGTCTTGCTCGCGGAAGCGATGACGTGACGCCCTGAGGTCATGGACACCTTCCTGAAGCTGATGAACGGTGGCGCCGGCAACCTGGCCGCCTATCTGGCCGCGCATGTGCTGCTGTGCCTGTTGCCGGCGTTTTTCATTGCCGGCGCCATGGCGGCGCTGATTCCCAAGGCCAGCATCACGCGCTGGCTGGGTCGCAATGCGCGCTACCGCGTTTCCTACCCGGCTGCGGCGGCGGCAGGTTCGCTGCTGGCGGTCTGTTCCTGCACCATCGTGCCGCTGTTCGCGGGCATCTACAAGAAGGGCGCCGGGCTGGGGCCGGCGATCACCTTCCTGTTCTTCGCGCCGGCCGGCAACATCCTGGCACTGGCCTACACCGGCAGCATCCTGGGCGCGGAGTTTGCGTTCGCGCGCTTCGTGTTGTGCCTGCTCTTCGGCATCGGCATCGGCATGCTGATGGCCGTGCTGTTCTGGCGCGACGACGCCAGCCACGACGCGCAGACCGATGCCTTGTTCGCCGAGCAAGCGCGCATCGGCCCGGCGGCCACGGGCGTACTGCTGTCGCTGGTGGCCGTGTTGATCGCCGGCACGCTGAAGTTGTGGCCACTGACGGCAACGGTCGGCACGGTGACCCTGCCACTGCCCTGGGCCGAGGCCTGGCAGGCGACGCTGTTCGACTGGGTACCTTTCGACGGCGCCAAGGGTGAAGAAGGCGTGAGCGTGCAGGGTTCGCTGTTGATCTTGCTGCTGCTCCTGATCGGCTTGACGGCGTGGCAGGGCCTGGAAGACATCGTCGAAGGGGCCAACCGCTGGACCTGGGTTGCACTGGGCCTCACCGCCGCGACCCTGCTGGTGGCCGCGCTCAGGCTGACGCCCGGCCCTGACGGGCTGGAAGTCGCGCTCACCGGTCGCGCATTGGCCGTCGGTCTGACGCTGTGGGCCGTGCTGCACCACGCCCGCCGGCTCGATGCCGATGCCTGGCACTCGTGGTTGTGGGAGGCCTGGCGCTTCGTCAAGCAGATCTTCGTGCTGCTGGTGGTGGGCGTCTTCGTCGTCGGTGTGGCCCGGCAGCTGATCCAGCCCGAATGGATACAGAACCTGGCGGGCCGCAACGACCTGCTGGCCAACGCGGTGGCCGTGGTCTTCGGCGTGTTCATGTACTTCCCGACCCTGGTCGAGGTGCCCGTGGCACGCATGTTCCTGGACCTGGGCATGCACCGCGGGCCTCTGCTCGCCTACCTGATGGCCGATCCGGAACTCAGCCTGCAGAGCATCCTGATGGTGGCCGCTGTGATCGGCCGGCCGAAGACCCTCACCTACGTCGGCCTGGTGGCGGTCTTCAGCATGGCCGCCGGGCTGCTGTACGGCGCTTGGGTGGATGGTGTGAATCCGGCCTGGATCGGCCTCGGCCTGGCAGCGTTCGTCGGCTCGCTTGTGGCGCTGCTGAGCTGGCTGCTGGGGCGCAGGCAGGCACCGGCCCCCGCGTGATCACTTTCGACAAGGAGAACATCGATGAAGACCGTCAAGATCCTCGGACCCGGATGTGCGAACTGCAAAAAACTGGAAGCGGTGGCACGCGAGGCCGCAAGCAAAGCCGGCGTCGAAGCCGAATTCGTCAAGGTCACCGACATGAAGGCCATCATGGCCTACGACCTGCTCTCGACGCCAGGCCTCGTGATCGACGAGAAGCTGGTCAGCAGCGGCCGCATCCCGACGCAGGTCGAAGTGCGGCAATGGCTGGCGGGCTGAAGCCGGTCTTGCGCGACGAAGGCCCAGCCCACGGAAGTCGACCATGGTCAGGACTGCCCTTCTCGCGCTCGACCTCTCGCCGGCCGCGGAGCCCTTGCTCGAGTGTGCCGCCGAGTTGCGCCGCTGGGGCGTGGGCCACCTCGTCATCACTCACGTGGTCCGCATGGGCTATGGCCAGGACCCCGGCGACCGCGCGCTCCAGGAGATACGAGACTGGCTGGAGGGGCGGGCCGCTCGCTTGCGTGGCCCCGGCCTGCAAGTCGAGGTGACGGTTCGCGCGGCCCCCTCGCCAGTCGACGGGATCATCACCGTCAGCAACGAGGCCAAGGCGGACCTGATCGTTCTCGGCTCGCGCAGCCACAACCTGGCCAGTCGGCTCTTTCTCGGCAGCGTCGCGCGCGACATGGTGCACAAGACGCCGGTGCCGCTGCTGCTGGAATGGCTCGAACCCGTCAGCCATGGTGCAGCGCCCGGCTGTGCTCCGGTCTGCGTCGATACCTTGCGCCATGTCCTGCTGACCACCGACCTGTCGAAGCATGCCGGCGCGGCTGAGGACGCTGCCGTTGCGTTGGCGCCGAGTGCGCGGCAAGTCGATTGCCTGGCCGTGCTGACACCGGAGGCCATCGATGCCACACCGGCCCTGCCGCTGATGGCCCGGGCGGCGCTGGACGCGCTGGTGGCACGGATAGAAGCAGCGGGCGGTCACGGCGAAGCCGTGGTCCGCGAAGGCGACGCCCACGAGGTGATCACCCGCGTCGCACACGAGCGCGACTGTTCCCTGATCGTCTGCGGCAAGCAGGGCCAGCATTGGGTGCAGACCATGCTCGTCGGCAGCACCGCATTGCGCCTGTGCGAGATGGCGGGGCGGCCCGTCCTGCTGGTGCCGCTGCCCCGCGGGCCATGAGAGCCCGTGACACCGAACCGGCACTCCACCACGGCCGAATCCTGGCCGCCGATCCCACCCGAAGGAGATGAAACATGACCACCCGACAAGTCGTCCTTTGCCACCCCGTGCGCACCGCCATCGGCACCTATGGCGGCAGCCTGAAGGACATGCCCGCACCCGAGCTAGGCGCTGCGGCCATCCGCGAGACGCTGAAGCGCTCTGGCCTGGCCGCCAGCCAGGTGCAGAGCCTGGTGATGGGCAACGTCATCCAGGCCGGCGTGAAGATGAACCCGGCCCGCCAGGCCGGCATCGCCGCCGGGCTGCCGGTGGAAGTGCCGGCGCTCACCGTCAACCGCGTCTGCGGCTCGGGCGCGCAGGGTGTGGCCAGTGCGGCGCTGGAGATCTGGGCCGGCCTCATCGACTGCGCGATTGCCGGCGGCATGGAGAACATGGACCGCGCCCCCTACCTGCTGCCGCAAGGCCGCTGGGGTGCACGCATGGGCGACGTGACGGTCTTCGACAGCATGCTCTACGACGGCCTGAACGACGCCTTCAGCGGCAAACATTCGGGCTGGCACACCGAAGACCTGGTGCAACTGAAGCACATCAGCCGCGAAGACCAGGACCGCTGGGCGCTGCGCTCGCAGCAGCGTTTCAGCGCCGCGCAGGCGGCGGGCAAGTTCGCCGCCGAGATCGCGGCCGTCGAAGTGCCCGGCCGCAAGGGCCCGACGGTGTTCGACAAGGACGAGCACAACCGGCCCGAGACCACGAGCGAATCGCTGGCCAAGCTGAAGCCCGCCTTCCGCAAGGACGGCACGATCACCGCCGGCAACGCGCCAGGGCTGAACTCGGCAGGCGCCGCGATGGTGGTGGTCGATGCCGGCTGGGCCGAGAAGAACGGCCTGCGTCCGATGGCGCGGCTGGTGAGCTACGGCATCGGCGCAGTGGAACCCGGCCTGTTCGGCCTGGGCCCGGTGCCTGCGGTGCACCAGGCGCTGGCCCGCGCAGGCTGGAAGGTGGGTGATGTCGACCGCGTCGAGATCAACGAGGCCTTCGCCGCGATCGCGCTGGCGTGCCTGCGCGAGATCGGTTTTGCCGAAGACATCGTCAACGTCGAAGGCGGCGCCATCGCGCACGGCCACCCCATCGGCGCCAGCGGCGCGGTGCTGGCCACACGGCTGATGCACTCGATGCAGCGCGACGGCTGCCGGCGCGGCATCGTCACGCTGTGCATCGGCGGCGGGCAGGGCATTGCGCTGGCCCTCGAAGCCATCTAGCCACGAAGGCCCTGCCCATCGTCCGGCAGCGTCTCGTGACCGAAGGCGAGACCTGCCCGCGCTGCGGACCGACGCAGCAGAATGTCATCGGTGCGTGCCAGCCCTCTGGCATGGCGCAGGAACCCCGACCCCAACCCGAGCTTGCCACGCGTAGCACCGCGGCGGCGGCTGCAGCAAAGGAAGCGAATTGAAACGCAGAGTGATGATGGTGTTGGCGTCGGCACTGATGCCCGCTGCCATGCAGGCCCAGACCACGGTGGCCCTCGTGACCCAAGGCGAACTGAAGGCCACGCTGGCCCTGCCGGGTGACCCGGTTCGCGGCAAAGCCGCGTTCGACGATTGCGAGGCCTGCCACCGCAAGGACGCTTCGGGCCGCACGAGCGGTGCCATCCCCAGGCTGTCTGGGCAGCATGCCTCGGTCATCATCAAGCAGGTGGTGGACATCCGCAGCGGGCAGCGCTTGAACCCGCCGATGAAGCCCTTTGTCGAGCCCTCCGAATTGACGCTTCAGGCCATGGCCGACATCGCAATCTACCTGCAAGCACTGCCGATCGTCGGCAAGATGGGCCAGGGGCCGGGCAGCGACCTCGCGCGCGGAAAGACGCTCTACGACAAGGACTGCGCGGGCTGCCATGGTGCGAAGGGCGAAGGACGGGCGGCGCTGTTCCATCCGATGGTCGCGGCGCAGCACTACAGCTACCTGCTGCGTGAGCTGGGTCTGATCCGCGATGGCGGGCGCGGAAATTCGAACGCGGACATGCGCGCCGTCGTGCAAGCCTATGCGCCTGCTGACCTGCAGGCGGTCGCTGACCACATGTCCAGGTTGCCTCCGCCCAAGTGATGCGGCCCGGGTGGGCGGGCGGGTGAGCGCTGTGCCCGAGTGCGTGTCAGTGCCGCGTCACGCCGTCCTGCCGCTGGCCTTCCAGCCGAACGAAGAGTTCGGTGAACTCGGCCAGCTCGCGGTAGAACTCGGTCTGCGCGTTATCGTGCACGGCCAGGATGAAACCGCCCAGCCAACGGCCCAGGTGGCCGACGAGAAAGGCGGTGCGCAAGATCTCGACAGCCTGCACAGCGTCGGCGGCATCGGCCGCACGCGCCTGGTTGAGCTGGAAGTTCAGCAGGTAGAGGAACTCGAGTTCCACCGCGACGTGGTCGGGCAGGTCGCGGAAATCCTCGTCGATATCGAAGCCGCCTTGTGCATAGAGCTTCTGCAACTCGACCACGCCCTCCTGCATCAGTTCGGGGTCGCTGCTCAGCCACACCGAGGCATAGGGCTTGGCCAGGGCCTGTGGTGCACCCAGGAAAAGCCGGGTGTAGTCGACCAGCAGGTCCTGCAGCCCGGCCGCCGCGAAGGCCGCACTCAGGCGCTGCGCGTGTTCACCCAACTCAGGGCTGATGCGTTGCGCCGCCGCCGCGATGGACTCGAACAGCCGCTCTTCGGCGAACTCGGGCCCGGGCTCGTAATAGCAGCCGGCCAGGAAGCGACACAGCTCCTGCCGCGCCAGTGCCAGGTCGGGCACGGCGGGCATGGGGGCGTCGACAGCCTCAGGCGCGGGCACTGTACTTGCCGATGTAGTGGACATTGGGCTTGGTGCCCTTCTCTTCCAGCAGCCGGAACGACTTCTCCTTGGCCAGGATCATCGCGATCGGGCTCTTCGGGTCTTCCTGGTCGCCGAAGATGCGCGCCTGCGAAGGGCAGACCTCGACGCAGGCCGGTTGCAGCCCGTTCAGCGTGCGGTGGTGGCAGAAGGTGCACTTCTCGATGGTGTCGGGCTTGCGCAGCGGCGTGGCATCACCCGAGGTGTACAGGTTCATCGTCGCCAGCGGCGCGCCGGACTTGGCTGCCGTCTCGGCGCCCGATGAAGTGCCGCCCGGGATGGCCGCCGTCTTGTCTGCCCAGTAAGGCTGCGTGCTCTTGTCCGCCGGGTTGTAGCTGATGACGCTGTAGGTCTCGCCGGTGAGGCTCTTGCCGTCGAGGTCGTCGTGGCTGTAGGGGCAGGCTTCCTGGCACTGGCGGCAGCCGATGCACAGCGTGTTGTCGGTTAGCGTGATGCCCTCGGGCGTCTTGAAGATCGCCTTGTTGGGCTTCACCGGGCAGGCCTTGATGCAGGGTGCGTCAGTGCAGTGGTTGCACAGCACCGGCATCACGAAGTGCGTCGCGTTCGGGAACGTGCCCTCGGTGCGCATGATGAAGTCGGCCCAGTTGTGGCTCTGGCCGTCGCTGCGGTTGGCGGTGTTGTTCTCGGTCTTGCAGGCAAACGCGCAGGCGCCGCAGCCCACGCACTTTGCCAGGTCGATGACCATTCCAAGTCTTGTCATGATGTGTTCCTCAGGTTCGGTGGGCGGGCTCAGGCCTTGACGATCTTCACGCCGGTGAAGCCGCCGTTGCGCGCCGTCGAGCCGCTGAGCCTGTCGTAGTCATCGACCAGGATCTCGTTGTTGTTGCCGCCGTTGGGCACGCCCTTGGCGAAGTCCTTGGCCGCCACGCGGCCGTAGGCCCAGTGGCCCTGGCCGTAGCACTTGGTGACGGTGCCGGGGCGGATGCCTTCCCACAGCTTGAGTTCGCTGACGATGCTGCCGGCCATCGAGCTGATCTTCACCCTGTCGCCCGTCTTCAGGCCCAGCTTGGCACCGTCCGCCGGGTTCATCTTCAGCACGTCGGCGTAGGACACGTCGCCCGGGTCGACCTTCTTGAACTCCTGGTACCAGGGCAGGTTGGCCGAACGGCCCTCGCGGTTCAGGCGCGACTTGTAGTCGACGAAGTCGAAGGGGTAGTCGGCCGCGCTGCCATGGCGCTTGGGCGGCTCGTAGTGCGGCACGAAGGCCACTTCGCCGCGTGCTACGTAGCCGCTGACGTTCAGGATGTCGTCGACGCTGGTCTCGTACTTCTTCGCGTGCTCTTCCAGGCCCTTCTTCAGGGCCTCGCTGTAGAACTCGAACTTCTTGGTCGGCGTGTTGAACTTGCCGCCCCAGCCCTTCTTCAGCGTGTACTTCGGGCCGCTGAACATGCCTTTGGCCTTGAAGTCGGCCCAGCCCTTGATGGGCGCGTCGCCCTTCAGCGGCTCCTTGGTCATCCACAGCGGCGCGCTGGTCATCTTGGTGGCGATCTCGTTGAACTCCGCCGCCGTGGTCGGCAGCTTGCCGGTCTCGGGGTCCTTGAATTCCTTCGAGTAGTAGTCGAAGAGGTTGGGGAAGCCCTTGGCCTTGAGCTTCTCGGCCAGCAGCCACATCACCTCGGTCTCTTCCTGCTTGACGTCCCACAGGCGCTTCACGGCACCTTGCTGGATGGACGCATAACCGTGGCCGTTGCCCATGTTGGTGACGATGGACCAGCCCTCGGCCGAGTTGAAGGTGGACGGCAGCACGATGTCGGCGAACTGCGTCATCTCCGACGGGTTGGTCACCATGTGCACGAAGAAGGGCACCTTGGCCATGACCTTGTCCCAGCGGTCGGCGCCGGTGCACGAGAAGTTGAAGTTGGCCCACGAGGCGATGAAGACCTTCACCGCACCCGGGTCCTTCAGCATGCCGTTGGCCACGTTGTTGGTGACCACGCCGCTGCCGGGCCGGGCGTTCATCATCGCCGGCATGTCCTTGGCACCGCGGCCGTCGACCTTCTTGCCCTTGCTGCCCGCCTTGGCGACCTCGTCCACGTACTTCTCTTCGCTCGGGAACTTGGCCAGCGAGACGCTGCTGCTTTGCCACACGCCGCCTTCGGCGTCGATGCTGCCCAGCAGACCGTTGAGCGCGTACACGGCCATCGAGCTGTAGGTGCCGCGCGGGTGCATCGCTGCGCCGGGGCCCATCCACACCGCAGTCTTCGGCGCGGCCTTGCCCATGGCGCGCGCCACGCGCACGATCTGCGCCGCCGGGATCAGGCTTTCCTTCTCGCCCCAGGCCGGCGTGCGGTCCTTGAGCTCCAGGTTCCACCACTTCACGAGGCCGTGGGTTTCCTTCTCGGCGAAGGCGGCCTCGTCGACCGCATTGCCCGGCACGAAGAGGTTCTTGCCGTCCTTGAAGTCACCGACGAACTCGCGGTTCCACAGGCCTTCGACGAGCAGCACATGAGCGATGGCGCCGGCCAGCGCGCCGTCGCTGCCGGCCTTCAGCGGCAGCCACTCCTGGGCCTTGGCCGCGGCATTGCTCAGGCGCGGGTCGACGGCGATGACGGTGCCGCGCTTGACGATCTCGTGGAAGCGGTGGATGGTGTTGGGCACCATGCGGTTCGAGGCCAACGGGTCGCAACCCCAGATGACCAGGCAGTTGGTCTTCTCGAGGTCGTAGTCGCGGTAGCCGTAGAAGCCCTGGGTCAGCCCCGGGCCCATCTTCTCGGCCTCGGCGCAGATGGCGCTGTGCGAGAAGTAGTTCGCCGTGCCCCACACCTTCGGCAGCGAGCCGTACATCAGGTCGGTGGATGTGGGTGAGTAGCGCCCGCGCATGTACATCAGCTTGCCCGGCTCACCGGCGCGGCGCAGTTCCATCATCTTCTCGGCGACGGTGTCCAGCGCCTCGTCCCAGCTGATGGGCACGAACTTTGGGTCGATGCCGCGGCCCTTTATGGGGTTGGTGCGCTTCATCGGCGTCTTCACCCGATCCGGGTCGTACATCTGCTGCGGGATCATGTGGCCGCGCGGGCAGACATAACCGTGGTTCGTCTTGGACAGCGGGTTGCCGCGCACCTTCACCGCACGGCCGTCCTGCACGAAGATCTGGATCGCGCACCACTGCGTGCAGCCCTGGCAGGTGCTGCCCACCCAGTCGCCCTTCGCGGGCGCCGAGGGCTTGGCCTTGCGCGGGACGAAGGCGCTCGTCACCGGCGCCGCCGTGGGCGTGGTTGTGGCGCAGCCCGTGACCAGCCAGCCGGCGCCAGCGCCCGTGGCCATGATGAAGTTCCGTCTCGTCAGCCTCATTGCATGCTCCTGCTCGTCTTCCAGCGACTCTGGGACTGGCGAGAGTCTCGGCATCGGCCTGGGGGGCCTCCTTGATCTGTCGCAATGGACCGCCGTAATAACCCTAATCGTTATACGGGGTTGGGTATCCGCGGTGCCAAGGGTGTCGATGAGGACTTCCTAACCGCCAGAATGCGTAGCGTTCCGACAAGGAGAGGCATGAAGGTTTTTGGTATCGCCGGCCATTCCGGCATGGGCAAGACGACACTGCTCGAGCGCCTGCTGCCCGAACTCACAGGGCGCGGGCTCGTCGTCT
Organism: Rubrivivax sp.; assembly: GCA_030653505.1. Taxonomy (GTDB): domain Bacteria; phylum Pseudomonadota; class Gammaproteobacteria; order Burkholderiales; family Burkholderiaceae_C; genus Rubrivivax. The sequence goes on from JAURZK010000142.1 coordinate 18,424, forward strand.
CGCTCATCAAGCACAGCCACAAGGCCATCGAGATCGACCGGCCTGGCAAGGACTCCTACCGCCTGCGCGAAGCGGGCTGCAGCGAGGTGCTGTTGCTGGGCAACGAGCGCTGGGCGCTGATGCACGAACTGCGCGGCGCCGAAGAGCCGCCGCTGGACTACCTGCTGTCGCGCCTGCAGCGCTGCGACCTGGTGCTGGTGGAGGGATTCAAGGGCGGGGACTTCCCGAAGCTGGAAGTCTGGCGTGCCGAGGTCGGCAAACCCACGCTGTGGCCCGACTGGCCCGGCATCGTGGCGATTGCCAGCGATGGCGCACTGCCATCGCCCGAAGTCACGCGGCTAGATCTCAGCGACGTGGCCGCGGTCGCCGACTTCGTGCTGGCAAACGCTGCCGTGTGCTGACTCGGCGCCCAGTTCACTGACGAAAGCGGCCGGCAGCGGCCGGCAGCGGCCGGCAGCGGCCGCAGCCGCGGCGCGCCCTTGCGCTTCGTCACCGTGCGGATGTTGGCGCAGCACACGGGCACATCGCAGCTCGCGAGTCCGCATGACGCGCGCAGGCGCCGACGAAGGTGTGCAGCGATGACGATCTGGCGCGCTCCTGTGCTCGGCTGTTGCCGTGTGCAGTGCCCGGCAGCAACGGTGCGGCCTAACTCGTGGAGCCGCTCATGGCCTGCGGACGGACCGCGCTGGGTTCGATGCCGAACACGCGCTTGTGCGTGCGCGTGAGGTGCGCCGAGTCGGCGAACCCGGCCGCGTGCGCCGCTTCCGTCCAGGAAGCACCGGCCATGGCCGCCTCGATGGCGAGGTTGATGCGCAGCCATAGCAGGTAGGCACGGAACGAGCTGCCTGTCTCCGCGACGAAAAGGTGGCGGAAGCGACTTTCGGAAAGTGCCACCGCGGCGGCGACATCACCCAGGGCGATGGGATTGCAGATGTTCGCGCGGATGTACGCCAGCGCGCGTGTGAGCCGCGGGTCGAGCGCCCGGTCGGCCTCGGTCGTGGCACCACACAACTGCGCCACAGCCTTGGCTGCCGCGTCGACCATCGGCTCGTGTCCCGGGGTCGACTCGAAGACCTCGAAGAGTGTCCGCGCCGAGGCCCGGCTGGCCTCGGCCGGAAGTGGCGAGACGGCTGCCACCCCAAACCCATCCGTCAGCAAGCGGCCAGCCCGACTTTCCGGCTCCACGAACAGGTGCGCAATCGCGAGGCCTTCTATCTCGAACTGATGCGTACAGTGACTTGGAACGAGGGCGCCTTCGAAGCTCTCCCACTGCCCCTGGGCCTGCGTGCGGAAGCGAAACGCGCCTTCGGGCGCGACGACGAGTTGATGGGCGTGGTGCTCGTGCCACTCGGTGCGGCCCGTGCCGCGCCCGATCCAGAGGCTGCCCCCCTGCCAGAAGTAGATGCGCCCCGTCGAGGCGGTCGCCCGTGACATCCGCGCCACGGATGCCGTTGGCGGCGTGGTCTCGGTGCGCGGCGTCGTCACGACGGCATCCCGAAGTCAGCCGTTTCGTTCAAGTCCGGACGGGCACGTCTCAACAGAATCCTGCTCATTCCCACTGCCTCCACCGGAGTTGCACGATGAACCTGTCCCTTCGATTCGCCCGCCGCATCCGCCCGTTCGTGCAATACGAACTCGACGCCGCAGCCCTGCACGAGGCTCGGGGCGAAGTCACCACGGCGTTCGGTCGCCTCGAGCGCGCTCATGTGCTCGGGCAGGCGTCGACGCTGGCGCACGTGCGCGTCCATTGGGCCATGTTCTGCTGGGCGCTGCGCCACAACGTGGCCATCGAGGCCGCGGGCCAGGCATGGCGCCTGACCGGCGCCCTGCTGAAGACCTGGCTATGGGTGCCTGCGGGCAACACCGGTGGCGCCAGCGTGAATGGTTTCAAGCCGATGCCCATCTCCCCCGAGCTTCAGCGGCTCATCGACCTCGCGCGCCGATAGCCCCTTCCGAGTCCCCCCTTCACTTTCCACAGGAAACATCACCATGCTCCCTCGCCTCTCCACGGCCGTCGTTGCCGCCCTCGCCAGCACCCTCTGGTTCACCGGCTGCGCCACACCGAGCGACCTCGACCTGACTCTGCAGCACCCCAGCCAGCAAGGCAAGTTCGTGGTGCGGATGGACCCGCCGGCCACGGGCCCGGCCATCAACCAGATGCACGCCTGGCAGGTTCGCCTGAACGCGCCCGACGGGACCCCGGTGTCGCAGGCGAAGCTCGCCTTCGCCGGCGGGATGCCGCAACACGGGCACGGGTTTCCGACCAAGCCGCGCGTGACCCGCGAAGTCAGCCCGGGCGTCTACGCCCTCGAGGGCATGAAGTTCAGCATGACCGGCTGGTGGGACATGCGGCTGTCCATCCAGTCAGGTGACGTGTCGGACACCGCGGTGTTCAACGTCATCTTGACGGACGCCGGCCTGAAGCGCTGAGGCAAGGCCATGTCACAACGAAACTGGGCAGCGTCAGGCCCGTTCATCACCACGGCCACCGCCGTGCTGGCCTGTCTGGCCGCCGGTGTGCTGGGGCTGGCACCCGACGTCGCGCATGCCGAAGCTCGTCCGGGGCGCTGGAGCAGCGCGGAGAAGACGACGCTCGGCTCGATGCTGCTGTCCAAGCTGCCTGCGCCCGCACCCGACCCGTCGAACGCGGTGGAAGCACGCGTGGAAGCCATCGCACTGGGCAAACGCCTCTTCTCGGACACCCGGCTGTCGAAAAACGGCCAGGTCGCCTGCGCCACCTGCCACGCGTTCGAGCGCGACTTCCAGGATGGCCGGCCCGTGGGCCAGGGCGTGGGCACGGGCATTCGGCGCACGATGCCGATTGCTGCCGCCGCCCACAGCCCGTGGCTGTTCTGGGACGGGCGCAAGGACAGCCTGTGGTCCCAGGCGCTCGGCCCGCTGGAGGACGGCGCCGAGCACGGCGCGAACCGCGCTCAGTTGGCGCATCTGCTCGAAGCGAACTACCGCACCGAATACGAAGCCCTGTTCGGCAGGTTTCCGCCCCTCCAGGGCGTGCCAGCGAACGCCAGTCCGATCGGAAGCGCCGATGAGCGCAAGGCCTGGGATGCAATGCCCAGCAGCCAGCGCGACGCCGTCAACCGGGCGTTCTCGAACCTGGGCAAGGCGATTGCGGCTTTCGAGCGCACGGTGACCTACGGCGAGTCTCGCTTCGACCGCTACGTCACTGCCGTGCTGAACGCAGATGCCGCAGGTCAGCAGGCGCTGAGCGCGCAGGAGGTGAGCGGGCTGCGACTGTTCATCGGCAAGGGCCAGTGCTCGACCTGCCACAACGGGCCGCTGCTGACCGACCAGCACTTCCACAACACGGGCGTGCCGCCCCGCGACGCCTCGCGCCCGGACCGTGGTCGCAGCGTGGCCGTGGCGAAGGCGCAGCATGACGAGTTCAATTGCCTGGGAAAGTACAGCGACGCCCAAGCTGACGCATGCCAGGAACTGAGCTTCATGGCGACCGACGACCCCGGCATGGAAGGCGCGTTCAAGACACCGAGCCTGCGCAACGTCGCGGGCCGCGCGCCCTACATGCACGCGGGTCAATTGGCGAGCCTCGACGACGTCGTCGCGCACTACGTCCGTTCGCCCAAGGCGGCGACGGGGCACTCCGAGCTGGCGCAAGCAGGAAGCGGTCATGCCGAGCGCAAGCCCATCCGGCTCACCGTCGAGGAAGCGCGGGACGTGGTCGCCTTCCTGAAGACGCTGAGCGGCTCCCTCAAGTAGTCGTCGCGCCTTGGGGGCGCTTGGACTGCCTCGACTGAAGGTTTACGCGGCAGGTCTCAATGCGAGCGGTGCGCGGCGTGCAGTTGACGTGTCCAGGCCATCAGGTCGGCGTGGCTGTCTGATGACGTCGCGGCCTTGGCGTCAGACTTCGCTTCCCGCGCCGGCGCCTTGCGAAGGGGTTGCTGGCCGACACTCCCGGGGTCCGGCGCGGCGGGGCTGCCGGCAGCCAGTTCTTCCAGGATCGCGCAGTGCGGGTCGTCGCTGCCGTGGCAGGACGCCACCAGCCGCTCGAGCGCGGCTTGCATCACGGCCATCTCCCGCATCTTCTCGGCCAGGTCGGTGAGGTGCCGTCTTGCCACCTCCTTCACCGACCGACTCGTGCGACCTCGGTCGCTCCACAAACCGAGCAAGTCTGCGATCTGCTGCATCGAGAAGCCAAGCCTTCGGGCCTGCCGGATGAAACGCAGCACCGAGACGTCGCGCTCGCTGTACTGGCGGTAGCCGGAGTCGGTTCGCACGGCCGCCGACACGAGCCCGATCTGCTCGTAGTGCCGGATCATCTTCGCCGAGATGCCGGCCGCCGTCGCCGCCTCGCCGATGTTCATGCTGCGTGTCATGGGTTCTCCCGAGTGAGTCGAGCCGCGGATCGCAGTGTCTACCTTCCTGCAGTAGGAATGTCAACTTCGCGGTCTTGAAGCGCCGATAGCGGAGCCGCACCTGCGGCGCCGCGGAGCCTGTCGTGTCAGGCAGGCTTGGCCAGCGCTCGGACGGACACGATCGCGGGATGCTTGCCCGAAACGATGGCACGCCAGGCCGCCACGACCATACGGTGCACGGGCTTGCGCCGTGGCCCTTCGTAGTGCAGGGGTCCGTGCCCATAGATCTCAAGACGAGCCTGCCCGAAGGCCGACACCCGCAACTCGCAGTCGCGCGGCACGGCGTGCACGTCGCCAGGCTCGAGAACGATGTCGTCCCTTTCGCCGTCGACGGTCGCCCAGACGGTTCCGCCCTCGGCTCGCAGCAGATCGCCTGCGCGAAGCGACAGGGTCAAAAGCCTCTGGTCGTCCAGCCGGATCTCCGTCCTCGTCCCGATGCGGAACTGCGGGGTGCGGGTCGTTTTCGTTGCGTTCACTTCTGTGCTCCCGTTGCAGCGGCGTTGATCAGGAGTCTCTTCATTGCCACGGTGGCAAGGTCAAGGCCGATCGGCTGGCGGCGATCCATCGCGCGCCGATCCGCGACCGTTGCTTGACCTTGCCACTGCGGCAATCCGCAGCATTCCGGCACCCCATCCCCAGGAGCCGAACATGACGACCTCTCACCAGCCCCGATTGCAGCGCCTGCGCGGCCTTCCGGCCACGCTGGCCATCGCCGGGATCTCGGTCCTCGCCGCTGCGGTCCTCGCCGCATGCGAGCCTGCCGTGCTGGATGCACAGGCGTCGCCTGTCGCCGCCGCGGAGGCGCCCACGGTGCCCGTCGCCTTCGTGCGTTCGGTGGCCATGGACGTGGGGCCGACGCAGGTCGCCCGTGTCGAAGCGGCGCAGCGCGTCGAGCTGCAGGCTCGCGTGTCGGGCCCCATCGAGGCGGTGCTGTTTCGCGAAGGCGATGCCGTGCGCGCCGGCCAGCCGCTGTTCCAGATCGATCCGAGGCCCTATGACGCCGCCGTCGCTCGTGCCCGCGCCGAGGTGCAGCTGACGAAGGCGCGCGAGACGCTGACCGCCACCGAGGCCGAGCGGGCGCGCCGACTGCACGCCGACCGCGCGATCGCCGTCGAGGAACTGGAGCGCCGCGTGGCGGCGCATGCAGAGGCACAGGCCCGCCGTGCTGCTGCTGAAGCCCTGCTGCAGACGGCACAACTCGACCGCGACTTCACGCTGGTGCGCTCGCCCATCGACGGCCGCATCGGCCGTGCGCTCGTCACCGTGGGCAACTTCGTCGCAGCGGGCAGCAACCCCACGGCACTGGCGACGCTCGTGAGCATCGCACCCATGCACGTGCACATCGACGTTGCGGACCGCGGTCTGCTGAATCGTCTCGGCGAAGACCGGGGCACGAAGGGGTGGAAGGCCCGCATCCTGGACGCGGATGGCGAGCGTGAGCTGGCGCAGGCGCCGATCGACTTCACGAACCACTCCATCGACGCTGCCACCGGTACGGTGAGACTGCGCGCTCGCGTCGACGCGCCGACGCGCCAGCTGATGCCGGGCCAGTACGTGCGCGTGCAGTTGGCCACCGGTGCTGCGCAGCAGGTCCTCTTGGTCCCCGACAAGGCCATCGGTACCGATCAGGGCCGGCGCTTCGTGCTCGTCGTCACCGATGCCGGCCAGGTCGAGTACCGACCGATCGGTGTCGGTGCCGCCCGAGGGGGTGACCGGGTGGTGACCGAGGGCCTGAAGGCCGGCGAACAGGTGATCGTCTCAGGCCTGATGCGCGTGCGTCCGGGCATGACGGTGAAGCCCCAGCCACCCCAGCCGCACGAAGGGCCCGAGGGGCAGGCGCAGGCGCAGGCACAGGCACAGGCGCAGAAAAGCGCCGAGCCCGAGCCCGTTCGTTTCTGACCGCAGGGAGGTACCGCCATGAATCGCCTTGCCAGACTCTTCGTCGACCGCCCGATCGTCGCGATCGTCGCGATCGTGCTGTCGTTGCTGCTCCTGCTCGCCGGTCTGCTCTCGATGGGCAAGCTGCCGCTGACCGAGTACCCCAACGTCATGCCCACCACCGTGCAGGTGCGCGCGGCCTACCCGGGGGCGAACCCGCAGGTCATCGCCGACACGGTGGCCACGCCGCTGGAGACCGAGCTGACCGGCCTGCCGGGCCTGCAGTACATGAGCTCGAACGCCAGCGGCGACGGGCGCTACCTGCTGACGCTGACCTTCGCTGCCGACACCGATCCCGCGCGGGCCGAGACGGACACGCAGAACCGCGTGGCGCGGGCGCTGCCGCGGCTGCCCGCCGAGGTGCAGAAGCTCGGCGTCGTCAGCGAGAGCGTGGCGCCGGACATGCTGATGGTGGTGCACCTGCAGTCACCGAAACAACGCTACGACCTGCTGCACCTGTCGAACTTCGCGCAGCTGCAGGTGCGCGATGCCCTGCTGCGGGTGCCGGGCGTCAGCAAAGTGGTGATCTGGGGCGCCGGTGACTACAGCCTGCGTGTCTGGCTCGACCCCGACCGGATGGCCGCACGCGGCCTGGTGGCGGGGGATGTGGTCGAAGCGATCCGTGCACAGAATCTGCAGGTTGCCGCGGGCTCGGTGGGCCAACAGCCTGACGCCCGCAGCGCCCACCAGCTGCCGCTGACGGTGGCGGGACGCCTGACGTCGCCCGAGGCCTTTGGCGACATCGTGCTGAAGAGCGGCCCGACGGGCGAACAACTCCGTCTGAAGGACGTGGCGCGTGTGGAGCTGGGCGCCAGCGCCTACTCGCTGCGCAGCCTGCTCGACAACCAGCCCGCGGTCGGCATCCAGATCGTGCAGGACCCGGCGGCCAGTGCCGTCGAGGTGGCCGCCGCGGTGCGCGCCGAGATGGCGAGGCTGCAGCAGGGCTTCCCCCAAGACATCGATCACCGCATCGCCTACGACCCCACCCTGTTCGTGAAGGCCTCGATCACCAACGTCATCCAGACGCTCGCCGAGGCGATGGTGCTCGTCATGCTGGTCGTGCTGCTGTTCCTGCAGAGCTGGCGCGCGGCGCTGATCCCGATCGCCGCAGTGCCGGTGTCGCTGGTGGGCACGCTGGCGGTGATGCACCTGGCCGGCTTCACGCTGAACACGCTGAGCCTGTTCGGCTTGGTGCTGTCGATCGGCATCGTCGTCGACGACGCGATCGTTGTCGTCGAGAACGTCGAGCGGCACATGGCGCGCGGCCTGAAGCCGCGCGAGGCGGCGCTGGCCGCGATGAAGGAGGTCACCGGGCCCATCCTGGTCATCACGGCCGTGCTGGCGGCGGTGTTCATCCCGACCGCGTTCATGGGCGGCCTGTCGGGCCAGTTCTATCGCCAGTTCGCGCTGACGATCGCGATCTCGACGGTGCTCTCCGCGATCAACTCGCTGACGCTGTCTCCGGCTCTGTCTGCGATGTGGCTGCGGCCGCACACTGGCGCAGGCCGGGGTGTTCGGGCCCGCTTCTTCGGCGGCTTCAACCGCGCATTCGAGCGTGCGTCTGAGCGCTATGCCGTGTTGACCCGTGCCGGCGTGAAGCGCGGGCTGCGTCTGCTCGTGGTGTATGTCGTGCTGGCCGCCGCGGCGGTCTGGACCTTCAAGAGCGTGCCCGCTGGCTTCGTGCCCGCCCAGGACAAGTATTACCTGGTCGGTATCGTGCAACTGCCGCCCGGTGCTTCGCTCGACCGCACCGAGGCCGTGACGAAGCAGGTCACCGACGTCGCGCTGGCGCAGCCCGGCGTCGAGAGCGTGGTGGCGTTCCCCGGCATCTCGATCAACGGCTTCGTCAACAGCCCGAACTCCGCAGTCATCTTCACGATGCTCGATCCGTTCGAGCAGCGCAAGGGCGCGAACCTGGCCGCCGGCGCGATCGCAGGCGCGCTGAACGGCCGCTTCCAGGCCATCGACGAGGGCTTCGTGGCGATGTTCCCGCCGCCGCCCGTGCCCGGCCTCGGTCAGGCAGGCGGTTTCAAGCTGCACATCCAGGATCGCCGCCAGCAGGGTCACGAGGCCCTGAACGCGGCGCTCGGCGCGGTGATGGCCGAGGCCGGCAAGGATCCGCGTGTCGCGGGACTGTTCTCGGGCTACCAGGTCGGCGTGCCGCAACTGGCCTTGAACGTCGACCGCGAGAAAGCGTTGGCGATGGGGGTGCCGCTCGAGGCCATCTACCAGGCGCTGCAGGTCTACCTCGGGTCGCTCTACGTGAACGACTTCAACTTCCTGGGTCGGGCCTGGCAGGTCAACGTGCAGGCGGACGCGCCCTTCCGCAGCGATGCCACTGCTCTGGACCGGCTGTGGACCCGCAACGCGCAGGGCCAGATGGTGCCGCTGGCGGCGCTGGTGAGCAGCAAGCCCGCCACCGGCCCCGATCCCGTGAGTCGGTACAACGGCTTCGCGTCGGCCGACCTGTCGGGCATGCCGGCGCCGGGCGTGAGCTCCGGCGAGGCTGTTGCAGCGATCGAGGAGATCCTCGCGCGCACGCTGCCGGACGGTTTCACCTACGAGTGGACCGACCTAGCCTACCAGCAGATCCAGGAAGGGTCGAGCGGTCTGTGGGTGTTCCCGCTGGCGGTGGGCCTGGCCTTCCTGATCCTGGCCGCCGCGTACGGCAGCTGGAGCCTGCCGCTGGCCGTGCTGGCCATCGTGCCGACGGTGATCCTGGGCGCTTTGGGCGGCGTCTGGCTGACCCAGGGCGACAACAACCTCTTCACGCAGATCGGGCTGGTCGTCCTGGTGGGCCTGGCGACGAAGAACGCCATCCTGATCGTCGAGTTCGCGCGCAGGCGCCAGCAGGAGGGGGCCTCGGCCATTGATGCGGTGGTCGAGGCGGCGCGGCTGCGGCTGCGACCGATCCTGATGACCTCACTCGCGTTCGTGATGGGTGTGCTGCCGCTGGTCTTCGCCAGCGGGGCCGGCGCCGAGATGCGCCAGGCCGTGGGCGTGGCGGTGTTCGCCGGCATGCTGGCGGTCACCGTCGCGGGACTGGTCTTCACCCCGGTGTTCTACGTGCTGCTGCAGCGGCGCCGCGCGAATCGCGCGGCCGCTCTGGCTGTGGCTCAATGAGGAGAATCAGATGATCAAGACGAGCTTGACCGCTGTCGCGCTGGCCACCTTGCTGGTTGCGTGCGGCACGGCGCCGCCGCTTTCCGCGCCGACGGCAGACCTGCCGAGTGCATTCACGCAGGGACAGGGCATGGACATTGGTCGCGTGGCGCAAGCCGACTGGTGGACCGTGTTTGCAGATCCGGCACTCGACACCCTGGTCCTGCGCGGCCTGGAGGCCAACCTGGACCTTCGGCAGGCGGCCGAGCGGGTCCAGCGTTCGCGGGCCCTGGCAGGGGGTGCGCATGCCGATCGTGGACCGGGCGGAGGCGTAGCCGTCGGCGCACGGGCACAGCAGCTGAGCCACTTCGAGATGCCCGGGGCGACGCGCGACGACCGTCGCAGCGACAGCGCGACCGCCGCAGCCAGTCTGTCGTGGGAGATCGATCTCTTCGGCCGGCTGCGCAACGCGGCACAAGCGGCTGATGTGCGGGCCCGGGCGGTCGAGGCGGACGGGGCAGCGATGCGCCTGGCCATCGGTGCCGAGATCGCGCAGGCGTGGTTCAGCCTGACCGGCACGCGGGCGCAGATGCAGCTGGCGCGCCGCGTGGTGGAGAACCGCCGCACGACGCTGGACCTCGTGTTGCGGCGTGTCGCGGCGGGCTACACGTCACCGCTCGACGAGGCGCGTGCCCGCGCGGAACTGGCCGCGGCCGACGCGGACTTGCCCGCCCTCGAGGCGGCGTTGGCCGTCGCGGGACATCGGCTCGCGGTGCTGCTGGGCGAGTCGCCATCGGGCTACGAGGCACCCGCAGCGGCCGACCGGTCGCTGCTGCCGGTGACGCTGCGTCTGCCCGATCCCGCGCAATGGGCCGCACAGCGGCCTGATCTGCAGGCCGCCGAGGCACGCCTGCGGGCCCTGGGGCTGGATGTCGAGGCGGTGCGTGCCGAGTTCCTGCCGCGGCTGTCCATCGTCGGCGTGCTTGGCTTGATGGCGGGTTCGGTGTCGGGGCTCGGTGCGGCTGGCAGCGCTGCGTGGTTCGCGGCGCCGACCCTGTCGCTGCCGGTGTTCGACCACGCGCGCATCGACGCCCGGCTGCAGGCGGCCCGGGCCAGCGAGCGCGAGGCGCTGCTGGCCTATCGGCAGCGCGTGCTGCTGGCGACGGAGGAGGTGGAAAGTGGGCTCGCCCGGGTGCGACACGGGCAACGTCGTCTCGCGTCCCTGCACGAGCGGGCCCGGCAGGCTCTGGTCGCCGAGCAGCTCGCCCGCAAGCGCTTCGAGTCCGGCGGTACCGACCTGCTTGAACTGCTTGACGCCCAGCGTTCGGCGCAGCAGGCCGATATCGGCCTGTCGCTGGGCTGGACGGTGCAGCAGCAGCAGGTGGTGGCCTTGCAGCGTGCGCTGGGCGCGCGCTTCCTGCCGGCGGACGATGTCGCGACGACGAGTCAGCTGGCCGCGGCGAGCAGGCGTGGGCCGTGAGGACGGGCGACCTGGGGTTGCGTCGGAACGAGGGACTGACCGGCTGAGCTGTCGCGCCTGGGGCGGAGCCCGCCCGGACCCTGGCAGGGCCCTTGCTGAAAGCGCATGCGCCGAACCGCCGAAGGCGCAAGCCAACTTGACGGAAAGGGTTGCGGGGCGGGGCTGCCGGGTCGCGCAGAAGGCGTGCAGTAAAGTGCTGACATGGGTCTCGTTGTGAGAACGCTCTTGATCTGGTTGTTGGTGTTGGCGGTCCCTGCACAAGGGGCTGCCGCTTCGACCATGGCGTTCTGCGGCCCGAATCACCATGGGGGCGGGTCTCCCGGTGCTGAGGCCAGGGCGACTGTGTCCACGCACTCGCATCACGGTGAAGCCGGGTCCGCACATGCTTTCGATTCGCGCGCGTCGGCCGATGCCGCGGTGGCCGACGACGGGTCGGCCATCGCAAAGGCCAGCCCGGCGGCCAAGCAGAAGTGCAGCGCCTGCGCCTCCTGCTGCTCGTTGGGCGCCATCCTGACCACGATGCCGGGCGTTCCGGCGACCGACCCGGCGCCAACGGTGTTCGCCACCGTCGTGCCGACCGTCGAGGCGTTTGCCGCCGTCGGTCCTGACCGCCCGCCTCGAAACGTCATCGCGTAAAGGTCCGTCCTGACGCGAGTGGCGCGACGCGCTGCCTCGCCCCGGATCGTGTTCCGTCCCCGCTGCCGTTGCAGCGGGAAACGCCCCCAGACGTTCAGGTGAGGATTCCATGGTCCCAACTCCATCATGCCGGCGCAGGTCGTGCGTATTGCCAAGCCTGCTGTTCTCGATGCTGCTGGCCGCGCAGGCCCAGGCGCAAACACCCGCGACGAAACGCCCCGATCCGCTGGACCCGAAGGCCCAGGTGCCTGCAATGCGCTACGGGTCGTCGTTCGCGCAGTTTCGGCGCATCGGCGACGACCCACCCTTGGCCTGGCGCGAGGCCAACGACGTCGTCACGCGGATAGGTGGCTGGCGGGTCTACACCCGCGAGGCACACCAACCCGATCCCGCCGCCGCGGAAAAGCCCGCGGCACCGGTGCAGGCTCCTGCGTCCGCGCCGGCGTTGACGCCATCGCCAACGCCAGCGCCAACGGCCCCGCCGATGCCCGCAGGTCATTCCGGCCACAAACATTGAGGGCCGCACGATGAGCCATGACATTCAAAGTCCTTCGACCTGGGGGCGCGGCGTGCGCGGCGCGCGCGGTCTCCGGGCGCTGGCGCTGCTGGCCAGCGCCGCGGTATTGGCGGGCTGCGCGAGCTTCACCGCGGACAGCGGCTTCGGCGCCGTGGAACGCACCGCCAAGGAAAGAATCGGCAAGGAACTGCACTGGGCGCGCGGCGACGCCGACCTGGACACCATAGCCAAGCGCGTGGCGGAACTCCTGGCCAGGCCGCTGACGGCCGACGATGCCGTGCAGATCGCGTTGCTCAACAACCGCGGTCTGCAGGCCGGTTTCCAGGAACTCGGCATCACCGAGGCCGAAGTCGTGCAGGCCGGGCGCCTGCCGAACCCTGGCTTCAGCTTCGGCCGCATGCGCCAGGGTGACGAACGCGAGATCGAGCGTGGCCTGCACTTCAACCTGGCGCGCCTGGTGGCGTTGCCGCTGATCGGAAGGATGGAGGCGCGCCGCTTCGAGCAAGTGAAGGCCAGCGTGGCGATGAGCGTCCTGTCGCTGGCCGCCGACACGCGCAAGGCCCATTTTCACGGCCCTGGCGGCGGAGGAGACCGTGCGCTACATGCGGCAGGTGAAGCAGGCGGCCGATGCCAGCGCTGAACTGGCGCGGCGCATGGAGCAGGTGGGCAACTTCAACAAGCTTCAGCGTGCGCGCGAACAGTCGTTCTACGCCAACGCGGTGCTGCGGCTCGCCCAGGCCGAGCAGGCCCAGCGGTCGACGCGAGAGCGCCTGATCAGGCTGCTCGGCGTCTGGGGGCCGCAGACGCAGTTCAGCCTGCCCGAGCGACTGCCGGACCTGCCGCCATCGCCCATGGAACTGCCGGACATCGAGCAGGTGGCCCTGGCGCAGCGACTCGACGTGCAGGGCGCCAGGCTGGCCGCAGAACAGACGGCCAGCAACCTGGGCCTGACGCGCACCACCCGCTTCGTCAACGTGCTGGAACTCGGCCTGACACGCAACAGCTCGAACGAAGCACCCACCCAGCGCGGCTGGGAGATCGGCCTGGAGCTGCCGCTGTTCGACTGGGGTGGCGCGCGCGTCGCCCGTGCCGAGGCCGTGTACATGCAGACACTGCACCGCGCCGCAGAGACCGCGATCAACGCGCGGTCCGAGGTGCGCGAGGCCTACACCGGCTACCGCTCGGCCTACGACATCGCGCGGCACCACCGTGAAGAGATCGTGCCGCTGAACCAGCGCATCGCCGAGGAAAACGTGCTGCGCTACAACGGCATGTTCATCGGCGTGTTCGAACTGCTGGCCGACGCGCGCACGCAGATCGCCAGCGTCAACGCCTCCATCGAGGCGTTGCGCGACTTCTGGATCGCGCAGGCTGACCTCGACATGGCCTTGATCGGCAAGCCCAGCCTGGTGTCATCCCTGGGCGGGGCAGCCGGCCCCGCCACGGCGGCCGAAGCCCCCGGCGCAGGCCATTGAACATGAAGGACGCTCACATGCTTACCCGACGCAAGATGCTCGGCGCTGGTGCGACGATGGGCGCCATCACCGCCGCCGCTGCCGCCGCCTCTGTCAGCAAGGTGGCGATGGCCGCGCTGCCCGAGCCCGTCATCCAGACCAGGCCTGACACCATGCCGCCGCTGGTGCCGAACACCGGGCGCCCCTACAACCCCGTGGTCACGCTCAACGGCTGGACGTGCCCATGGCGCATGAACAATGGCGTCAAGGAGTTCCACCTCGTCGCCGAGCCGGTGGTGCGTGAGATGAGCCCCGGCTTCAAGGCCCACCTGTGGGGCTACAACGGCCAGAGCCCGGGGCCGACGATCGAGGTGGTGGAAGGCGACCGTGTGCGCCTCTTCGTCACCAACAAGCTCGGCGAGCTCACCAGCATCCACTGGCACGGCCAGCGCCTGCCCAACGGCATGGACGGCGTGACGGGGCTGAACCAGCCCGGCATTCCGCCCGGCAAGACCTACGTCTACGAGTTCGTGGCACGCCGCCCCGGCACCTTCATGTACCACC
>JAURZK010000160.1 GCA_030653505.1 Rubrivivax sp.
CGTTCAACGTGTCGTCCCAGTTGATGCAGGCGTCGGTGATGCTCTTGCCGTATTCCAGCTTGGCCGGGTCGTCCTTGCCCGGGGTGAACTTCTGCGCGCCGCCGTGCAGGTGGCTTTCGACCATGACGCCGAAGATGCAGCGGTTGCCGGCTTCGAGCTGCGCGGCCACGTCGCGCATGACGTCGATCTGGCGCTGGTGCTGCTTGCTGCTGTTGGCGTGGCTGGCGTCGATCATCAACCGGCAGGGCAGCTTGCAGGCCTCGATCTCCTTGCAGGCCGCGGCCACGCTGGCGGCGTCGTAGTTTGGTGCCTTGCCGCCGCGCAGGATGACGTGGCAATCCTTGTTGCCCTTGGTCTCGACGATGGCCACCTGGCCGTTCTTGTGCACCGACAGGAAGTGGTGCGGCCGCGCCGCGGCCTGGATGGCGTCGGTGGCGATCCTGATGTTGCCGTCGGTGCCGTTCTTGAAGCCGACGGGCGCGGAAAGCCCGCTGGCCAGTTCGCGGTGTACCTGGCTTTCGGTGGTGCGCGCGCCGATGGCGCCCCAGGCGATGAGGTCGCCGATGTACTGCGGGCTGATGACGTCGAGGAACTCGCTGCCCGCCGGGACGCCGAGGCGGTTGATGTCCACCAGCAGCTGGCGCGCGATGCGCAGGCCCTCGTGGATGCGGAAGCTCTCGTCGAGGTAGGGGTCGTTGATGAGTCCCTTCCAGCCCACCGTGGTGCGCGGCTTCTCGAAGTAGACCCGCATCACCACCTCCAGTTCGCCGGCGTGTCTGTCGCGCGCCAGTTTCAGCTTGCGCGCATAGTCCAGCGCCGCGGCCGGGTCGTGGATGCTGCAGGGGCCGACGATGACGAGCAGGCGGTCGTCCTCGTTGTTCATGATCTGGCGGATGGAAGCGCGCGTGCCGCTGATCAGCGTCTCGACCGGCGTGCCGGCGATGGGGAAGAAGCGGATCAGGTGTTCCGGCGGCGGCAGCGGCGTGACGTCGCGGATGCGCTGGTCGTCGGTCTGGCTGGTCTTCTCGCTGAGGGCCAGGCGTTCGCCGCCGGGGGTCGCTTGTTTCGGGCTCATGGGGCTCTTTCGTGGGGTGGCATCAACACGCCGGCAACAAAAAACCGCCGGGGTTGCCGGCGGTTGGTTGGGGGTGCGTTGCCTTCTTTCCTGCTTACGCGCTTGCCTCTCCAGCCGCCGTGCGGTGCGAGAACCAAAAGGACGTAAAAAAGGAGCTTGCGGGACGCATGGGCGCGAATGTAGCACGCGATTCATGGCGTGATGCTGACGGCCGGCGGCGTCGCGGCAGGCTCCGGCGTGGCCGCTTCGACCGGCACCTGCGGTGCCAGTGGCAGGTGTTGCGGCGCGGTGACGCCCATCGAGACATACAGGCTCGTCACCGCCTCGACGCTCAGCGCGGCAGGTGTCACCCAGTCCTCGGGCACGAAGAGCAGCCCGCCACCGACGGGCACCGGCGCGGTGGGCACCAGCACCGCCAGGCAGCGGCGACCGTCGACCAGCAGCACCTCCGCGGCGGTCTGCAGCGCCAGCACCGCGGCGCCCCCTTCCGCGCCACCGAAGCGCACCCACACCGCGCGCATGGCCCGTGCGGCGCCGGGGTCGCGCTTGGCAAACAGCGCCACCAGCTTCTGTGCCATCTCGTAGACCTGGCGCACCAGCGGAATGCGGCGCATCACGCTGTCCAGCAGCCGCACCGTGCCACGCTGCAGCCCCAGTTCCACCAGCCCGCCCAGGCCCACCAGCGCCAGCACCACGAGGCCGATGCCGATGAGGTAGCCCACCACCTCCGAACCGGTGACGCCCAGGCCGATGGCCACCAGCAGGGAACCCACGGCGCTGTGGGGCCCCAGCCAGCGGAACAGCACGGTGGCAGCCCAGGCGAAGATGGCGACCGTGGCGGCCAGCGGCAGCGCGGCGACGACGCCGGTGAGGAACAGGCGCAGTAGGTGGCGGGGGGCGCGTTTCATGCGCGGATTGTCTCTGCCGCCGGGGGCCGTGCGCGCCGCCATCGGGCCACAGGGGCGCGCTCAGTAGCTCGCGGCCTCCAGGCCCGCGGCCTGCAGCGCCACGATGACCTCGCCGACGTGCGCCGGGTTGCGCGTCTGCAGCACCAGTTCGACCTCGACGTTCTGCGCCGACAGCGCCGAGAACGCGCGCTGGTGGTGTACCTCGTCGATGTTCGCGCCGGCCCCGGCCACCACCGCGGTGATGCGCGCCAGCACACCGGGGGTGTCGCGTGCGTTGACGCGGATGCGCGCCAGCCGACCGGCGCGCACCATGCCACGCTCGATGATGGCGGCCAGCAGCAGCGGGTCGATGTTGCCGCCGCACAGCACCAGGCCGACCTTCCTGCCGGCGTAACGCGCCGGGTCCTTCAGCAGCGCCGCCAGCCCCGCAGCGCCGGCGCCTTCGACCACCGTCTTCTCGATCTCCAGCAGCATCAGCACGGCCTGCTCGATGTCACCTTCGTCGACGAGCACGAGGTCGTCGACGAGGCGGCGGATGACCTCGCGCGTGATCTGCCCGGGCTGCCCCACCGCGATGCCCTCGGCGATGGTGCTGGTGCCCTGCGGGTGTGCCGTGCCCTTGACGGCGTTGACCATGGCCGGGAAGCGGCTGGTCTGCACGCCGACGATCTCGATGCCGGGCTTGACAGCCCGCACCGCGGTGGCGATGCCGCTGATGAGCCCGCCGCCGCCCACCGCGATGACCAGCGTGTCGAGCTCGGGCTGGGCGCGCAGCATCTCGATGCCTATCGTGCCCTGGCCGGCGATCACGGCCTCGTCGTCGAAGGGGTGGATGAAGCTCAAGCCCTCGCGCGCGGCGAGCAGCAGGGCATGCTCGCGTGCCTGGTCGAAGGTCTCGCCGTGCAGCACGACCTCGGCGCCGAAGCCGCGGGTGCGCTCCACCTTCACCATCGGCGTGGCCACCGGCATCACGATCACCGCCCGCAGCCCCAGCCGCTGCGCATGGTGGGCCACCCCCTGGGCGTGGTTGCCGGCGGAAGCCGCAATGACACCCTGGATCGGCGAACCGCTCTCGACCATGGTGGCCAGCTTGTTGAGCGCGCCGCGTTCCTTGAACGAGGCCGTGAACTGCAAATTCTCGAACTTCAGGAAGACCTGCGCGCCGACGATCTGGCCCAGCGTCCGGCTCTCGACGCAGGGCGTGTCCAGCACCTGGCCGGCCAGCCGAGTGGCGGCGGCTTCGATGTCGGCGAAAGCGACCGTCACGGCACGCCGTGCGCGGGCGTCAGGCGGTGCCGCCGACGGTGAGGCGGTCGATACGCAAGGTCGGCTGGCCCACGCCCACCGGCACGCTCTGCCCGTCCTTGCCGCAGACGCCGACGCCGGTGTCGAGTTCCAGGTCGTTGCCGATCATGCTCACGCGCGTCATCGCCTCGGGGCCGTTGCCCACGAGCGTGGCGCCCTTCACCGGGTAGAGGACCCGGCCGTTCTCGACCCAGTAGGCCTCGCTGGCGCTGAAGACGAACTTGCCGCTGGTGATGTCGACCTGGCCGCCGCCGAAGTTGGTGGCATACAGACCCCGCTTGATGCTGGCGATGATCTCTTCCTTGGTCTTGTCGCCGGCCAGCATGTAGGTGTTGGTCATGCGCGGCATGGGCACGCTGGCGTAGCTTTCGCGGCGGCCGTTGCCGGTGGGCTTCACGCCCATCAGCCGCGCGTTCAGGCTGTCCTGGATATAGCCCTTCAGGATGCCGTCCTCGATGAGCACGTTCTTCTGCGTGGCGTGGCCCTCGTCGTCGACGTTCAGGCTGCCGCGGCGGTCGGCCAGCGTGCCGTCGTCGAGCACGGTCACGCCCTTGGCCGCCACGCGCTGGCCGACGCGGCCGGCGAAGGTGCTGCTGCCCTTGCGGTTGAAGTCGCCTTCCAGGCCGTGGCCGCCGGCCTCGTGCAGCAGCACGCCGGGCCAGCCGGGGCCGAGCACGACGGTCATCTCGCCGGCCGGCGCGGGGCGGCTGTCGAGGTTGGTGAGCGCCGCGCTCACCGCGTGGTCGACGTACTGCTGCAGCACGGCGTCGCGGAAGTAGCCCAGGCCGAAACGCCCGCCGCCGCCGCCGCTGCCCACTTCGCGGCGGCCGTTCTGCTCGGCGATGACGGTGACGTTCAGCCGCACCAGCGGCCGCACGTCGGCGGCGCGTGTGCCGTCGGCGCGCGCCACCAGCACCACGTCGTACTCGGCCGACAGGCTGGCCATCACCTGCGCCACGCGCGGGTCCTTGGCGCGCGCCATCTTCTCCACGCGCTCCAGCAGCGCCACCTTCTGCGTGCTGTCGAGCGTGGCGATGGGGTCGGTGGGCGCATAGAGCGTGCGGCTGCCCGCCACCTTGGGCGGGCGGGCCAGCTTCACGCGCCGGTTCTGCCCTGCCGCGGCGATGGTGCGCACCGTGCGTGCGGCGTCCATCAAGGCGTCTTCGCTCAGGTCGTCGGAGTAGGCAAAGGCGGTCTTCTCGCCGGCCACGGCGCGCACGCCCACGCCCTGGTCGATGCTGAAGCTGCCGCTCTTGACGATGCCTTCTTCCAGGCTCCAGCCCTCGTGGCGCGTGGTCTGGAAATAGAGGTCGGCGTCGTCGACGCGGTGCTCGCTGATCGTCGCCAGCGCGCGCTGCAGCGTGGCCTCGCTGATGCCGAAGGGTTCGAGCATCAGCCCCTGCGCGATGGCCAGGCGCTCGACGGTGGGTTCGCGGGTGATCATGGCGGGCAGGCCCTGCTTAACGACGGTGGGCGACCATTGTAGGAGGGCCCCTGCCGCCATCCGGGCACGCGGGGCATCGCTTCCCCCATGAAAGAACCCCGCCGCAGCGGGGTTCGGGGGGCCGGTGCGTGCAGCCGTGTTGCGCGGCCTGCACCGGCCCATCCGGGCGATCCTCAGGCGGCGTCAGCAGGGCCGGTCACCCTGTCCCCTCGAGGATCTTCAGCCTTCGCCCGGCAGCCTTGCCTTCACTGGATGACCAGGGGCTCGGTGTGGGCCGCGGCCTTCTTCGGCAACGTCAGCGTGAGCACGCCGTCCTGGTACTTCGCCACGGCCTTTTCGCGGTCGAGCTCGTAACCCATGTTGAACATGCGGCTGGTGTAGCCAAAGCTGCGTTCACTGCGCAGCACGCGGCCTTCCTTCTTCTCTTCGGTGTCCTTCTTCACCTCGGCGGTGATGAGGACCTGCGTGCCTTCGATCTCGACGTGGATGTCTTCCTTGCGTACGCCGGGGATCTCGGCCTTCACCGTGTAGGCGTCGTCGACTTCACTGACGTCGATCTTGATCTGCGGTGTCTCGGCCGGGGTTTCCCAACGGTAGGGACGCATGAATGTGCGGAAGGCGTCGTCCAGCGTGAAGGGCTCGCCGCTGAACAGCGACGGTAGGCGGGTGGTGTTCATGACAACTCCTCATGTGCCTGACTACGCGGCACGGCCCCGCGTAAAGCCACCGTTGCCTCGCACCCTTCTCGTGGCCTGCCACCTCGGGTATGGGCAGCGGCACCCCCTATCCTAGCCACGGGGTTGGCGGTGCATTTGATCTGCGACATCAAATTTCCACGTCGGTGGGCCGGCGTCTTTCGCGCCGCGCCACCCACAGCGTGGCCGCGACGATCACCGCACCGCCCAGCAGCGTGGTCTGTGTCGGCAGGTCGGCAAACAGCAGCCAGCCCAGCGCCGAGGCCCACACCAGCTCGAGGAACTTCACCGACTGCGTCGACGAGATGTCGGCGATGCGGAAGCTGCGTGTCAGGCAGTAGTGAGCCGTGCTGCCGAGCAGGCCGCAGACCGCGAAACCCGCCCATTGCGCGGCAGTCGGTGGCTGCCACGCCCACAGCGCCATCGGCAGGCTGAAGAGTGTGACGCTGATGGCCTGCCAGACGACGATGACGCCCGAGGTCTCGGTGCGCGTCAGCACCTTGGTGATGAGGAAGGACGCCGCGAACACCGGCGCCGAGGCCAGCATCAGCAGGTGCCAGCCGCCGCCCGAACCCGACAGCAGCGGCCCGACGACGATGAGCACGCCGGCAAAGCCGATGCCGGTGGCCACCCAGCGTTCCCAGCGCATCGGCTCGCGCAGGAAGAGGCCGGCGCCGATCAGGATGAACAACGGCGTCGTGAAGCCGATGGCCGTCAGGTCGGCCAGCGGCAGGTGCGGCAGCGCCAGGAACCACAGCACCAGGCCCACGGTGTGCACGGCGCCGCGCGTGAACTGGCCGGCGAGGTTCTTCGGCCAGTAGGCCGCCAGCCCGCCATGCCAGACCAGCGGCAGTAAGACCAGCAGGCCGAAAAGGTAACGCAGGAACTGCGTCTGCATCGGGTCGAGTTGCTGCGACAGGCCGCGCAAGACGGCGTTGAGCAGGCAGAACAGCAGCCCCCCGGCGGCCGACCACAGCAGCGCCCGCACTGTGGGCGGCAGGTGGGCGGTGCGCGCGCGCCACCAGCCGCGCAGGCCGGACGCCCGGGTTGCGCCGCCCTGGCCGGGGCCGGTGCTCAAGGCGCCGCGGCGCCGTCGGCGCGCTCATCCAGCGCGCGCTGGTAGAGCGAGTTGCGTGGCGCGCCGGTCAGTTCGGTGGCCAGCGCCACGGCCTGCTTCAGCGGCAGCTCACGCAGCAGCACACGCAGCGTGTGCAGCGCGGCCTCGGGCAAGGCGCCTTCCTCGGCAGCCACCTCCGGCAGCGCGTGCAGTACGAGCACGAACTCGCCGCGTTCATGGTGCGCGTCCTGCGCCAGCCAGGCCGGCAGCTCGGCGGCGGCGCGGGTGACGATGCTCTCGAACTGCTTGGTGAGCTCGCGGCACAGTGTCACCTGGCGCTGGGGCACCGCGTCGGCCAGCGCAGCGCAGAGTTCGGCGATGCGGTGCGGCGCCTCGAACAGCAGCTGCGTGCGGTGGTCGGCCAGCACGGTGGCCAGCATGCCGCGCCGCTCGCCGCCCTTGGCGGGCAGGAAACCGACGAAGCAGAAGGCGCTGGCGTGGGTGTCGCCGGCGGCGCTGAGCGCGGCCAGTGCGCTGCTCGGCCCCGGAAGCGGCACGGTGCTGTATCCGGCCGCAGTGGCGGCGGCCACCAGCACCGCGCCCGGGTCGCTGACTGCCGGCGTGCCGGCGTCGCTGACATAGGCCACACGTTGCCCCTGCGCCAGGCGCGCCAGCACGGCCTGCGCGGCGGTGTGTTCGTTGTGGGCGTGCAGCGCCAGCAGCGGCTTGTGCAGGCCCAGGTGGTTGAGCAGGTGGGCGGCCACGCGTGTGTCCTCGCAGGCCACGGCGTCGACGAGCCCCAGCACGTGGATGGCGCGCAGCGTCAGGTCGGCCAGGTTGCCGATGGGCGTGGCCACCACGGAGAGTGTGCCGGCCGGGTGCGACTGGTGGCCGGTGGCCAGCAGCGCGGCGCGGTGCAGGGGGGAGGGGTCGATGGTCACGGGATGGTGGGGCGCCAGGAAGTCGGGCGGGGCGGACGCGACGGGTTCGGGGCCGGCTGCGCCTGCGCCACGCGATGCCGCGGACAGCACGAAGGCCCGAGGCGAGGCCGCCGAAACCCGCGCCCTGGCCTGGCTGCAGGCGCGCGGGCTGCAGCTCGTCGAGCGCAATTATCGGGTCGCGCGCGGCCCGTCGGCACGCGGCGGCGAGATCGACCTCGTCATGCGCGAGCGCGACGGCACGCTGGTCTTCGTCGAGGTGCGCCAGCGCGGCAGCCGCGGCCATGGCGGTGCGGCGGCCAGCGTCACGGCAACGAAGCAGCGCCGCCTGGTGCGCGCCGCGCAGCACTACCTGCTGCGTTTTGCCGCGCCGCCGCCCTGCCGCTTCGACGTGCTGGCCGTGGACGGCGACACCGTGGAGTGGCTGCAGGCGGCCTTTGATGCGTGAGGTGGCCTGAGCGACCCCCAGCGCGCTGCCACGGGGCCGTCAGGGCGCTTCGCCGAAACGTGAATTCGCATCGGCCGCCAGCTTCGCGTACATCTGCGTGTGCTGGGCCAGCAGGCGCAGCCGGTCGGCCAGGCGCTGGGCCACACCCATCAGCAGCTTGGCGGCGGTACGCGGCTGCTGCTCGATCAGCACCTCCAGCCCCTTGCGCGTGAGTGCCGCGGCCGTCACCGGGCTCATCGCGGTGCAGGTGGCCGAGCGCGGCGCGCCGTCCAGCAGCGACATCTCGCCGATGATGCTGCCGGGGCCCAGCACCGACAGCGAGAGTTCTTCGTCGGGGCCGCCGCCGTGCATGTCGACCTGCACCTCGCCCTGCAGCAGCAGCAGCATGTGCGCCGAGCGGGATCCCTCGCCTTCGCGCAGCACCACGGCGCCGGCGGCGTAGCTGACCAGGCCCATGTGGGCCACCACCTGTGCCGACTCCTGCGGGTTCAGCGGCAGCAGGGTCTGCGGCGTGCGCAGCAGGTCGGCCGCGCGGTCGGCCAGGGCCGGCAGTTCGTTCAAGGCGCGCAGGCGGGTCGTGGATTCGGGCGGCGTGTCCATGCCGCGCACACTAGCATGGGGCCGCGTCGCGCTGCACCGTCATGAGGCCGCGCCCACCCGTTTGCGGTGGGGGGTGCGGCGGCCCCCGCTTCGACGCCACGCGCAGGGAACCGCCACGCCCAACCCCTGTCATATGATGCATGGCCATGCTCGAACAGCGCATACAACAGCAATTCTTCGAAAGCGCTGACCTGCAGTACCAGGCGGGCGAGATGCTGGCGCGCCCGATCGCCGACGCCACCGCGGCGCTGCTGGCGGCGCTGACCGGCGGCGGCAAGGTGATGGTGGCCGGCAGCGGTGCCGGCTCGGCGCTGGCGCCCTACGCGGCGCGGCTGCTGGCCGGCCGCTTCGAACGTGAACGCCCGCCGCTGGCCGCGCTGGCCCTGGTGGCCGGCCCCGACGCCGCGCAGCAGGTGCGCGCCCTGGGCCTGCCCGGCGACGTGCTGCTCTACATCGACGACGGTGAAGGCCACAGCACGATGGTCATCTCGGCGGCGCAGGGCAAGGACATGACCATCGTCGTGCTCGCCGGCCGCGGCGCCCAGGCCTTCGGTGAACTGCTGGCCGAAACCGACGTGCTGGTGGCCGTGCCGCACGAACGCGCCGCACGCGTGGCCGAACTGCAACTGCTGGTGCTGCACTGCCTGTGCGACGCCCTCGATTTCCAGCTGATGGGAGACCAAGCCCCGTGACCCTTGCCCGATGGACTTCTTCCGCTGCCGCGGTGGCCCTGCTCTGCGGCACGCTGGCCGGCTGCGCGCCTCTTCTCGTGGGCGGCGCCGTGGTCGGCGGCGGCCTCATCGTCACCGACCGCCGCACCACAGGCATCCAGCTCGAGGACGAAGGCATCGAGGCCCGCGCCCGTACCCGGGTGCGTGAGCTGGCCACGCTGGGCAACGTCAGCATCACCAGCTACAACCGCACGGTGCTGCTCACCGGCGAGGTGCCCAGCGCGACCGAGAAGGCTGCCGCCGAACAGGCGGTGGCCAAGGTCGAGAACGTGAGGACCGTGGTCAACGAACTCGGCATCGGCCCCAACAGCAGCATCGGTTCACGTTCCACCGACGTCTTCCTGGCCAGCAAGGTCAAGGCCACGCTGGTCGACGCCAAGGACGTGCACGCCAACGCCTACAAGGTGGTGGTCGAGCGCGCGGAGGTCTTCCTGATGGGCCGCGTGACCGAACGCGAGGCCGCGCGCGGCACCGAGCTGGCGCGTTCGGTGTCGGGCGTGCAGAAGGTGGTGCGCGTGTTCGAGATCCTCACCGAGCAGGAACTCGCGGCACTGGGCAGCAGGCGACCGGCACCCGCGCCGTCGCCAGCCCCTGCGCGGGCATCAGGCACGGTGCAGGCCCCGGCACCCCCCGCGGTGCCCATGCCGGCGCCGACTCCGCTGCCGACGAAGTAGCGTCGCGGCCTTCCGAGCCGCTGCGGCCGGCTGACCGGCGCAGCCGCGGCGGCAGCCGGCGCTGCTCAGGACTGCTTCAGTCGCCGGATCAGGCTCGACGTGTCCCAGCGCCGCCCGCCCAAGGCCTGCACTTCGGCGTAGAACTGGTCGACCAGCGCCGTCACTGGCAATGGCGCGCCGTTGCGGCGCGCCTCGTCGAGCACGAGGCCGAGGTCCTTGCGCATCCAGTCGACGGCGAAGCCGAAGTTGAACTGGTCGGCGACCATGGTCTTGCCGCGGTTATCGAGCTGCCAGCTCTGCGCCGCACCCTTGCCGATGACTTCCAGCACCAGCGGCATGTCCAGCCCGGCGCGCTGGCCGAAGCTGATGGCCTCGGCCAGCGCCTGCACCATGCCGGCGATGGCCACCTGGTTGACCATCTTCGCCAGCTGCCCGGCGCCGGCGTCGCCGATGCGCGTCACGGCGCGGGCGTAGCTCAGCGCCACCGGCTTCATGGTCTCGAAGGGCGCGGCGTCGCCGCCGCACATCACGGTCAGCACGCCGTTGACGGCGCCGGCTTCGCCACCCGACACCGGGGCGTCGATGAAGTGCACGCCCAGGGCCTTTGCTGAGGCGTGCAGTTCACGCGCCACCTCGGCCGACGCCGTGGTGTGGTCGACGAAGACGGCACCCGGGTCCATGCCGGCGAAGGCGCCGTCGGCGCCCAACGTCACGGCGCGCAGGTCATCGTCGTTGCCGACGCAGCTGAACACGAACTCGGCACCCGTTGCGGCCTCGCGCGGCGTGGCGGCGGCGCGGCCCGCGTAGGCGACCGTCCAGTCGTTCGCCTTCGCTGCCGTGCGGTTGTAGACCGTGACGGCGTGGCCGGCGCGTGCCAGGTGCCCGGCCATGGGGTGGCCCATGACACCCAGGCCGAGGAAGGCGACGCGGCGCGGGGCAATGGTTTCGTAGGTGCGGGTACTCATGCCGGCAATGCTGCCACGGCGCAGGGCGCCGCAGCCGGGCACGCCATCAAACCATCTTCAGGTGCTCGGTGCCGGCTGAAAGGTCGCTGCTGCGCGCACGCTGGCTCTGCAGCTTGATCTGCAGGCGCAGGTCGTTCACGCTGTCAGCGTTGCGCAGCGCGTCCTCGTAGCTGACGGCGCCGCTCTCGTAGAGGTCGAACAGGCTCTGGTCGAAGGTCTGCATGCCGAGTTCGCGGCTGCGCTTCATCAGTTCCTTGATCTCGCTGACCTCGCCCTTGAAGATCATGTCGCCGACCAGCGGCGTGTTGAGCATGATCTCCACCGCCGCGATGCGCCCGCGCCCCTGTTCACGGGGCAGCAGGCGCTGGCTGACCAGCGCCTTCAGGTTCAGGCTCAGGTCCATCAGCAGCTGCTGGCGCCGCTCTTCGGGGAAGAAGTTGATGATGCGGTCGAGTGCCTGGTTGGCGCTGTTGGCGTGCAGCGTGGCCAGGCAGAGGTGGCCGGTCTCGGCAAAGGCCACGGCGTGTTCCATGGTCTCGCGGTCGCGGATCTCGCCCATCAGGATGACGTCGGGCGCCTGGCGCAGCGTGTTCTTCAGCGCCGCTTCCCAGCTGTCGGTGTCGATGCCCAGCTCACGCTGCGTGACGATGCAGTTCTTGTGCGGGTGCACGAACTCCACCGGGTCTTCCACGGTGATGATGTGGCCGAAGCTGTTCTCGTTGCGGTAGTCGACGATGGCCGCCAGCGAGGTGCTCTTGCCCGAGCCCGTGGCGCCGACGAAGATCACCAGGCCGCGCTTGCTCAGGCTGACTTCCTTCAGCACCTTGGGCAGGCCCAAGCCGTCGATGGTGGGCAGCGTGGCCGGGATGGTGCGGAAGACCAGGCCCACGTTGCCCTGCTGAACGAAGGCATTGACGCGGAAGCGCCCCACGCCCTGCGGGCTGATGGCGAAGTTGCATTCCTTGGTGCGCTCGAACTCGGCGCCCTGTTTGTCGTTCATCACCGCGCGGGTGAGTGCCAGCGTGTGCTGGCCGGTCAGCGGCTGCGGGCTCACCTTGGTGACCTTGCCGTCGACCTTGATGGCGGGCGGGAAGTCGGCCGTGAGGAAGAGGTCGGAGCCGTTGCGGCTGACCATCAGCCGCAGCAGGTCGTTGACGAACTTGGATGCCTGATCACGTTCCATGGTGTGCCTTCAATTCTGTGCCGTGCCTTGACGATCCAGCTTCCCGCCGCGGGACCGGCTTTGCCGGGCCGCTGGCGGACGGCCCCCTTGGGGGGTAGCGAGCGATAGCGAGCTTGGGGGCTCCACATCTACCCAGGGAAGTTTTCGGGAATCTTGGCCTTGGACCGCGCTTCGGCGGGCGAAATGATGTTGCGCCGCACCAGGTCGGACAAGTTCTGGTCCAGCGTCACCATGCCCAGGCTCTGCCCGGTCTGGATGGACGAGTACATCTGCGCGATCTTGTTCTCGCGGATCAGGTTCTTGATGGCGCTGGTGGCGATCATGATCTCGTGCGCCGCCACGCGCCCGCTGCCGTCCTTCAGCTTGCACAGCGACTGGGAGATCACCGCCACCAGCGATTCGCTCAGCATCGCGCGCACCATTTCCTTCTCGGCGGCAGGGAAGACGTCGACGACGCGGTCGATGGTCTTGGCGGCGCTGCTGGTGTGCAGGGTGCCGAAGACCAGGTGGCCGGTTTCCGCGGCGGTGAGCGCCAGGCGGATGGTCTCCAGGTCGCGCATCTCGCCCACGAGGATGGCGTCGGGGTCCTCACGCAACGCGCTGCGCAGCGCGTTGGCGAAGCTCAACGTGTGCGGGCCGACTTCCCGTTGATTGATCAGACACTTCTTGCTCTCGTGCACGAACTCGATCGGGTCTTCGACCGTCAGCACGTGGCCGTACTCGTTTTCGTTGAGATGGTTGACCATCGCCGCCAGCGTCGTGCTCTTGCCCGAACCGGTGGGACCCGTGCACAGCACCATGCCGCGTGGCTTGAGCGACAGTTCGGCGAAGACCTTGGGCGCGCCCAACTGTTCGAGTGTGAGGATCTTGCTCGGAATGGTGCGGAACACCGCGCCTGCGCCCCTGTTCTGATTGAAAGCATTGACGCGGAAACGCGCCAAGCCCTGGATCTCGAAGGAGAAGTCGCACTCCAGCGTGTCTTCGTAGTGCTTGCGCTGCGAGTCGTTCATGATGTCGTACACCATGTCGTGCACCGACTTGTGGTCGAGCGGCTCGACGTTGATGCGCCGCACGTCACCATGCACGCGGATCATCGGCGGCAGGCCGGCCGAGAGGTGCAGGTCGGAAGCCTTGTTCTTGACCGAGAAGGCCAGCAGCTGGGTGATGTCCATGGGGGTGGTCGGCGCCGCGTGAGCGCAGGTCAGAATGCAGCGCTCGTGACTGCGCGGGCTCTCGCGAAGGATTATGGGCAGCATCGGAAGCAACCTGCAAGAAGTGAAGCGGCGCATCGCCGGGGCCTGCGGCCATGCCGCGCGGCCTGCCAACAGCGTCACGCTTCTGGCGGTGAGCAAGACCTTCGGCCCCGATGCGGTGCGCGCCGCGCACGCGGCCGGGCAGTCCCACTTCGGCGAGAACTACGTGCAGGAAGGGTTGGCCAAGATCGAAGCGCTGGCCGACCTGCGTGCGCAGCTGCAGTGGCACCTGATCGGTCCGCTGCAGAGCAACAAGACAAAGCCCGTGGCCGAGGCCTTCGACTGGGTGCATTCGGTCGACCGCCTGAAGATCGCCGAACGCCTGGCCGCGCAGCGCCCGCCCGGGCTGCCGCCGCTGCAGCTGTGCCTGCAGGTCAACATCAGCGAAGAGGCCAGCAAGAGCGGCGTCGCACCCGCCGACGTGCCGGCGCTGGCCGCCGCGGTGGCGGCGCTGCCGCGTGAACGGGTGCGGCTGCGCGGGCTGATGGCCATTCCAGAACCGGCCACCACGCCGCAGGCGCAGCGCGCGCCACACGCCGCGCTCCACGCGCTGCTGCGGGCGCTGAACGCGCAGGGCCAGTCGCTTGACACGCTGTCGATGGGCATGAGCGCCGACCTCGAGGCCGCCGTGGCCGAAGGCGCAACCATCGTGCGCGTGGGCAGCGCCATCTTCGGCACGCGCTGACCGGCACTGGCACTGGCCGGCGGACCACGGTGCCGTGAACAACGGCATGATCACCCGCCGTTTCGGCGCTAACGCTTGGTCACAAGCTGTGGTGCCGACGCAGAATCGGCGCGTCCCGAACTGCAGGGGTGGCACTCAGTCAGCTGCAGATTCGGTCGAACGCGCGGGGGTGGCCCTACAGGCCGATCGCAGCGGAATCCGGTTCTCGACGTTCTATGGTCGCGCCCAGCGCGTCCCTTGCCACCCCAAGGAACGGCACCAATGCCCATCACGCTGCCCTTCGTCGTGCTCATCGAGCGCGCCGCCCTGCCCGCTGCCCCGTTGTGGCGCCATGCCCAAGCCGCCCTGTTGCTCGCCCTGGCCGCCGCGGTGGTCAGCTACAGCCTGCCTGCGGCAGCCAAACCCGGTGGCCACAGGCACCAGCGTGTCTCGGCCGATCTGGCCGAGGCGCTGGACGACAGCCTCGCAGTCAAACGCAAGTGGGCGCGCGAGGGCCGCAACGGGCGCCAGGTGCAGGCCATCGTCGTCAGCGACAGTGCCGACCCGCTGATGACCGACCTGCGCGCCCATGTGTTGCGCCTGGGCGGGTCGGTGAAGGCCGTGCACGTGGCCGTGAAGGCGCTGACGGTGCAGCTGCCTGTGCGCCAGGTGAAGGTGCTGGCGCGGCACGACGACGTGCTGAGCATCGCGCCCAACCGCGTGCTGCGGCGCACCGCCAGCACGCTGGAGTCGATCACCGGCGCGCTTGCGGGCAATGCACGCAGCGCCAGCAGCAAGACGAGCTACAGCGGCCTGGACGGCACGGGCATCGGCATCGCCGTGCTCGACTCCGGCGTCATGCGCGGCCACCGTGCGCTGCTCGACGGCAACGGCGTCACGCGCGTTCGCCGCAACGTGAACATGCTCAATGTCAACCTGGCCGACTGGACCGCAGGGCTGGGCACCAACCCGACCTTTCAGGCTGCCAACGCTGCGCTGACCGGGGTGGAAGCCGCAGTCGCCAACGACAACAACGTGCTGCACGACGCCTACGGCCACGGCACGCACGTTGCGGCCGTGGCCGCCGGCCGCGCCAAGTTCTACACCCCGGGCACACCCGACACCACCGGCATCGCGCCCGGTGCCCACATCGTCGACGTCAAGGTGCTGGGCGACAACGGCGAAGGCACGCTGAGCGACGCGCTCGAGGGCATCCAGTGGGTGATCTTCAACGCGAAGCAATACAACATCCGGGTGCTCAACGTCAGCCTGGCCACCGACAGCACCGACAGCTGGCAGGTCGACCCGCTGTGCATCGCGCTGCGCAGCGCCACCGCGGCCGGCATCACCGTCGTCGTGGCGGCCGGCAACTTCGGTCAGGACGAACAGGGTCGCGAGGTCTACGGGCGCATCAGCTCGCCGGGCAACGAACCTTCGGTGATCACCGTCGGCTCGGTGAACTTCAAGGGCACCACGTCGCGCAGCGACGATGTCGTCAACGATTTCAGCTCGCGCGGCCCGACCCGTGGCGCCCTCGTGGGCAACGACGGAGTGCGCCGGCCCGACAACCTGCTCAAGCCCGACCTGGTGGCGCCGGGCAACAAGGTGGTCGCCGCCGCCGCCACGCGCGCCGATGGCACGATGGCCTGGAACCGGCTGGCCAGGCTGCACGGCAGCAAGCTCGTCACGCCGCTGGGCATCCAGCAGATCCACCGCGAGACGCAGATGATGCTCAGCGGCACCTCGGTGGCCGCGCCGGTGGTCAGCGGCGCGGTGGCGCTGATGCTGCAGGCCAACCCGGGGCTCACGCCGCCGATCATCAAGGCCATGCTGCAGTTCAGCGCCCAGCCGCTGCCGGGTGCCAACCTGCTGCGGCAGGGCACGGGCCTGCTCAACATCGACGGCGCGGTGGCCATCGCCGGGTCGGTCAGGACCGACCTGGCCGCCGCCATCGCCAACGGCAGTCTGGTGGCCGGTCGAGCGATCGCGGCGGCCGGCAAGCCACTCTTGTCGATGAAGTCCAAGGTCAACGACAACGCCTTCGACTGGTCGCGCATGATCTTCGCCGGTGGTGCACAGGTGCTTGGTGGCGTCGACCTCTTCACCCGGTTCCAGCCCATCTGGGATCCGCGTCTCACCTGGGCCGGCGGCGTCGTGCTCAGGCGCACGCCCGTGTACTGGTCAGGTGACGGCATCCCGGCGAACACCTACGTCAAGGACTTCGTCGACACCGTGCCGCGCCGGCAGACGCTGGTCACCGCGGGCGTCGTCAGCGGCGCCCGACTGGCCGGCGCCACGTCATGGATCGGCCGCAGCGGGGCCTTCATCCCGGCGGCCACGCTCTCGGCCTGGCTCACCGCCGGCAGCGGCCTGGTGCTCAGCGAAGGACTGGTGCTGAGTGAAGGACTGGTGCTGAGTGAAGGACTGGTGTTGAGCGAAGGCCTGGTGCTGAGCGAAGGCTTGGTGCTCAGCGAAGGACTGGTGCTGAGTGAAGGGCTGGTGCTCAGCGAGGGCCTGGTGCTGAGCGAAGGCGCGGTGCTGGGCGAGCCCTGAGTGAGGAGGTGCGGGTCCGAAATGGCCAGCGCGCCGCACGAAGGCCCGAAGGCGATTTCACGCTCGAGGGCTGACCGCCCGACGGGCAATCGGTGCCGCAGCACACGTGCTGCGCCTGCAGGCCGCGTGACACCTTGAGTTCGTACGGTGCCGGCCGATAAACACGTGATGACTGCACCGCCACCCATCGGACAGCCAGCGGCGCCCAGCGCGCCCGCGGGTTGGTGGGCGCGTTTCGTGCGGGTGCACCTGTACGACTACAACGCTTCGGCCACCGCCCTGTGGGCGACGCTGTCGGCGGGCGGGCTGTGCGCGGCCGTCTGGGCGATGTGGCAACTGTCCGCGCTGCCGCCGGTCGCCTTGCTGCAGGTGCTGGCGGGCATCGGCTTCGTCGCCCTGGCTGCGCTCTTTCCGGTGCACCTGCCGCGCACCAAGTACTCGGTCAGCGTGGCCGACGTGTTTGTCTTCGGGCTGCTGGCGATGCACGGCGCGCCGGCGGCCGCGGTGGCCGCCGCGGTCGAAGGACTGGTGGGCGCGCTGCGCTCGTCCAAACGCCTGAGCAGCCGTGTCAGCACACCTGCCACCGCGGCCATCGCCATGGCCCTGTGCGGCCTGGCTGCCGAAGCGCTGCAACGTGCACTGCTCGGCGCGGGATGGATGCTCGGCAGTGCGGGCCTGGTCGCCGTGTGCGCCGTGGCGCTGCCCTACTGGGCCGGGTCGATGTTGCCCTTGCTGGCCGTGGTGGCCGCCAAGAACCGTCGGCCGCTGAGCCTGCGCGACTGGGCGCAGGCCTACGGCTGGGTGGGTGCGATCTACCTGCTGTCCGCCGTCATCGCCGGGGTGCTGGCGATGAACGCACGCCAGTTCGGCACTTCGGTGTTCCTGGTGGCGGCCGCCGTCACTGCCGCCGCGGTGGCCCTGGTGCACATCTCCATACGCCGCAACGAGGCCGACTTCCAGGCCCAGGAAGTGCGTGTCGCCGACGCCGAGCGCGAAGCCGCACTCAACCAGCAGCGCTTCACCGCAGCCTTCACGCACGCGGCCATCGGCATGGCCATCGTCGGTGACGACGGCAGGGTGCACAAGGTCAACCAGGCCCTGTGCGAACTGCTCGGCGAGGCCGAGGACGCGCTGCTGCAGCGGCCCTTCGACGAACTGCTGCACCCCGGCGACGCCGCGCCCTTCCAGCGCCGTGCCGCGGCGGTGGCCAGCGGCACCGGCGAGGCCTTCTCGATGGAACTGCGTTGC
This sequence comes from Rubrivivax sp., assembly GCA_030653505.1. Lineage (GTDB taxonomy): Bacteria > Pseudomonadota > Gammaproteobacteria > Burkholderiales > Burkholderiaceae_C > Rubrivivax. Next base: position 17,742 of record JAURZK010000160.1, read on the forward strand.
CGCGACACCAGCGGCCAGGGCACCTGGGTTTCGCTGCACTGCGGGCGCTTCGTCGACCCGGCCACCGACCGCAACGGCCTCATCTACCAGCTGCACGACATCACCTCGCGCCGGCTCGCCGAAGATCGGCTGCACCACGTCGCCTTCCACGACAGCCTCACCGACCTGGCCAACCGCAACTGCTTCAACGAACGGCTGGGCGCCGCCGTCGAGCGCAACCGCACCGACACGGGCCGGGGCTTCGCGGTGATGTTCATGGACCTCGACCGTTTCAAGCTCGTCAACGACAGCCTGGGCCACCCCGCAGGCAATGCGCTGTTGTGCGAGGTGGCGCGCCGCCTCAGCCGCGCCGTGCGGCCTGGCGACCTGGTGGCGCGGCTGGGCGGCGATGAGTTCGCGGTGCTGCTCGAACACGTGCCGGAACCCGGCGCCGCCATGGCATTGGCGCAGCGCCTGCAGCAGGTGCTGTCGGCGCCGATGATGATCAACGGCACCGAGGTTGTACCGGTGGCCAGCATCGGCATCACCTTCAGCGACCTGGGCTACCGCAGCGCCGACGAGGTGCTGCGCGACGCCGACCTGGCGATGTACGAAGCCAAGGCCGACGGCAGCCGCCGTGTTTCGCTGTTCAACCCGGGCATGCACGAGCGCGTGGCCGAGAAGCTCAGGCTCGAAGGCGACCTGCGCCGCGCCATCGGCGAAGGCCAGCTGACGCTGGTCTACCAGCCCCTCTTCAGGCTGGCACCCTACGGGCTCGTCGGCTTCGAGGCGCTGGCGCGCTGGACGCATCCGGAACGCGGCGCCATCAGCCCCGCGGTGTTCATCACGCTGGCCGAGGAGAGCGGGCACATCGAGGCGCTCACCGCCTGGGTCATCGACCAGGCCTGCGGCCAGCTGGCGGCGTGGCAGGCCAAGCACCCGGCGCTGGGCGGGCTGGGCATGCACGTCAACATCTCGGGCCGCGACCTGACCAGCGCCGCGCTGGTGCCGCGTGTGCGCGAAGTGCTGCAGCGCCATGCGCTGGCGCCGGACCAGCTCACACTGGAGATCACCGAGACGACGCTGATGGGCAAGCTCAAGGACGTGCTCGACACCGTGCACGCGCTGCGCGAGGCCGGGGTGAAGTTCAGCATCGACGACTTCGGCACCGGCTATTCGTCGCTGGCCTACCTGAGCACGCTGCCCATAGACAGCCTGAAGATCGACCGTTCCTTTGTCGCCGGCATGACCGAGAAGCCACAGAACGTAGAGATCGTGCGCGCCGTGCTGACGCTGGGCCGTTCGCTGGGCCAGACCATCATCGCCGAGGGCATCGAGACGGCCGAGCAGCTGGCGATGCTGGAGGACATGGGTGTCGACGTGGGGCAGGGCTACCTGCTCTCGCGGCCGCTGCGCGCCGATCAGGTGCCCGCCATGCTCGCCGCCCCGGTGCCCGAGCCGGCCTGAATCCGGGTGCAGCCGTCAGCCGCACTGCGGCGCGGTTCGAAGGTCTGAAAAGCGCCAAAAACGCCCGCTGTTTCGCGACTGACAACTGCTCACAAGTTGCCCAGCATGGCGACAATGGCGCCATACCGGAATGCAGGGGTGGCACACAGTCAGCTGCAGTTCCGGGCGGCAGTGCGGGGGTGGCTTTAGGGGCCGGCCGCCAGGCCAAGAAACCAGATCAATGTTCACGCTGCGCCGCGTGCGCAGCACATGCCACCCCATGGAGCTGACATGAACCTCACGACACCTTTTGTCGTTCTGATCGAGCGTCTGGCGCTGCCGGCGCAACCCGCCTGGAAACACACCCGCGCCGCCATCCTGGTGGCGCTGGCCGCCCTGGTGGGCGCCACCAGCCTGCAGGCCAGTGCCGCCCCCGGCGGCGGCCGCAAGTTCCAGAAGGTGGCGGCCGACCTCGACGCCGCGCTCGACGATAGCCGCGCCGTGCGCCGCAAGTGGGCGCGCGACGTCAACGGCGTGCGGCAGGTGCAGATGATCGTCGTCACCAACACCACCGACCCCGAGATGCGCGAACTGCGCAGGCACGTGCGGCGTCTGGGCGGTTCGGTGCACGCCGTGCATCCGGCGGTGCACGCGATGACGGTGCAGATCGGCGCACGCCAGGTCAAGGCGCTGTCGCAGCGTGACGACGTGGTGAGCGTGTCACCCAACCGCGAGCTGCGGCGCACCGCCAGCACGCTGGAGGCCATCACCGGCGCGCTGACCGCCAGCGTGCGCACCGGCAGCACGAAGACCAGCTACAGCGGCCTGGATGGCAGCGGCATCGGCATCGCCGTGCTCGACTCGGGCGTGATGCGCAACCACGAGGCCATGTTCAACGGCAGCGGCGTCTCGCGAGTGAAGCGCAACGTCAACATGCTCAACGCCAACCTGGCGAACTGGACCACCGGCACCGACGCCGTGTCGCCCCCGCCCGGCAGTGCCGCGCTGGCCAGCTACGAAGCCGCCATCGCCGCCGACGACAGCCTCAACCAGGACCCGTATGGTCACGGCACCCACGTCGCCGCGGTGGCTGCGGGCCGCGCCAAGTACTTCTCGTTCGGCACGCCCGACACCACCGGCATCGCACCGGGCGCCGACATCTACGACGTGCGCGTGCTCAACGACAACGGCTACGGCACGCTGAGCGACGCGCTCGAAGGCATCCAGTGGGTGATCTTCAACGCCAAGGCCCACAACATCCGCGTGCTCAACCTGAGCCTGGCTGCCGACTCCACCGAAAGCTGGTTGACCGACCCGCTGTGCGTGGCGGTGCGCAGCGCCACCGCCGCCGGCATCACGGTGGTGGTGTCGGCGGGCAACTTCGGCACCACCGATGGTGGAGTCGAGGTCTACGGTCGCATCGGCTCGCCGGGCAACGAACCTTCGGTGATCACCGTCGGCTCGGTGAACTTCAAGGGCACCACGGCGCGCAACGACGACGTGATCAACGCCTTCAGCTCGCGCGGCCCGACGCGCAGCGCGCTCGTGGACGCCAACGGCGTGCGCCGTGTCGACAACCTGCTCAAGCCCGACCTCGTGGCGCCGGGCAACAAGGTCGTCGCCGCCGCCGCCACCAGCGCCGACGGCACGATGGCCTGGAACCGCCTGGCGGCGCAGTTCGGCAGCTCGCTCGTCCTGCCGCTGGGCATCGTCCAGGTCTACGGCGAGACGCACATGATGCTCAGCGGCACCTCGGTGGCCGCCCCCGTCGTCGCCGGCGCCGTGGCGCTGATGCTGCAGGCCAACCCCGGCCTCACGCCGCCCATCATCAAGGCCATGCTGCAGTACAGCGCGCAGCCGCTGCCGGGCGCCAACCTGCTGCAGCAGGGTGCGGGCATGCTCAACGTGGACGGCGCGGTGCGGCTGGCCGGCATCGTGCGCACCGATCTGGCCGCCGTCATCGCCAACAACGGCATCGCCGCCGGGCAGTCGATCCTGGCCCCCTACAAGTCGATGCCGACGACCACGTCGACGATCAACGGCCAGACCTTCAACTGGTCGCGCATGGCCTTCCTGGGCGGTGCGCAGGTACTCAGCGGCAGCGCGCTGTTCACCAAGTACCAGCCGGTGTGGGACCCGAAGATCACCTGGGCCAACAACGTCGTGCTGCGGCGTGTGCCGACCTACTGGTCGGGCATCGGCATCGCCGCCGACACCTACGTCAAGTCGTTCAGCGAGACCCCGCTGACGCTGCAGACGCTGGTCAGCTCGGGCGTCGTCAGCGGCGCGTCGCTGGCCGGCAGCACCTCGTTCGGCGGCAAGACCGGCGTCTTCATTCCCACCGCCAGCCTGTCGAACTGGCTCGTCAGCGGCAGCGGGCTGGTGCTGAGCGAAGGCCTGGTGCTGAGTGAAGGCCTGGTGCTGAGCGAAGGTCTGGTGCTCAGCGAGGGCCTGGTGCTGAGCGAAGGCCTGGTGCTCAGCGAGGGCCTGGTGCTGAGTGAAGGCCTGGTGCTGAGCGAAAGCGTCCAGCGCGGCGAGCGCTGAAGCGCTCGACCATGTGCCCTGTTCGCCAAAGCCGGCCGCGTGCCGGGAGCGGCGCGGGTGCAGGGTCTCAAGGTCGACCGGGTGCGGCCGACAACCCAAGGGCAAACCTGCCGCGCGGCCCTGACGGGGCCGCGCCCAAGAACCCGAGGGACCCTCACCCATGACTCCCGATGCCGGCCCCGGCGACGCTGCCGTACACCTTCCCTGGTGGAGCCGGCTGCATGCGGCGCTGATGCCCGACTACAACCGCCAGGCGACCCTCTACTGGTGGGCGGCGGTAGGCCTCGGTACCGTGGCCATCGGGCTGGCGCTGCACGGCGTGACGCAGCTTGACAGCGAGGCCTGGCTGCAGGTGACGGTGGGTGTGGCCATCGCGATGGTGGCCGGCATCTTCCCGGTGCGTGTGCCGCACTCGAAGAATTCTTTCGCCGCCGGCGAGATCTTCATTTTCCTGCTGCTGCTGATGCACGGCCCCGCTGCCGCGACGCTGGCCGCCGCCGGTGAGGGCGCCGTCGGTTCGTGGCGCACCTCGAAGCGGTGGACGAGCCGCATCGTGAGCCCGGCGATGGCCGCGCTGGCAATGTGGGTGGTGGGCACGGCACTGCACGCCGTGCTCGACAAGACCAACGCTTCGGCCGGCTTGCTCTTGTTCGCCACGATGGCTTTCGCGATGGGCTACTTCGTGCTCAATGCGCTGATGGTGACGGCGGTGCCGCGTCTGAAGCGCAACGAACGCCTGCAGTGGCCAGACCTGTTCGACCTCTTCGGCTGGGTCGGCATTGCCGTCGTCGCCAGCGCCGCGGTCGCTTCGCTGCTGTACCTCGTGTTCCTGCAGTCGGGCATAGGCGTGCTGGCGGCCATGGTGCCGCTGCTGGCGATGATGCTGGCCACGCTGCACTATTTCTTCCGCCAGCAGGAAGCGTCGGAATCGGTGCGCCAGGCCAGCGCAGAAGCCACCGAGCGCGAGAACGAACTCGCTCGCCGCCACGTGCGCGAACTCGAGGCCAGCGAGCGGCGTTTCCACAGCGCCTTCACGCACGCCTCCATCGGCATGGCGCTGCTGGCCTTCGACGGCCGCATCCTGCAGGCCAACGAGGCACTGCGTGCGCTGGTGGGCCGGCGCAACGAGGAACTGCTGAGCATGCGCTTCCAGCATGTGGTGCTGGACGCCGACCGCAGGGCGCTGAACGAGAAGATGGGACTCGTCAGCAACCGCGAGTTCGAGAGTTTCGCGCTCGAGTTGCGCTGCGCGCACTCGGACGGCCGGCCGGTGTGGGTGACGGCGCACTGCAGCTTCTTCAGCGAGCCCGGCGCCACCGCACCCTGCCTCATCCTGCAGGTGCAGGACATCACCGCGCGCCGGCGCGCCGAAGAAGGCCTGCACCACCTCGCCTTCCACGACAGCCTGACCGGCCTGCCCAACCGCCGCCGCTTCCACGAGATGCTGGGACAGGCCGTGACCCAGCTGAACACCATCGGCAACCCGCACGACGCCTATGCCGTGATGTTCCTGGACTTCGACCGCTTCAAGCTCATCAACGACAGCCTGGGCCACAGCGCTGGCGACGAGTTCCTGGTGCAGGTGGCGCGGCGCATCCAGGACAGCCTGCGCCCGCACGACGTGGTGGCGCGACTGGGCGGCGACGAGTTCGGGGTGCTGGTGCGCCATGTCGAACATGAGCGCAGCGTGGTCAGCCTGGCCGAGCGGCTGATGGACGCGCTGCGCCAGCCCTTCCACGTCGCCGGCACCGAGCTGATGACCAGCGCCAGCATCGGCATCACCTTCAGCGCCCTGGGCTACGCCAGCCCCGAGGACGTGCTGCGCGACGCCGACACCGCGATGTACAAGGCCAAGGGCGCCGGCAAGGCACGCTACGCGCTCTTCGACACCAGCCTGCACACCGAGGTTGCCGACCGCCTGCGTCTGGAAGGCGACCTGCGTCGCGCCATCGACGACGGCCGCCTGAGCGTGGCCTACCAGCCGGTGTACGACCTCGTCGGCCCGACCAGCCCGCGTCTGGCTGGCTTCGAAGCACTGGTGCGCTGGAACCACCCGCTGGACGGCGCCATCAACCCGTCGGCCTTCCTGCCCATCGCAGAAGAGGCCGGGCTGATGATCCGGCTCACCGACTTCGTGCTGCACTGCGCCTGCCGCCAGCTGCGCGAATGGCAGCAGTCCGACCCTGCCTGGGCGGGGCTGACGATGAACGTCAACGTCTCTGGCCACGACGTCGTTCACCCGGCGTTGGTGGCGCGCGTGACGCGGGCGCTGGTCGAGGCCGAGGTCAAGCCGGCGCACCTGTGCCTGGAGCTGACGGAGGACATCCTGATGTCGCGCCTGGAGGCTGCGCTGCCGGCGCTGACCGAACTGCGCCGCATGGGTGCCACGCTGGCCATCGACGACTTCGGCACCGGTTATTCGTCGTTGAGCCACCTCTCGACGCTGCCCATCGACTGCCTGAAGGTCGACCGCTCCTTCGTCTCGCGACTGGACTCGGGCTCGAACGAAGCCGCCGTGGTGCGCTCCATCGTGCTGCTGGGCACCTCGCTGGGCAAGGCGGTGGTGGCCGAGGGCATCGAGACCGAACTGCAGTTGCAGCAGCTGCGCGAGATGGGCTGCGTCTTCGGGCAGGGGTATCTGCTGGGCCGCCCGCAGACACCCGTGGAAGTATCCTCCATGCTCGCCAGCCTGCGGCCCGACGCCGCGCTGCGCGCGGAGCCGCCGATCACTCACTCTGCGCCGATGACCCTCCACTGACGATGACCCCCACCGCGCCGCACCGGCGCGCTGCCCCGTGAGCGTGCTGCCCACGCCGCCTTCACCCTTGCCGCCCCCGCAGCAAGCCGTGTGGCGGCGTCTGCACGCGCTGCTGATGCCGGACTACAACACGCAGGCCAGCCTGTACTGGTGGGGCGTGGTGGTGGCGGGCGCCGCGGTGCTGGGCGCTTGCGTGTGGATGGTGAGCCAGATGCCCTGGCAGGCCTGGGCCCAGGTCGCCGCGGCCTCGGCGCTGGCCGTCGGCGCCGGGCTGTTCCCGGTGCGTGTGCCCGGCACCAAGCAGTCCTACACCGCCGGCGAGATCTTCATCTTCCTGCTCATGCTGATGCTGGGGCCGGCGGCGGCCGTGGTGGCTGCCGCCATCGAGGCATTCGTCGGCTCGTGGCGCACGTCGCGGCGTTGGACGAGCCGGCTCTTCAGCCCGGCCTCGGCGACCCTGGCCATGGCCCTGGCCGGCCTGCTGCTTCAAGCGGGGCTGGCGGCGCTGGACGCGCGCGGCGTGGGGGGTGCCGCGGTGCTGCTGGGCGCCACGATGTTGGCGTCGGCGGTCTACTTCTTCGTCAATGCGCTGAACGTCTCGGGCGTGATGCATCTCAAGCGCGGCGAGCCCTACTTTCAGCCGTCGGGTCTGTTCAGCGACTTCCGCTGGGTCGGCCTGGCCTACGCCGGCAGCGCCTCGGTGGCCACGCTGCTGTTCTTCACCTGGCGCACCCAGGGTGTGGGCGTGCTGCTGGTGATGGTGCCGCTGCTGGCCATGCTGCTGGTGACGCTGCACTACTACTTCCGCCAGCAGGAAGCCCACGTGGCGCTGCGCGAGGCCAGCGCGGGTGTGGCGGCGCGCGAGGCCACGATGGCCGAGCGCGAGGCGCAGGCCGCGGCGCGTCACCTGCAGGAGCTGCAGGCCAGCGAGCGGCGTTTCCACAGCGCCTTCACGCACGCCTCCATCGGCATGGCGCTGATGGACTTCGACGGCCGCATCCTCCAGGCCAACCGGGCGCTGGCGGGCCTGCTCGGCGCGACGGAGGCGGCGCTGGAGCAGCGGCGTTTCCCCGACCTCGTCGAGGCCGGGGACCGCGTGGCGCTCGAGCAGCAGCTGGGCCTGGCCGGCGCGCACGACTTCGAAAGCTTCACGCGCGAGGTGCGCTGCCCGCACCCCGACGGCGGTACCGTGTGGCTGGCGCTGCACTGCAGCTTCTTCACGGAACCGGATGCGAACTTCAACCCCCGGGCTCCGGCTGTGCCTGCGCCGCCTCCCCAGGGGGCCGTCGCCCCGCCCGGCAGAGCCGGTTCGGGGCGGCCCTGCCTGATCCTGCAGGCGCAGGACGTGTCAGCGCGCCGCCGCGCCGAGGCCGGTCTGGAACACCTGGCCTTCCACGACCCGCTCACCGGCCTGCCCAACCGGCGCCGCTTCCACGAATGCCTGGTCAGCGCGCTGGCGCGCTACAAGACCGACCCGCGGCGGCCGTGGGCGGTGATGTTCGTCGACTTCGACCGCTTCAAGCTCGTCAACGACAGCCTGGGCCACAGCGCCGGCGACGATCTGCTGCAGCAGGTGGCGCGGCGGGTGCAGGAGAAGCTGCGCCCGAGCGACATCGTGGCGCGGCTGGGCGGCGACGAGTTCGCCATCCTGGCTGCCGACATCGACCACGAGCGCGACGCCGTGGTGCTGGCCGAGCGGCTGATGGAGACGCTGCGCCAGCCCTTCATGCTGGGCGACGTCGAGCTGATCGCCAGCGCCAGCATCGGCATCACCTTCAGCTCGATAGGCTACGAGACGGCCGAGGACGTGCTGCGCGACGCCGACACCGCGATGTACAAGGCCAAGGGCGCCGGCAAGGCGCGTTACGCGATCTTCGACAACACGCTGCACGCTGCGGTGTCCGAGCGGCTGCGCCTGGAAGGCGAGCTGCGCCAGGCCATCACGAAGGGGCAGCTGGCGGTGGTCTACCAGCCGGTGTTCGAGCTCGGCCCGCTGCCGGGCCTGGGCAACGGGCGCCTGGCCGGCTTCGAGGCCCTGGTGCGCTGGCAGCACCCCAAGGACGGCACGCTGGCGCCGGCCGACTTCCTGCCCGTGGCCGAGGAAAGCGGACTCATGCTGCAGCTGAGCGACTTCGTGCTGCATTGCGCCTGCCACCAGCTGCGCCAGTGGCACCAGAGCGACCCGCGGCTGGCCGAGTTGACGATGAGCGTCAACCTGTCCGCGCACGACCTCGCGCACCCTGCGCTGGTGGCCCGCGTCGGCCGCGCCATCGTCGAGGCAGGCCTCAAGCCCCAGGACCTGACGCTGGAGCTGACCGAGAACATCCTGATGTCGCACATCGAAGGCGCCGTGGCCAAGCTCGACGCGCTGCGCCGGCTGGGTGTGCACCTGGCGGTGGACGATTTCGGCACCGGCTATTCGAGCCTGAGCCACCTGAGCAAGCTGCCCATCGACAGCCTGAAGATCGACCGCAGCTTCATCGCTCACCTGCAGCCCGGCAGCGACGACGCGGCGGTGGTCGACGCCATCATCCAGCTCGGCGGTTCGCTGCGCAAGGTGGTGGTGGCCGAGGGTATCGAGTCGGCTTCGCAGATGGCGCAGTTGCGCGACCTGGGCTGCGGCTTCGGGCAGGGGTTCCACATGGCCTCGCCCTTGAGTGGCGCCGCCACCGGCGACTGGCTGCGCGAGCAGCGCGGGACCTTCCACTAGGGCGCGGGCGCGCAGGATTCTCTGCCTGGGGCATGCGTTTCCGCATCCGGTTCGGCCCGGGGCCGCATAAGCTGCGCAACCTTCACCGCTCATCCGAGAGCCCGCCCATGAACGCATCCACCCCGCCGCGCCTGCCCTTTCCCTACCGGCCCGAGGCCGAGGTTGTCGCCGACGCGCTGGCCGCACTGCAGGGCCGGCTCGACTGGCCCGCCGTCATCGACGCCGCGCGGCCCTGGGTGCTGGGCGCGCGCGCCCACCCTGCGCCCTTCTGGGCCATGGAGTCGCTGCTGCGCGAATACCCCATCTCGACCGCCGAGGGCCTGGCGCTGATGCGGCTGGCCGAGGCGCTGCTGCGTGTGCCCGACGCCGAAACCGCGATCGCGCTCACCGCCGACCAACTGGGCCGCGCCGACTTCGACGGCGGTGACGGCACGGGCCCGCACAAGATGCTGTCGCAGCTGTCGGCCAGCGCCATCGCGCTGTCGAAGAGATTCCTGCCCGAATCCGGGCGTGCATCGGGCGAGGCGCCGAGCTTGCTGCAACGGCTGGGCTCGAAGACCGTGGTGGCGGCGACGGTGCGGGCGATCCAGCTGCTGGGGAGGCAGTTCGTCTACGCGCGCACCATCAGCGAAGCCATGGCCGAGGCCCACGGCCAACGCCACCAGCAGCCGGGGCTGCGCTTCAGCTTCGACATGCTGGGCGAGGGCGCTCGCACCGAGGCCGCGGCCGCTGAATACCTGGCCGGCTACCACCTGGCCATCGCTGCCATCGCCAGGGGCCGCGGCGAAGCTGCTGGCGCCGCGCCCGCCGGGCCGCAGGGGCGCGACGAGATCTCGGTCAAGCTCAGTGCGCTGTTCTCGCGCTACGAGGACGCGCAGCGTGGGCGTGTCTTCGCCGAACTGCTGCCGCGGGTGTGGGGCCTGGTCGAGCTGGCGGCGCGCGCCGACATCAACCTGGCCATCGACGCCGAAGAGAGCGACCGGCTGGAGCTGTCGCTCGACCTCATCGATGCGCTGGCCGAACGTGTCGGCCGCGAGTTCCCGGCCTGGGGCGGGCTGGGCCTGGCGATCCAGGCCTACCAGACACGCGGGCTGGCCACGGTGGATGCGGCAGCCGCGATCGCGCGCCGCCACGGCGTGAAGTTCGTCGTGCGCCTGGTGAAGGGCGCCTACTGGGACGGCGAAATCAAGCGCGCCCAGGAAGCCGGGCTGCCGGGCTACCCGGTGTTCACCCACAAGCACCACACCGACATCTGCTACCTGGCCTGCGCGGCGCGGCTGATCAGCCACCACGAGGTGCTGTACCCCCAATTCGCCAGCCACAACGCCGGCACCATGGCGGCCATCATCCAGATGGCGCGCCAGCAGGGCGCGGCCTTCGAGCTGCAGCGCCTGCACGGCATGGGTGAAGGCATCCACCGCGAAGTGCTGAAGGACCGCAGCATCGCCTGCCGCATCTACGCGCCGGTGGGTGAACACCGTGATCTGCTGGCCTACCTGGTGCGCCGGCTGCTGGAAAACGGCGCCAACTCGTCGTTCGTGCACCAACTGGCCGACGAAGCGGTGAGCCCCGAGATGCTGCTGGCCTCGCCGCTGCACCCGGCCGCCGGACCGGCGCTGCCGCTGCCCCCGGCGCTCTACGGCGTCGGCCGCGCCAACTCGACCGGTGCCGACCTGGCCTGCCTGGCGATGCGGGCGCCGCTGGAAGCGGCGGTGGCGGCGGTGCAGCTGGAGCCGGTGGCCATGGCCACGCTGACAGACGTGGACGCCACGATGGTGCGCCTGCAGAGCGGCTTCGAGCCCTGGTCGGCGCGCCCGGTGGCCGAGCGTGCCGCGCTGCTGCGGCGCGCGGCCGATGCACTGGATGCCCGCCTGCCCGAGTACTGCGCCTTGCTCGTCAGGGAGGCCCACAAGACCCTGGGCGACACCATCGCCGAGGTGCGCGAGGCGGTGGACTTCTGCCGCTACTACGCCGACCAGGCCGAAGAGCGTCTGAAGGACCAGACGCTGCCCGGCCCCACCGGCGAGAGCAACCTGCTGCGCCTGCACGGGCGCGGCGTCTTCGTCTGCATCAGCCCGTGGAATTTCCCGCTGGCCATCTTTGCCGGCCAGGTCGTCGCCGCGCTGGTGGCCGGCAACACCGTGGCCGCCAAGCCGGCCGAGCAGACGCCGGTGGTGGCGCGGCACTTCGTCGCCCTGCTGCACGAGGTGGGTGTGCCGATCGATGCCGTGGCGCTGTTGCATGGCCTGGGCGAAACCGTGGGTGCGGCGTTGGTGGCGCACCCGGCCACCGCCGGTGTGTGTTTCACCGGCAGCACGCCGGTGGCACGGCTCATCAACCGCACGCTGGCGGCCAAGGACGGCCCCATCGTGCCGCTGATTGCCGAGACGGGTGGCCTGAACGCGATGGTCGTCGACAGCACCGCACTGCCCGAGCAGGTCATCGACGCCGTGGTGCAGAGCGCCTTCCGCAGTGCCGGCCAGCGCTGCAGCGCGCTGCGTCTGCTGTGTGTGCACGAGAGCGTGGCCGACGGCGTCATCGAGATGCTGCGTGGCGCGCTGGCCGAGCTGCAGGTCGACGACCCTGGGGATTTGGCCACCGACGTGGGCCCGGTCATCGACGACGAGGCGTTTGCCGGCATCAAGGCCCACGTGCAGCGCCTGCGCGGCGAAGCGAAGCTGCTGGGCGAGACACCCGTCAGGTCGGACCTCCCGCGCCTGGTGGCGCCTGTGGCCTTCGAGATCGGCCGCATCGCCGAGCTGCAGACCGAGATCTTCGGCCCCGTGCTGCATGTCGTGCGCTGGGGCCCGGGCCAGACCGGCGCAGGTGCCGCCACCGATGTCGACGCCGTGGTGCGCCAGATCAACGCACTGGGCTACGGCCTGACGCTCGGCGTGCAGACACGCATCGACAGCCGCGCCCAGCGCATCGCCGATACCGCGCGCGTGGGCAACGTCTACGTCAACCGCAACATGATCGGCGCGGTGGTCGGCGTGCAGCCCTTCGGTGGCGAAGGGCTCAGCGGTACCGGCCCCAAGGCTGGCGGGCCGCATTACCTCTACCGCTTCTGCGCCGAGCAGACGGTGACGGTGAACACCGCCGCGGCCGGTGGCAATGCCGAGCTGCTGGCCGGCCTCAGTTGAGGTACATGCCGAGATAACGTCTGCCGCGGCTGACGACCTCGGGGTCGGCGCAGACGTCGAACCACTCGACGAGCTGGAGGCGGGCCTTCTCGCGGTCGGGCTTGCCCTCGGCCTTGTCGCGCAGCACCACTTCCAGCAGCTGGTCGAACGCGGCGTTGAAGTCGCCGGCGTGGGCCAGCACGGCGGCCAGCGCGAAGCGGGCCTCGAAGTCCCTGGGGTCGGCGGCGATGCGCGCGGCCAGCGCGGCGGCGTCGCCGGCGGGTTTGTCGCTGGCCAGCTTCAGGCGCGCCAGGAGGCGGGCATGTTCGTCGTCGCGCTCGGCGGCCGGTATGGTGTCGAGCACGGCCTGCGCCCGATCGAGTTCACCGGCAGCGATGAGCTCGGCGGCCTCGTCCAGCGGGCCGAAGACCTGCTGCACCTCGCCTTCGACCACGTCGGCCGGCAGGTGCTTGTCGATGAAGGCGCGCACCTGGCCCTCGGGCAGCGCGCCCATGAACTGGTCCACCGGACGGCCGCCGATGAAGAGCACGACAAACGGGATGCTGCGGATGCGCAGCGCGGCGCTGATCTGCGGCGCCTCGTCGGTGTTCAGCTTGGCCAGCAGGAAGCGGCCGCCGTAACTCTCGACGACCTTCTCCAGAACCGGCCCGAGCGAGCGGCAGGGCCCGCACCAGGGCGCCCAGCAGTCCAGCAGGACGGGCACCTGCATCGACATCTCGAGCACCTGGGCTTCGAAATCGGCTTCGGTGACGTCGAAGGACAGCGGGACTTGTGGGGTGTCTTGCGGGTTCATGATGGAATGGAAAAGGGGGTTCGATCGAACCCCCTGATGGTAGCGGCGCCGCCTGCGCGGCTGCGAAAAGTCGACGCTGCTCGCAGAGCTCGCGGCCGCGGATCAGCGCTCTTTGCGAATGACGCCCGTGGCCACTTCGTTGCCGAGGGCGTCGACGTTGCCGCCGAGCATCAGCACGGTGTAGACCGACTGGCCCTGCAGGTTGACGCCGGTGGCCGAGAACAGTGAGGTGACGCCGGCGGCCGAGTTGACGTCGATGCGCACCGAGGCGTTGCTGTTCGTCGTGGCGTAGGGCGACACATTGCCGGCGATGACGTCGCTGGCCAGCGCCAGGTAGTCGATGGACAGCGTCAGCGGGTCGGTGCCCGCGGCGGCGTGCAGGAGGCGTACCTTGACGCGTGTGGTCGCGGTGGGCAGGCGGTTGTCGTCGGTGAGCACCACCACCTGGGCGGAGGCAGCGGGCCCGTAGGTCAGCAGCGTGTAGTCGGTGCCGGCCACGAAGCTGCGCTCGCCGCTGGTGACCACGCCGCCGTTCACGCGCACCGTCAGGTCCACCGCCGTGCCGGCGTCGACCAACGTGTAGGGGCCCACCGATGGTGAACGCAGGCCGCCGGCCAGCGTGCGGCCGCCGACGGCGACGTTGACGTTGCCGCCGGTGTTGACGCTGGCCACCACGCGCATGCGCGCCTTGGTGTTCTTCAGCGTCGCGACCGCGCCCTGCTGCTCGATGAGCGTGCCGTTGACGAGCACGCCGCTGGCGCCGGCGGTGAGCACCAGCGTGGCGTAGCTCTTGTCCTTCAGCGTGATCGCCGGGATGTCCAGGCGCAGGTCGTTGGGGTCACCCACACCCGTCACGCGCAGACGGTAGGTGCCCTGCGACAGGTCGCGGAAGCCGCTGAGCGAACCGCTGGCCAGGTTGCCCTGGGTGGCCGCGGTCTCGCCGAGGTCGGCGGCGGTGGAGGTGATGAAGATGTCGACCGCGCCGGTGTCGGTGGTGGCATTGAAGAAGCGCACCCGCGTGTTGCCGGCGGCGATGTCGGCGGTGCTCTCGTTCTCGGGCAGCGTGCTCACACGCAGCGCTGTTTCGCGGCCCCACACTACGGCGGTGTAGTTCTGGTCCTTGGCCAGCGCGTAGGAACCCGTCAGCAGCGTCGCGCCGTCGCCGGCGCGCTTGACGTTGAGCGTGTAGGTGTTGGCCTCGAGAGAGATGCTGGGGGCCAACACGTCCGTTACCACGGCGCTGAAGCGCTTGGTGTCGCCCGTGAAGAGGTCGATGCTGGCCAGGTCGGAGGTGAGGTTCAGCGCACGGAGGTTGGTCGTGCCGGCGTCGCTGCCGCCGCCGCCGCCGCACGCGGCCAGCCAGACGGTGGAAGCCAGGGCGGCCAGCAGGGCAAGCCGGCGCGATGAGAAGGCAGAGATCATGCAGGAGGTCCTAGGGTTGGCCTGGTCGGGGCGGCAACGCGTATGCCGCGCAGGGGCGCATGGTGTTGCTGCGCCGAGCGCGGCATTATGACGTGGGGGCTGGGCAGGCCTGGCCGCGCTTTACTTGGGGAAACGCGAGCACGTGCTGCAAGCGGTTGCGCCTTCCCTCGGCACCAGGCGCACGGGCCGGTCAGCGCAGTTCGGCAAGCCGCCGGTTGTAGCGGCGGTAGGCGCTGTCCATGGCGCGCAGCAGCCGGTCGAAGGCCAATGTGAAGTCGCCGGGCACGACGAGGAACATCTCGGCGGCGAAGGTCGGGTCGCCCTCCTCGTCGAGAAAACACTTGATCACCTTCACCTCGGCGGTGGCGGCATTGCAGCCCTCGAGCAGGCGCAGCCGTGCGGCCTCGCCCTTGTCGTCCGCGACGAAGGCCATGGTGAGGCGGAAGTACAGCGGGTCGCGTTCGTCGAGGTGAACCACGAAGGTGCGGCCCTGGCTGCGGAAGCGCACGTTGCCGGCGCTGGTGAGCTCGGGGCGCAGCGACTCTGCCGCGAGATGCCGGCTGACGATGTCCTGCAGCTGCCGTTGCGCATAGTCCTGTGCGCTGGTGCTGCCAGCGGCAACTAGCGCAATGAGTGTGGCCAGGCGGACGAGGACCCCGATGCGGAACACGGCTCAGGGCTCCCGGGCGAGAGCCAGCGGCCGCCGGCCCTTGTGCAGCGGCTCGGGCGCAGGCGGCGGTGCGGCCCCGGCCAGCAAGGCCAGGCGGGCCCGGGCGTGGGCAACGTAGCGGCCCGCCGGGAACTGGCGCACGTAGGCGTCGAGGCCCTCCCGCGTGCCGGCACGGGCGGCCTGCTCCCAGGCGTCGAACTCGCGCTGGGGCGCGTAGCCGGCGGCCACCATGGTGGGCTGCGGGGCGGGCAGCTCGGCCGCAGGGCTCGCCGCCGGCGCTGCCGCTACCGCACCGGCGCGGCCGAGGTGGAAGAAGAAGTCGCTGGACGATTCGTCCACCAGCGAAGGCCGCTGCGCATGGTTCACCGCCTGGGCCGAACGCTCGACGTTGGCACGCACCCGCTTGAGCATCTCGCCGGCGGAAACGCCCGGCTGCCGCATCTGTTTGACCAGTTCGCGGGTGAACAGGCCGTTGGCGATGCGGTCATCATCGCCCAGGCGGTCGAGCGCCTGCTGGCCCTTGGAGGCCGCCATGATGATCATCGTGCCCTTGGGCGGCTCGATGCGCGACAGGCTGGAGCCCGGGGCCATCGAGCGGCCGGCGCTGGTCTGGCGGAACGGGTCGTCGCGGCAGGCGTCGACGATCACCAGCGAGAACCTCGCGCGCTGGCCCAGGTCGTCCACCACCTGTTCCAGCGACACGCCGTCGCGCAGGATCGAGCGCTCGCTGCTGATCTCGATGTCCACCGGCAGCAGGAAGGGCCCGGTTTGCGGCGGCTGCGAGCCGTGGCCCGAGAAGTAGAAGACGACCTCGTCGCCCTTCTGGATGCGGCGCAGGAAGCCGTCGAGCGCCTCGTTCATTCCGCGTCGCGTGCCGTCGAGCACCCGCGTGACGTTGAAACCGGCGGTCTCCAGTTCGGAGGCGATGCTGCGGGCGTCGTTGCGCGCGTTGCGCAAAGGCGGCGCCTTGGCGTAGGCATCGTTGCCGATCACCAGAGCCAGCCGGGCGGCCTGCGCGGGGCCGGCCACGACTGCCACGAGCAAGGCCGCCCCGAGCACTGCCGCGAGCCGAGGCGACCCTGGCGAACCGCTTGACCGGAGCAGACGCCAGGCCGCCATCAGAACCGCGGTGCCGGCGCGTCTTCGTTGCGCTTGGGCTCGCACTGCATGTCGATGAGCCCCAGCACCTCGCCGGCGGCCCCGACGATCTCGCCTTCGAGCACGCCACTCTGGCGGTTGATGGCAAAGCGCGCCGCCGACATCTTCTGGAAGGGTGGGTACCAGCCGAACAGCCAGCCCTCGCCCCACTTGCGGAACCCGGCCCCGGCCATCTGCGGCAGGAAGGTGGCGACGTACTGCGTCTGCGTGGCCTGGTAGCTCAGGCGCTGGCCGGTGGGCAGCACGTTGGAACGCTCCACGAGCATGCTCATGTTGTTGTCGCGCAGCGCAAGATCGAGTTGCGCATCGCCCCGCTTGGCGGCGCTGCGCACCGACCGCACGCGGGCCTGGACGTTCTCGTCGGCATCGGCGCTGTTCTTGTCGTTCTTGTCGCTGTCGGCGGGCGCGCCGCCAGCCGTGGCGCCACGTGTGGTCACACCGGTATCTGCAGGTGTGGTCGCCCCGGGCCCGGCAGCCACCATGCCCTGGCAGCGCAGGTACAGGTGGTACATCTGGGCCTGTGCCGGCGCGCCGGCGGCCAGGCACAAAGCGGCCAGCAGGCCGGGCCCGGCAAGCCGCATGGCAGCAGCCGCCAAGCAGGCGCTCACTTCTTGCTGGCCGGCGTCTGTCCGCCTTGCACGCCGAGGCGGCCCCCGGTGCCCAGGCCACCCTTGACCGTCTGCGCCTTGTAGCTGCGCAGCGTCTTCACCATCTGGTTGAACGAATCGGCAAAGGCCGCGGTGATGACCCGGCCCTGCGGGGTCTTGGAGTAGCCGCTGGCGCCGCCGGCCAGGCCGCCCGTGAAGGCGCTGCCGAACATGCCGAAGTCGTAGTTCTTGCTGCTGCCCTCGGCGGCGGAGATCTGCACGCCCGAGCGGATGTCCACCAGGAGCAGCGTCGTCGAGGCCTCGTTGACGCCCACGCTGCCGGCGACCGCACCCAGCGCCCCGGGCAGGAAGCCCGCCAGGCCGCCGCGGCCGCCGCCGGTGTTGCCCGAAAACTGGATCGAGGGCCGCATCAGGTAATCGGCCGCCACCATCTGCCCGCCGCCCATGTTGCTGCCCGCGCGGCCCTCTTCGCCGCGCATCAGCTGGCGCTCGCGCATCATGTCGTTCATGCCGCCGCCGCGCTCGACGATGACGAAGCAGTTGCTCTGCTGGATCATCAGCCGCAGCACCGGGATCGTCGAGCCGAGCTGGTAGCCGCGAAGCTGGGCGTACCACGGCGCGCGCTGGTCTTCTTCCATCGCCATGGTGCCCAGCGTCTCGTTGCAGCGCTCGAGCTCCGACTTCTGCCCCTCGGCGGTGGCGCCGCCCGCAGCCCCGCCGGCGGAGGCCGTGCCACCACCGACCTTGGGCATGGTGGACACGCAGCCCTGCATCAGCAGTGCGGCCGCAACCAGCGGCCATGCACGAGAAAGGCGGAAACGGTAGTCGGTGCAGCTCGGGGACGTTTTCATGGAGAGCGCTCCTCAGGGCAGGATGTGACGTCGATCGTTGACGCCAGCTCGAAATGTAAAGCCTGATTCCGGGCGTGTTTATCCCCCAAACACCTGAATCTCGATCACCTCCGCCAGCGTTGCCCGGGCGGCCTCCGGCGCCGGGGTCAGCAGC
Source organism: Rubrivivax sp. (assembly GCA_030653505.1). GTDB lineage: Bacteria > Pseudomonadota > Gammaproteobacteria > Burkholderiales > Burkholderiaceae_C > Rubrivivax. Next base: position 35,978 of record JAURZK010000160.1, read on the forward strand.
ACCTTACGGATACAACCCGCGCTCTTCGCGGGCTTTCAGGATGCGTTCGCAGGCCACGGCGAAGGTGGCGGTGCGCAGGGTGATGTGGTGGCGGTCGGCGGTGTCCCAGATCTTCTTCAGCGCGCCGATCATGATCTTGTCCAGGCGCACGTTGATCTCGTCTTCGGTCCAGAAGAAGCTGCTGAAGTCCTGCACCCACTCGAAGTAGCTCACCGTCACGCCGCCGGCGTTGCAGATGACGTCGGGCACGACGAGCACACCACGGTCGGCCAGGATGTCGTCGGCGGAGGGCACGGTGGGGCCATTGGCACCTTCCAGCACCAGCCTGGCCTTGATGCGCTGGGCACGTTCGGCGGTGATCTGGCCTTCGAGCGCGGCGGGGATGAGGATGTCGCAGTCGACGTCCCAGAATTCCTCGCCGCCCATCACCTCGGCGCCCTTGAAGCCGCCCACGCCACCGGCGTCGCGCACGTGTGCCGTGATGTCGGCCAGGTCGAAGCCCTGGCTGTTGTATATCGTGCCGGTGTGGTCCTGTGCGGCGACGATCTTCGCTCCCGCCTGCGCAAACAGTTCTGCCGCAGACGAGCCCACGTTGCCGAAGCCCTGCACCGCGACTCGCGCGCCCTGCAGGTCGAGGCCGAGGCGCCGCGCCGCCTCGCGCCCGGTGACGAAGACGCCGCGGCCGGTGGCTTTCACCCGCCCCAGGCTGCCGCCCAGGTCGACCGGCTTGCCCGTCACCACGCCGGTGGCGGTGCTGCCGGTGTTCATGCTGTAGGTGTCCATCATCCACGCCATGATCTGCGGGTTGGTGTTCACGTCGGGCGCCGGGATGTCGCGCTGCGGGCCGATGATGATGCCGATCTCGCTGGTGTAGCGGCGCGTCATGCGCTCGAGTTCCTTCATCGAGAGTTGCTTGGGGTCGACGCGGATGCCGCCCTTGGCGCCACCGTAGGGCAGGTTGACGGCGGCGTTCTTCACGCTCATCCAGGCCGCCAGCGCCATCACCTCTTCCAGCGTCACGTCGGGGTGGTAGCGCACGCCGCCCTTGCCCGGGCCGCGGCTGAGGTTGTGCTGCACCCGGTAGCCCTCGAAGTGGGCCACGTCGCCGTTGTCCATCTCGATGGGGATGTCGACGATGAGCGCGCGCTTCGGGCGTTTCAGCGTTTCGACCCATTTTGCGAGGTGGCCCAGGTAGGGCACGACGCGGTCGACCTGCATCAGGTAGGTGCCCCAGGGGCTGTTGGGGGTGGGGTGGACGTAGGACAGGGGCAGGGTCGTCATGGGGGGTTCCTGGGGTGGTGGACACCGCCGCGGCCACCGCCGCAGGCCTCGTGGGCCCGCCGCACCGCAGCCGCCGCGACATGGGCCGGAACTGTAGGCCCCGCGACGCCCGGTGTGTTGGCGCCAGCCATGCCGCCTTTGCATGAAGCCTGCGCCCGCGTGTCATCGCGGCCTGACTACACTGCCGCCGCATGAACATCCCGCCCCCGCGCCGCATCGCCTTCATCGGCGGCGGCAACATGGCCAGCGCGCTCATCGGCGGGCTCTTGCGCAGCGGCCGGGAAGCTGCGGCCATCACCGTCGTCGAGCCCTTCGGGCCCCAGCGCGACAAGCTGGCGCAGGCCTTCGGCATCCAGGCGCAGGCCGTTGCCGACGCCCGCCTCGCCGACGCCGCCACCGTGGTCTGGGCCGTCAAGCCGCAGCTCTTCGCCGAGGCCGCCGCGCCCTGCGCACCCTTCGTCGGCAGCGCCCTGCAGGTCAGCGTGATGGCCGGCGTGCGCTGCGCGGCGGTGGCGCACGCCAGCGGCAGCGCGCGCGTGGTGCGCGCCATGCCGAACACGCCGGCGCTCATCGGCCAGGGCATCGCCGGGCTGTTCGCCACGCCGGCGGTCGACGAAGCCGGGCGCGCCGAGGTCGACGCGCTGTTCGCACCGACAGGTGCATCGCTGTGGCTGCCCGGCGAGGACGACCTGGACGCCGTGACGGCGCTGTCGGGCTCGGGCCCGGCCTATGTCTTCTACTTCCTCGAAGCCATGATGCAGGCCGCAGCCGAGATGGGCCTCGCCGAGGCCCAGGGCCGCATGCTGGCCCTGCACACCTTCGCCGGTGCCACGGCGCTGGCCCAGCAGTCGCCGCTGCCGCCGCACGCGCTGCGCGCGCAGGTCACCAGCAAGGGCGGGACGACCTTCGCCGCACTCTCGTCGCTGGAAGACAGCGGCGTCAAGGCGGCGTTCGTGAAGGCCTTGCACGCGGCGAGGCAGCGGGCCGAGGAGCTCGGCCGGGCCTGAGGGCACCCGTCGACGCCGAGCGCCGCGTCAACGCAACGAGAGGTCGATGGCGACACCGGCGAAGACGGCAGCCCCCACCCAGTGATTGAGTCGGAAGGCCTTGAAGCAGCCCTCACGAGAGCGGTCGCGGATCAACGTGTAGTGCCACGCCGCCTGCACCGCCGCCACGCCGATGCCGGCCATGAACCAGCCGCCCAGCCCGAGCGAGCGGCCCAGCAGCGCCCAGCTCACCAGGTAGACGGTGTAACAGGCCATCACCGCCGGCACGTCCCAGCGGCCCAGCGTGATGGCGCTGGTCTTCATGCCGATGCGCAGGTCGTCGTCGCGGTCGACCATGGCGTACTCGGTGTCGTAGGCGAGCACCCAGAACAGGTTGCCCAGCAGCAGCCACCAGGCCTGTGGCGGTACCGCGGCGTGGACCGCGCCCCACCCCCAGTCTGTGCCGCCCAGCGCGGCGGCAAAGGCCATCGGGATGCCGAAGCTGAAGGCCACGCCCAGCACCGCCTGCGGGATGGCCAGGACGCGCTTGGCGTAGGGGTAGGCCAGCGTCACCGCCAGCGCCAGCACGCTGAGCTGGATGGCGCCGGGGTTGGTGGACAGCACCAGGACGAAGGCGGCCAGTGCGAGCACCGCACCGACGGCCAGCGCCTCCTGCGGCGAAATCGCGCCGCGCGTCACCGGCCGCTGCGCGGTGCGCTTGACGTGGCGGTCGAAGTCGCGGTCGGCGACGTCGTTGGCGCAGCAGCCGGCGCTGCGCATGAGGATGGTGCCGAGCACGAAGACGAGCAGCAGGTGCCAGCCCGGCCAGCCGTCGCCGGCGATCCACAGCGCGCTGAGCGTCGGCCACAGCAGCAACAGCCAGCCGGCCGGGCGGTTCCAGCGGATGAGGTCGAGGTAGAGCGCCAGTCGGCTGGGGGTGGGGGCGACGGCCTGCATGGGCGGATTATCTGCAGCGGGGCTCAGCCTTCCAGCTGCTTCTGGAACACCAGCCCCGCATGCTCTCGCAACGCGTGGAACTGGATCTTCGGCCAGTTGTCCTGCATCGCGCGCAGCTCGCCGGCGTATTCCAGCAGCACGGTGGGCGCGTTGACGGCATCCAGCGCCACGCGGTGCGCGTTGCCGTCGATGAAACGCTGCAGCTCCTTGGCGCCGCCGTTCTCGTCGGGGCAGGTGACCCAGCGCGCGACGTTGTAACGCGCCGGCATGATGCGCGCCTTGCAGCCGTACTCATGCTCCAGCCGGTGCGCCACGACCTCGAACTGCAGCTGGCCCACCGCACCCAGCAGCAGCACGCTGCCGGCCACCGGGCGGAAGACCTGGATCGCGCCTTCCTCGCCCAGCTGCGTGAGGCCGGCGCGCAGCTGCTTGGTGCGCAGCGGATCGGCCACCTCGACGCTGCGGAACATCTCGGGCGCGAAGAACGGCAGGCCGGTGAACTGCAGCGGCTCGCCTTCGGTCAGCGTGTCGCCCAGCTGCAGCACGCCGTGGTTGGGGATGCCGATGATGTCGCCGGCAAAGGCCTCGTCGAGCAGCTCGCGGCGCTGGCTCATGAAGGTGACCACCGTGTTCGGCCGCAACTCCTTGCCGCTGCGCACCACCTTCAGCCGCATGCCGCGCTCGAATCGGCCGCTGGCCACGCGCACGAAGGCGATGCGGTCGCGGTGCGCCGGGTCCATGTTGGCCTGGATCTTGAAGACGACGCCGGTGAACTTGGCCTCGTCGGGCTGCACCACGCGCTGGATGGCCTTGCGGCTACCCGGCGGCGGCGCCAGGTCGACCAGCGCGTCGAGCACCTCGCGCACGCCGAAGTTGTTGACTGCGCTGCCGAAGAACATCGGCGTCTGGTGGCCGCCCAGGAAGGCGTGGGGCTCGAAGGGCGGCGCGGCGTCGGTCAGCAGTTCGATCTCGCCCTTGGCCTGCTCGTACTGCATGCCGAAGCGTTCGGCGTAGGCCGGGTTGTCCAGGCCGTCGAGGATCTCGTCTTCGGCGCCCTTGCGATCCTCGCCGGGGCTGAAGACGCGCATCTGCTGCTCGCGCAGGTCCATCACGCCGTGGAAGTTCTTGCCCATGCCCACCGGCCAGGTGAAGGGCACGACCTCCATGCCCAGCTCGCGCTCGATCTCGTCCATCAGCATGAGCGGGTCCTTCACCTCGCGGTCCATCTTGTTGACGAAGGTGAGGATGGGTGTATTGCGGGCGCGGCAGACCTGCAGCAGCCGGCGTGTCTGCGGCTCGACGCCGTTGGCCGCGTCGATGACCATCAGCGCGGCGTCGACGGCGGTCAGCACGCGGTAGGTGTCTTCGCTGAAATCCTGGTGGCCGGGGGTGTCGAGCAGGTTGATGACGCAGTCGCGGTACTCCATCTGCATCACGCTGGAAGCCACCGAGATGCCACGTTGTTTCTCGATCTCCATCCAGTCACTCGTCGCGTGGCGCGTGGCCTTTCGCGCCTTCACGCTGCCGGCGATCTGGATCGCGCCCGAGAACAGCAGCAGCTTCTCCGTCAGCGTGGTCTTGCCTGCGTCGGGGTGGGAAATGATGGCGAAGGTGCGGCGGCGGCGCACCGCAGTGGCCAGCGGGTTGGGCGTGGGGTCGGCGGACATGGAAACTTTCGGCGCGGGCACGGGGGGCCGGCGACAGCAGGGAAAGGCAGGAAGGGCGTGATTATCGGCGGCGGTGCGATGATCGACGCCACATGAACGCGCTGCTCGACATCCACCCCGAAGTGGCCGACGCACTGCACCACGGCCGGTCCGTGGTGGCGCTGGAATCCACCATCATCAGCCACGGCATGCCCTGGCCGCAGAACCTCGAGACCGCACTGCGCGTCGAGGCCGCCGTGCGCGAACATGGCGCCGTGCCTGCCACGGTGGCGGTGATGGCCGGGCGGCTGAAGGCCGGGCTGACGCATGACGACATCGAGAGCCTGGCCCGCCAGGGCCTCACAGCGCCCAAGGTCAGCCGGCGCGACCTGCCTCTCCTGTTGGCCGAAGCAGGCACCGGCGCCACGACGGTGGCCGCGACGATGATCGTCGCCGCACTCGCCGGCATCCGCATCTTTGCCACCGGCGGCATCGGTGGCGTGCACCGCGGGGCGGCGACCAGCTTCGACATCAGCGCCGACCTGCAGGAACTGGCGCGCACTTCGGTGGCCGTGGTCTGCGCCGGCGCCAAGGCCATCCTCGACCTGAAGCTGACGCTGGAATACTTGGAAACGCAGGGTGTGCCCGTCATCGGCTTCGGCACCGACGAACTGCCGGCCTTCTACTCACGCGCCAGCGGGCTGAAGGTGAACCGCCGGCTCGACACGCCCGAGCAGATCGCCCGTGTGCTGCACGCCAAGTGGCAGGCCGGCCTGCAGGGCGGTGTGGTGATCGCCAATCCGATCGCGCCGGAGCACGAGATCCCGCGTGAACGCATCGACGGCTACATCGGCCAGGCGCTGCGGGAAGTGCAGCAGCAGGGCGTCGAAGGCGCTGCCGTCACGCCCTTCCTGCTGGCGCGTGTCAGTGAACTCACGGGCGGAGCGAGCCTGGCGGCCAACATCGAACTCGTGCTGGCGAACGCGCGGTTGGCGGCGCGGGTTGCCGGCGCGCTGGCGGCGTTGTCGGCCGACGAGGCCCGCGCCGCGCGCCAGGCCGAGGCCGTGGAGGCTGCAATGCAGGCCCAGGCAGCGCTCGGTGCTTGAGGCGGACGGCACACGGTGGCCAGCGATCTGGCCGGGGCCCAGCCCTGCGACCCCGCGGCCCTGCCTGAACGCCTGCGGCTGGGCACCCGCGACCTGCACGCCGCCACCGAGCGCACCGGTGCGATAGCCGCACTGCTGGCCGGGCGGCCGGCGCGCCCCGGTGACTGCGGGCTCCGGCGCAACCTGCACGAGGTCTACACCGCACTCGAAGGGGCGCTGGAAACGCGCCGGCACGACGCCGCCCAACGGACTGCCGCGCCAGGATTCGGCCGCGACGCGGCGGATGCGCGCATACAGCGCAGTCGTCCGCGCGGCCGAGGCCTCGCCACAGGCTCGCCCGTCACGGGCGCCGGCGCACCGGCGCCGCGCAGTGCCAGGAAGGCGTCGTTGGTGAACATCAACCCGCCCTGTGCGTCGGTCAGCAGCACCGGTTCACGTGCGGCGCCCACGGTCTCGCGCACCTCGGCGAGCTGCTGTTCGGCGATGAGCAGCCGCACCGCATGCACCTGCACGATGATGTCGACCAGCGCCGTGCCGATGGCTCGCCCCATCATCCCTTCGGACGTCGACCACGGCAGCGCCGTGTCGCGCACGATCTCGGACCAGGCGGCGAAACTGCGCCGTGGCGAGACCTTCAGCGGGTCTTCGTCCATCGGCTTGTGCGGGTCACCGGCCCAGGTGACGGTGAGCAGCGGCTCCTTGCGCAGCCACATCAGCTACGGGGCACGTCGTCGACGGCGGCATCGCCAGTGCGCCGGCCGCGGTGGCGGCCAGCGAGGCCAGCGGCGCGTGTGCTCTGCCCGGCGCGGCGTGGGCCACGGGGGTGCCGGGCTCGCCCTGGTGCGGCCGTGCGTGCATCCAGTCCAGCAGCGCGCGGAGCCCGGGCGTGGCAGGCACCTCGCCCGTGGGCAGGATCTCTTCGCCGTGAAACAGCGCCGGGCCCGTGGCGCCCAGCGGCTGCAACGGCGTGTGCGGGTTGCGGAACAGGGCCAGGCGCCAGTCACCTTCGGTCGACGTGGCCTCGGTCGAGCGCTGCTCCAGCCGGCGCACCATCAGCGCCACAGCACAGGCGCGCGGGGCATCCGTGCGCGTTCGCGACGCTGGCGAAGCCGGGCCCGCGTGGCTGTTCTGGCTCAGCCTTCGTTGCAGGCCACCGGCCCGGCCAGCAGCGTGAAACCCCCCGCGCCGACGATGGTGTCGACGGCGCGGCGCAGCAGCATCATCGCGGGGTCCCGTGTGTCGAGCTCAGGCGAGGTCGAAGCGGTCGAGGTTCATCACCTTGTTCCACGCCGCCACGAAGTCGCTCACGAACTTGCCCTGCGCGTCGCTGGCGGCATACACCTCGGCCAGCGCCCGTAGCTGCGAGTTCGAACCGAAGACGAGGTCGACCACGGTGCCCGTCCACTTCAGCGCGCCGGTCTTGCGGTCGCGGCCTTCCAGCACGTAGGCGTCGGCGGCCGAGCGCTGCCACGCCGTGCCAATGTCGAGCAGGTTGACGAAGACGTCGTTGCTCAGCGTGCCGGGGCGCTGCGTGAAGACGCCGTGCAGGGTGCCACCGGCGTTGGCGTCCGAAGTGACGCCCGAAGTGATGCCGATCGCGCGCAGGCCCGCCACCAGCACCGTCATCTCGGGCGCCGTCAGCGTCAGCAGCTGGGCCTTGTCGACGAGCAGTTCGGCGGCCCGGTCGGCCAGTTCCTTGCGCACATGGTTGCGGAAGCCGTCGGCCTGGGGTTCGAGCACCGCGAAGGCCTCGACATCGGTCTGTTCCTGCGTCGCGTCAGTGCGGCCCGGGGTGAAGGGCACCGTGACGGTCAGGTCAGCGGCCTTCGCTGCGGCTTCCACCGCGGCGCATCCGCCCAGCACGATCAGGTCGGCCAGCGAGATCTGCCGGCCACCGCCCTGGGCGTTGAAGTTCGCCTGCACGCCTGCCAGCACCTCCAGCACCTGCGCCAGCTCGGCGGGCCGGTTGACAGCCCAGTCCTTCTGCGGTGCCAGGCGGATGCGCGCGCCGTTGGCACCGCCGCGCTTGTCGCTGCCGCGGAAGGTGCTGGCCGAGGCCCAGGCCGTGCGCACCAGTTGCGCGGTGCTCAGGCCCGAGGCCAGCACCTGCGCCTTCAGCGCGTCCACGTCCTGTGCGGTGACGAGGCCATGGTCCACCGGGGGCACCGGGTCCTGCCAGATCAGCACTTCGGACGGCACCAGCTTGCCCAGGTAGCGCGCGCGCGGGCCCATGTCGCGGTGCGTCAGCTTGAACCAGGCACGGGCAAAGGCGTCGGCGAACTCGGCCGGGTTGGCGTGGAAGCGGCGCGAGATCTTCTCGTAGGCCGGGTCCATGCGCAGCGAGAGGTCGGCCGTGGTCATCATCGGCGGGCTCTTCTTGCTCGGGTCGTGGGCGTCGGGGATCAGGTGCTCGGGCTTGCAGTCCTTGGGCGTCCACTGGTGCGCGCCCGCCGGGCTCTTGGTCAGTTCCCACTCGTAGCCGAAGAGCATGTCGAAGTAGCCCATGTCCCAGGTGGTGGGGTTGGGCTTCCAGGCGCCCTCGATGCCGCTGGTGGTGGTGTGCGCGCCCTTGCCGCTGCCGAAGGCGTTCTTCCAGCCCAGGCCCTGCTCTGCGATGTCGGCACCTTCGGGTTCGCGGCCGACCAGTGCCGTGTCACCGGCGCCGTGGGCCTTGCCGAAGGTGTGGCCGCCGGCCACCAGCGCCACGGTCTCCTCGTCGTCCATGGCCATGCGGGCGAAGGTCTCGCGCACGTCGCGGCCCGAACCCACCGGGTCGGGGTTGCCGTTCGGGCCTTCCGGGTTCACGTAGATCAGGCCCATCTGCACCGCCGCCAGCGGGTTGGCCAGTTCGCGGTCGCCGCTGTAGCGCTGGTCGCCCAGCCAGGTCTTCTCCATGCCCCAGTTGATCTCGTCCTCGGGTTCCCAGATGTCGGGGCGGCCGCCGGCGAAACCGAAGGTCTTGAAACCCATCGAGTCCATGGCCACGGTACCGGCCAGCACTATGAGGTCGGCCCATGAGAGCTTGCGGCCGTACTTCTGCTTGATGGGCCACAGCAGGCGGCGCGCCTTGTCGAGGTTGCCGTTGTCGGGCCAGCTGTTCAGCGGCGCAAAGCGCTGCGCGCCGGTGCCGGCGCCACCGCGGCCGTCGTGGATGCGGTAGGTGCCCGCGGCGTGCCAGCTCAGGCGCACGAAGAGGCCGCCGTAGTGGCCCCAGTCCGCAGGCCACCAGTCCTGGCTGTCGGTCATCAGCGCCTTCAGGTCGCTGACCACGGCGTCGAGGTCGAGCGTCTTGAACTCCTCGGCGTAGTTGAAGCCCGCGCCCATCGGGTCGGACTTGGCCGTGTGCTGGTGCAGGATCTTCAGGTTCAGCTGCTCGGGCCACCAGTCGGCGTTGGTCTGACCGCTGCGGGCCGTGGCCTGGGTGCGGGCGGCACCTGCGTAGGGGCAGCCGACGGACGTGGGGTTGTCGGTGGGGAGTCGGGACTGGGTCATGCAGGTCTCCTGGCAGTGCGTGAGAAGGGAACCCAGCCACTTTAGAAAGCTGGCAGCCGTGGGTCAAAGCAATTGACTCGAAGGGCTCGATAGCCGCAAGGCCTATCGTCGCCATAGTTGCAAGCGGCGCCGCTTCGCCGCAAGGGCGTGGACTCAGGCCGTCAGCCGCTGCACACCCGGCAGCGGGCAGGCGTAGATGCAATTGCGCAGCGCCGCGATGGCCTCGTAGCGCGGAAAGGTGCGGCGCCAGGCCAGCACCACGCGGCGCGTGGGCGCTGGCGCGGTGAACTTGACGTAGCGGATGTGCGACTGCTTGTCGGCCGGCACCGACAGCTGCGGCACCACCGTCACGCCCATGCCCGAGGCCACCATGTACTTGATGGTCTCCAGGCTGCTGCCCTCGAAGCTCTTGCGTATGCCCTCGGCGTTGCTGGCGAAGCGTGCGTACTCGGGGCAGACCTCGAGCACGTGGTCGCGGAAGCAGTGGCCGGTGCCCAGCAGCAGCATGGTCTCGTTCTTCAGCTCTTCGGCCGTGATGCTCTTGCGCTTGGCGAAGGGGTGGCTCGCGGGCACGGCGGCGAGGAAGGGTTCGTCGTACAGCGGCGCGACGGCCAGGCCGGTGTCGGGGAAGGGCTCGGCCATGATGGCGCAGTCGAGCTCGCCCATGCGCAGCATGTCCAGCAGCTTGGCGGTGAAGTTCTCCTGCAGCATCAGCGGCATCTGCGGCACGCGCTCGATAGCGGCTCTCACCAGGTCGGGCAGCAGGTAGGGGCCGATGGTGTAGATCACGCCCAGGCGCAGCGGGCCGCTCACCGGGTCTTTGCCCAACTTGGCGATCTCGCGGATGGCCTGCGCCTGCTCGATGACCTGCTGCGCCTGGCGCACGATCTGCTCGCCCAGTGGCGTCACGCTCACCTCGGTGGCGCCGCGCTCGAAGATCTTCACGTCGAGCTCTTCTTCCAGCTTCTTGATCGCGACGCTGAGCGTGGGCTGTGAAACGAAGCAGGCCTCGGCGGCGCGGCCGAAGTGTCTCTCGCGGGCGACGGCGACGATGTACTTGAGCTCGGTGAGGGTCATGGCCGGATTGTCGCCAATCCTGCCATGCCGCCACCCGGCGCTACTTCGGTTCGAACATGATCAGCTTGCAGTCGGCGTTGCCGATGTTCTCGATCGAGTGGCCCGCGATCGGTCCCTGTACCGAGGCCCTGCCGGCCGTCCGGGTGCCGTCCTGCGGCGGGCCACTGAGGGGGTGGTTGCGCAGGCGACAGTCGGCGAGGTAGTAGACCGCTGCATCCGGATGGGAGTGGAGCTGGTCCTTCTGGCCCGGCTTCCAGATCACCTCGATGACGCGGTGCTTGTCGTTCTCGGCAAGCACCTTGTAGATGTCGGGCGAAGCGACGAAGCCGGGCGGTGTGGCGGGGGCCTGTGCCCAGGCGGCGCTGGCGGCAAGGCAGGCCGCCGGCAACAGGGTGTGCAGGGCGGAGCGGGTGACGGACATGGTGCTCTCCTGGCGGGGCGCCACGAACCGGGCGCACCTCCACCCCCGTCACGAGTCTGTGTCCAGGGGAACCCGTGCGCGTTGACCTGACGCAGCGCCACGCACCGCAAGACGTCGCCGTCGCACTTGCCAGCGGGTCGCGGCCTTGCATGCCGCGACTTGCGCGTGAGAGCGAGCCGGCCCTTCGTCCGGCGGACACGGCCTTCCGGCAATGTCCGCCCGGCCTCAGCGGTTGTCCACCAGCACCTTGGTCGAACCGATCAGTGTGGCACTGGGGTCGAGCACACGCACGTTGCCCATGTAGCGGGCGCCTGCAGGCACCGCCCAGCTCAGCGCCACCGAGGCGCTGCCGCCTTCGTACACCGAGCTCGGCCCGGTGACGCGCAGCGTCGGCGTGCCGCCGTCGGGGGCCACGGCCCAGACCGACAGCGTGTAGGCGGCACCGCCCACCGCCGTGGCGTAGCCGGTGACACGCACCGAGTACGTGGCGACGATGGGGTTGTCCAGCGTCACCACCTCGTCGGAACCGCCGGCCGCGCTGGTGCCCACGTTGGTGCCGGTGCAGTTGGCCGAGCGGAAGACGTCCATGTCCAGGTCGGTGAGCGCACCGCCCTGGGTGTCGGCGTTGAAGAGCTGGAAGCGCGCGAACTGCGTGCCGGCCGGCACGACGAACGAATAACACTGCGTCTGGCCGGTGCTGATGGTGGCGCTGCGTGCATCGGCGGGCACCAGGCCCACGGCCTGCAGCGTCACCGGGCCGGTGTAGCTGGACTCGACGCTGAACACCTTCGAGCCCTTGCCCGAGGCGCGCTTGTCGCTCAGCTCCACCGGCGTCGCGAAGGCCTGTGCCAGCGCGCTGAGCGGGCTGGTGACGGTGCGTGTGCCGTCGCTCCAGCTCAGGGTGCCGAAGGTCCAGGCGCCCAGCGTGGCGGTGGTGCGCGTCAGCTTGGCGCTGAACGTGCCCTTGGCGCCCGGCGCCAGCGTCAGGCTGGCGGGCGTGACCTGCACGTCCCAGCCCGGCAGGCTGGCGCTGGAGACGAACTGTGCCGACGACGCGCCGACGTTGGTGACGCTGCGCGTCAGCGTGCGCGAGACGACGACGTTGGCCGCCGTCAGCGACGACAGGTTCAGGTTCCATGCCTTGTCGACGCCCAGCGTGGCGCAGCTGCCCAGGCCGGCCGGCACGGCCAGACCCACGCCGCACAGGAAGCGGCCGTAGTCGCTGCCGTCGGCGTCGTAGACCAGGCTGGGCACGATGGCGCCGTTGGGGTGCAGGTGGCCGGCGCCGTAACCCCAGCGGTTGGTGTCGGTGGCGCCGCCGGAGATCCTGACCACCGTGTTGGCCGTGGTCAGCGCCGACTTGATGGCCGCCGGCGACCAGGTCGGGAACATCTGGCGCAGCAGTGCCGCCGAACCGGCGACATGCGGGCTCGACATCGAGGTGCCCGACAGCGAGCCGCTGCCCCACGGCGGCGTCAGCGTGCCGGCGACGACCTGGTCGCGCTGCGTGGCGCTCAGGGTCGGCCGGTTGCTGGCGATGACGGCCGAGCCGGGGCCGGTGACGTCGGGCTTGAGGATGTTGGCGTTGGCCTTGTTCGGGCCGCGCGACGAAAAGCTGGCCATCACCGGTGCATTGACGCCGGGCAGGTTGATGCTCAGCGTGACGGTGCCGGTGGCGGCCGCCCCTTGCACCGTCACGTAGTCACGGATCGCGGTGGCATTGGCCGTGGACACCTGCAGCGCCGGGAGGGTGTGCGGATCCAGTGCCGTGGCGGTGCCGGTCAGCACCGCGCCGACGCCGCCGGCACGCGCCACCTCTGCGCTGATGGCCAGGCGCGCCGCCTGGGTGTTGGTGCCGATGGCGCAGACGACGATCCTGCCGGCCGAGGCCGCGTCGTCCAGGCTGTTGGCCAGGCAGTTGTTGGCCGAGGCCACGGTCTGCCCCGCCGCCGGGATGGTGTTCGACAGCACCATGCCGGCCGTGGGCGCGGCGATGAAGTTGGTCGAGCCGCCGGTGTAGGTGCTGCCGTTGCCCAGGGTGATGCTGCCGCCCTGGCTGCGGTCGTGCGTCGACGCGCCCACGGTGATGAGCCAGGGGCTGATGTGCGCCACCTGGTTGCCCGGCCCCGAGTTGCCGGCCGAGGCCGAGACGAAGACTCCCGCCACGGTGGCGTTCAGGTAGGCCGTCTCGATGGGGTCGTTGAAGTTCAGCTGCGTGCCGCTGATCGAGTAGTTGATGACGTCGACACCGTCGGCCACGGCGTCGTCGATGGCCGCCAGCATGTCGCCGGTGTAGCAGCCGGTGGCGGGGTCGCTGGCGCCGGTCGGGCCCGTCCAGCAGACCTTGTACGCGGCGATGCGGGCACGCGGCGCGACGCCCGACATCAACGCCGTTGTGACGCCGTTCGTGGCCCTGATGGCTACCCTGTCGTTGCCGCCCGAGGTGGACGCGGTGTGCGTGCCGTGGCCGCTGGTGGCACCGTCGCGCGGCGACAGGTATTCCAGGTTCTGCCGCACCGCACCCGAGGCGTTGAAGTCGGCCACGTAGTAGCGCGCACCGATGAGCTTGTTGTTGCACATCGCCGCGGTGAAACCTTCGCCCGCCACGCAGGCGCCCTGCCACTTCGACGGTGGCGGGCCGTAGACCTGCGTGCCGGCCTCGTAGAAGGGCACCGGGCGGCCGTCGGCGCCGATCTTGTCGCTGAAGGCCGGGCTCTCGGGCCAGATGCCGCTGTCGACGACGCCGATGATCACGTCCTCGCCCTTGACGTTGCGCGACTGGCCGTCGAGCAGCGAATACACACCGCCCGGCGCGGTGAGGCCGAGGAACTCGGTGGTGCGCGTGGTGTCGAGCTGGCGCACCTCGGAAGGCACGACCGACAGCACGTCGGGGCTCTGCATCAGCGTGGCGGCCTCGGCGGCGGTGAGCGGCGCCGCGAAGCCGTTGAAGGTGACGCTGTAGGTGTGCAGCGGACGCGCGCCGATGCGCGACAGCACGGCGTTGCGCTGGCTGTCGAGGTAGCTGCGGTAGCTGAGCGCGGCGCGTGAACCCAGGTTCAGGCGGCTGCCGGCGGTGGGCTTCGTGGCGGCCAGGCCGCGGAGGCTGCCGTCGTAGGTGGCCAGCGGCGCGGCGGCCAGCTGCACGATGTAGGTGCGGCGCTCGGCCGCGGTCTTGGTGTCGGATGTTGCGGTGGTGCGCGCGGTCTGCGCCTGCACGGCGCAGGCGCCTGCCAGCAGCGCCACGGCGCAGGCGACTTGGGTCAGGGTACGGTGAAAGGACATGCGGAACTCCGGTTTGTTCTTGTTGGGGGCGAGTCAGCGCACGTCGCGCCGGCGACGCAGGCCCAGGCCCGCCACGCCGGCCAGGCCCAGCGCCATCAGCAGCGCGGAGTGCGGCTCGGGCACCACGGTGACGGCGATGTTGTCGATGGCGAACTGGCCGTTGTTCAGCGTCGGCTCGGTGCAGGCGACACCGCCGACCCAGCTGCAGGCGTAGAAGTCGACCTGCTTGAGGTTGTCGAACACACCGAAGGACGCACCGACGTAGGCCGTGAACGGAAAGCTGCTGGTATTGCTGGCTGCAAACTGCCACACCGCGGTGACCTGGCTGTCGTCCTGCAGCGTGCCGCGGGCCACCAGCACTGTGGACTGCGCAGAAGGCGGGTCGAGCGCGACGAAGGCGGCCGAGAAGCCGTCGAGGCTGAAGCCCGCCGAGGTCGCGTGCGCCAGGCTCAGGCGGCCGTCGTTCGACGCGAAGTAAAAGGGCGTGTTGTTGCCCGAGGGTGCCAGCGCGCCCAGGGCGGTGGCGGTGTCGATCACCCCGAAGTCGCCCAGCGCGGTGAGCACGAAGCTGCCCTGGGTGAAGCTGTCGCCGGGCAGGTAGACGCCCGACAATTCCTCGGGGTCGAAATCGACGACGTCGGCGTGGGCGGTGGGCGAAAGCAGTGCGGCGGCAAGCAGCGCTCCGGCCGCCAGGCGCCAGGGTTGTGGGTTCATCTCGGCTCCGGTGGGAAAGGTTCTTCTGACGGTACGGGAAGCCCAAGCGCCTGGAAGGCGTACCGGCTACCGTTCAACATGCACGCTATGTGCCCACCACGGCGCCCGGCATCCCCGGTTCCGGGGGGATCGGTGCCGTGTTTACCCGTGGCTCAGGCTTGCGGCCCGCGTCGCCGCAAGCCTGCGGCGACCCCCTTCGCTGGCGTGGGGGCCAGCGCA
>JAURZK010000161.1 GCA_030653505.1 Rubrivivax sp.
CAGGAAGTGCAGGACTCGCTGGCCGCCTCCGTGCCCTTCCCCAGCCGCCTGGGCACGCCCGCCGACTACGCCAAGCTGGTGAAGCACATCGTCGAGAACGACATGCTCAACGGCGAGGTGATACGGCTGGACGGGGCGATACGGCTGGCTCCGAAGTAGCCGGGGCCTGGCCCGGGCGCCCACCGCGCCACCTTTCGGCCAGCCCACCACCTGCGCAGTTCAGGTCAGGCGTCTGCGCCCGCCATGCCCCGGGCCGCGAGCAGCGTCAGCACGGATTCGGCCGCCTGCGCCACCGTCAGCCGGTCGGCCGGAAGACGCAATTCCGGCGACTCGGGCGCCTCGTAGGGCGAATCGATGCCCGTGAAGTGCGGCAGTTCACCGCGGCGCGCCTTGGCATACAGGCCCTTGGCGTCACGCGCCTCGGCCACCGCCAGCGGCACGTCGACATGCACCTCGATGAACTCGTCGGGCGCCAGCAGACTGCGCGCCATCTCGCGTTCGCGGCGGAACGGCGAGATCAGGCTGACGATGACGATGAGCCCCGCATCGACCATCAGCCGCGCCACCTCGGCGACGCGGCGGATGTTCTCGACGCGGTCGGCATCGGTGAAGCCGAGGTCGCGGTTCAGCCCATGGCGCAGGTTGTCGCCGTCGAGCACGAAACACAGGCGACCCTGTGCATGCAACCGGCCGGCCACGGCGTTGGCGATGCTGCTCTTTCCGGCGCCCGACAGGCCCGTGAACCACAGCAGCACCGGCTTCTGCCCCAGCAATGCCGCACGCGCGCCTTTGTCCACGTCCATCGCCTGCAGGTGCACGTTGTGCGCACGCCGCAGCGCGAAGTTCAGCATGCCGGCGCCCACCGTGCGGTGGCTGACGCGGTCGACGAGGATGAAACCACCCAGGTCGCGATTCACGGCATAAGGCTCGAAAGGCATTGGGCGGTCGAGCAGCAACGTGCACAGGCCGATGTCGTTCAGCGCCAGCGTGCGCGCCGCCAGCGGCGCGAGGGTGTCCACGTCGAGCCGGTGCTTGATCTCGCCGATGCTGGCGTTGACGGTGCGTGTGCCCAGCTGAAGCAGGTAACGCCGGCCGGGCAGCAGCGGCTCGTCGTCCATCCACACCACCCTGGCCTCGAACTGGTCGGCCACCTCGACCGGCGCAGCTGCGGCGCTCAGCACGTCGCCGCGCGTGATGTCGACGTCGTCGTGCAAGGTCAGCGTGACCGACTCGCCGGCCACTGCCAGCGGCCGGTCGCCTTCGAAGGCGACGATGCGCGCCACCGTGGTTTCGCGCCCCGAGGGCTGCACACGCACACGGTCGCCTGGGCGCAGCTGCCCTGCCGCCACCAGCCCGCAGTAGCCACGGAAGTCGGCGTGCGGCCGGTTCACCCACTGCACCGGCATGCGGAAGGGCTGCTGCTGCAGGCGCGTCTCGACGGGCTCGCAGTCTTCCAGCGCCTGCAGCAGGCTCGGCCCCTGGTGCCAGGGCAGGTGCGCACTGCCCTGGGCGACGTTGTCGCCGGTCAGGCCCGAGACCGGTAGGGCCACGATCTCGTCCAGGCCCAGCTGCCCGGCGAACGCGCGGTAGTCGGTCTCGATGCCGCGGAAGACGGCTTCGTCGAAGCCGACGAGGTCCATCTTCGTCACCGCCAGCAGCACCTGGCGGATACCGATCAGCTGCACCACGCAGCTGTGGCGGCGTGTCTGCGTCAGCACACCCTTGCGCGCATCCACCAGGATCACGGCTGCGTCGGCGGTCGACGCGCCGGTGACCATGTTGCGCGTGTACTGCGCGTGGCCCGGTGTGTCAGCAACGATGAAGCGCCGCCGTGCGGTGGCGAAATGGCGGTAGGCGACGTCGATGGTGATGCCCTGTTCACGCTCGGCGGCCAGGCCGTCGAGCAGGCGGGCCAGGTCGGGTGCAGCCTGCGGCCCGCCCTCTCGCTGCGCAGCGCTCAACAGCGCGGCCAGCTGGTCGTCGGGCAGCGCCCCGCAGTCGTGCAGCAGACGGCCGATGAGCGTGCTCTTGCCGTCGTCGACGCTGCCGCAGGTGATGAAGCGCAGCAGGCCGGCGGCGGGCCTGGCTGTGCCGTCCGGCGGCACGGCCATCAGAAGTAGCCCTCCTGCTTTTTCTTCTCCATCGAGCCGCTGCTGTCGTGGTCGATCAACCGCCCCTGGCGCTCGCTGCTGCGTGCGCGCTGCAGTTCCAGCACGATGGCGGCGACGCTGTCGGCTTCGGAGTCCACGGCACCGGTCAGCGGATAGCAGCCCAGGGTGCGGAAGCGCACGCGGCGCAGTTCGGGCGACTCACCCGGCTGCAGTGGCAGGCGCTCGTCGTCGACCATGATCAGCGCACCGTGCCGCCGCACCACCGGGCGCACCGCCGCGAAGTACAGCGGCACCACGGCGATGCGTTCTTGAAGGATGTACTGCCAGACGTCGAGCTCGGTCCAGTTCGACAGCGGAAACACGCGCATCGACTCACCCGGCCCCTTGCGCGCGTTGTACAGGTGCCAGAGCTCGGGGCGCTGGTTCTGCGGGTCCCAGCGGTGGCTGGCGCTGCGGAACGAGAAGATGCGCTCCTTCGCGCGCGAGGCTTCCTCGTCGCGCCTTGCACCGCCGAAGGCGGCATCGAAGCCGTGTGCGGTCAGCGCCTGCAGCAGGCCCTGCGTCTTCCACAGGTCGGTGTGCAGCTGCGAGCCATGGTCGAACGGGTTGATGCCGCGCGCCAGCGCCTCGGGGTTGCGGTGCACCAGCAAGGGCATGCCGGCTTCATGCGCCATGCGCTCGCGCATCGCGTACATCTCGCGGAACTTCCAGGTCGTGTCGACGTGCAGCAGCGGAAAGGGCGGCGGTGCCGGATGAAAGGCCTTGCGCGCCAGGTGCAGCATCACCGCGCTGTCCTTGCCGATCGAGAACAGCATCACCGGCTTGTCGGCCTGAGTGACGACCTCGCGCAGGATGTGCACGCTTTCGGCTTCCAGGCGCTGCAGGTGGGTGAGGGCAACAGTCGTGGTCACGTGGGCGATTCAAGAGGCCGGCGCCAGAACGCACCCGAGCCGATGCAGGATAGCTCAGCAGCAGCGGCTGTTCGCCGCCACCCGCTATGCAGCAGTCTCCCCCGCACCCAGCGCATTGAGTTCGCGGTACATCGTCTTCGGCCGTTTCCAATGCTTGAGCTGGATCGCGCAGGCGGAGACGCAGCCACTCGTCCAGCTCGCGCCAGACTTTGGGCGTTTGCGCCAGCCCGAAGTACGCCTTCCAGCCCAACATGTACGGCCGCAGCCGCTGCACCACTTGCTCCATGCTGCGCCCGCCCGAGCGGCGTGTGAGTTGCCGGATGCGGGCTTTGAAGTCCAGCAGCGACTTGGCAGCCACTTTGCATTTGACTTCTCGGCCCTTGGCCACCCACAGCGCGTAGACGTTGCAGTCGTCGGCATAGCGCGCGAAGCTGTAGCCCCGCTCCTCCAGTGCCTTGTCCATCTCGTCCAGCAGCACGTTGGCCAGCAGCGGGCTCAGCGGCCCGCCTTGCGGCGTGCCCAGGTGGCGCTCGACCACCACCCCGCCATCCATGATTCCGGCGCAGCTCGTGCGCAGCAGTCCGGCCGTGCGCTCGATGTCGAGCCCGTCCACCCCAGCCGCGCCTTTGTGGGCCTTGACCCGCTTCCACGCCGTTTGCAGGTTCTCTCTCGTCAGCGCCGCCTCCAGCACGGTGCCAGCCCCGCCTTCGGCCTTGCCGACCCTGCGCCCGGGTGCTCACGGGGCGGGCCGCAGGCTTCGTCACTGGCAGCTTCACGCCGGCTTTACCGTGCGCTTCCCCCGCCCGCTTGCATTGCTCCGGCATCTGACGCATGGCCTTTGGACATCCCCATGTCCTCGGTCACTCACTCTCGTTCGGTCCTTCGTCCTTTTGGTTCGGCCTCTGCGGCCCCCGACTCGGACCACTACGACCTCTGCTGACTTCTCGCTCCGACATGAGCCGTCGCCCCTTCAGGCGCAAGGCGAGATCTCCCCGGGTAAGAACGCACTCCTTCGCTGCACAAGCGCCGGATCTACGCCACCTTGCCTTGATCACGAGAGCTTCGCGGCTTCCGGCCCGCTCTCCCTGCTTGGCAGCGCCTTCTATCCGGTTCTTGTTCATCAGCCCGCAGCTTCGCTCCACGCTTCCTCCCCACACTCGGTCGCCCTCATGCACTTGCGCTTCGCTTCGTTCGCTGTGATCAACTTACGGCGGGACTTGCACCCGCAAGAGCGCGCCCGTGCCGGGCGCACCCAAAAAAAGAGCCGCCCGAAGGCGGCTCTTTCACCAAGCCGTAACCCGTAAGGTCAGAACTCGTACTTGGCGAACAGACGCACCGCACGTGCCGTCTGCACGCTGTTCAAGAGCGGCTGGCCGTAGGTCGAACCCATGACCATGCGGCCGGCGCTCTCCTGCTCGTCGATGCCGCGAACCGTGCGCCTGTTGAAGACGTTCAGCACGTCGACCGACAGCGTCAGACCCTTGATCTGGGCCGGCGTGTAGGTGGCCTGCAGGTCCAGCTGAGTTGTCCACGGCAGGCGGCCGAAGAAACCGCGGCTGCGCAGCACGCCGTCGCAGTAGAACGAGGCATCACCGTACAGCGGCGACACGGTGTCCGTCGTGCCACCGTACACGCCGAAGCAGTTCTTCGGACGACCGCTCTGCGCAATCACGTTGCCGCCCAGACGCCACTCGTCGGTCACGGCAAAGGACCCGGCAGCCTTTAGGGTGTGACGACGGTCGTTCGGCAGGTAGCCGAACGAGCCTTCCGCCAGGCCCGGATAGTCGAAGTCCTGGCTGATACCGGCGTCGTCCTGACCGATGTCCGACTTCACGTAGCCTTCGGTGTTGCCCTCGTTGTAGGACAGCACGTACGAGCCCTTGAAGCTCCACTTCTTGTCCCAGGCGCGCTCGAACGTCAACTCGATCGCCTTGTAGGTGCGCTTGGGCTCAGGCATCTGCAGAGCGGCCGCAGGAATCACGATCTGGGTCAGCGTGCCGGTGCTGTCGAGGTCGATGTTCGCTGTCAGGTTCTTGCCGGGGTTGTAGAGGAAACAATGCCCGATGGCGGCACCGATGTTCGCCGCTTGCGCCGGCGTATAGCCGTTGGCTGTAGCCCAGATCGTCGGCCCTTCGTCGTTACAAATGTCGTCCATGCCGTTCTGCAACGCACGGTACGTGCCCTTGACGCCGAACGACCAACGATCCGCCAGCGCCTTCTGGAACCCGACGATGAACTCGTCCTGGAACAGCGGCTTGATGTTGGGGTCGACGACGCTCAACGGGTTGGGTGCGACGCCGTTGCTGACGACCTGCGTGCCGCCGAGCGGCGCACCGGCGCCGATGACGTTGGGAACGCCCTGGGCACCATTGGTGCCTGCATACGGGAACCACTCCTGGATGTCCGTCTCGGCGCCAGACAGACGCACGTTGGTGTTGGCCATCACCGGGATGTAGTAGCGACCCGCATTGCCGTACACCTTCAGGCTGGCGTCGCCATTCACGTCCCATGCCACACCGAAGCGCGGGGCCCAGGTGTTCTTGATGTTGATGAAGTCGACGCCGGCGGCGTTCTTGTTGTTGAACGATTCGTTGCGGATACCCACGGTCGCCACGAGGGTTGACGTGATGTCGATCGTGTCCTCAAGGTACCAGGCCGAGTTGATCGTGTCGAAGGCGCCACCGTTGGCAAACTGGCGTGTACGCACGTACACGGTGGCAGGCGTACCGGCCGGAACCGTGTAGTTCGAGTTCAGGATCGCACCACCTGCACGGGTGAGCAGTCGGTACTCGATGCCACCGGAACGCTTGCTGCCGTCGCTGACCTTGATCGTCTCGCGGTCCAGACCGGCCTTCAGGCGGTGCTTACCGAGGATCCACTCCGCGTCCAGACGGAAGGCCGTGCGCTCGTCCCCGTTGGTGGGCTCGGGAATGTTGGCCGTGACGTAGCAGGCACCCGCGCCGCGGCGTGCAACGCCGGTGCTCTGGTCGATGACGTACGGGCAATCCGAGTTGGCTGCCGATTCCGACCGGCTGTACTTGCCGGAACCGTAGAGAGCCGAGACGCTCAGGTCTTCGGTGATCAGCGAGGTCCACTTGCCGACGACGTTCGTGCCACCCGACTCTGCGGTGGACGGGCCGATGAACGCGCCTTTCGGTTCGGCGTAGGGCGTCGGCGAGTTCCAAAGATCGGTCTTGTCCTTCGACTTGTCGCTGAAGGCGGTCAGTTCGAAGAAATTGTTGTCGGTGACGTTCCAGTCCACCTTCAGCAGGTACTGCGGCGTCGAGTTCGTCAGCTTGGTCTGCGAATTGTTGCCGAAGACCTCGCTGGTCAGCTTGCCGCCCTGGAAGAGGCCGAAGACAAACAGCTTGTCCTTGATGATCGGACCGCCGCCGAAGACGCTGTAGGTGAACTCGTCCCGGCCACCGGGACGGTTCTTCAGTTCCCACTCCAGGCTGGTCGGGTTGCGCTCGGTGTACACCGACGAACCCCTCAGGGACTCCGGGATGTAGGCGGCGCTGACGCCGCCGGTCCATTCGTTCGTGCCGCGCTTGGTGGTCACGGTGACAACACCGCCCAGCGAGCGTCCGAACTCGGCGCCGTAGCCACCGGTCTTGACCTGCAGTTCGGCAATGCCTTCGAACGGGACCTGGTTGAAGGCCACGCCGTTGAGGATGTTCGTGACGTTGAAGCCGTTGACGTAGTACGCGTTCTCGGCAGGCGATGCACCACCCAGCGACGGCACGTTGCCGGCGCGAGCCGTGGTCTGACCGATGCGGGAGTCGCCGAAAACGGCGCCCGGTGCCAGCAGGGTCACTGCAGTGACGTTGCGGGCCACGGGAATGCGGTCGATCTCGACCTTGCTCAGCGTGGTGGCCGATTCAGTTGCACGTGCGTCGATGGTGCGGATCGCGCTGCCCGTGATCTCGATGCGCTGCGCGGTAGCGAAACTGGCCGTCGAACCCTCACCGGCCGAAACACTGACAAGGGTGGTCTCCGTGCTGCCGTTGGCGCGTGTACGCGTCACCGTGTAGGTGCCCGGGGGAAGCTGCGAAATCTGGAAGGTGCCGTCCGCATCGAGTCGGACCTGACGTGTGACGCCGATCTCCTTCGACTCGACCGTGACGACGTCACCCTTGTTGGCTCGCCCGTTCACCGAGCCGACGGTTTGCTGGGCCATGACCGCCGAAGCCAGGCACAGGCCGGCCGCGGTGGCGACCAGTGAACGCCGCAGCAGGCGACTCTTCAACTTGTTGGGTTGCATTCAACTCTCCATGAAAGGGATGTCAGTAAGCGCCTACGGGTCGGCAAGCGCCATGCCCGACACGCGCGCCCACCTCTGTCGGCTGGGCAGCGGGTCGTGTGGGGGCCATTCTGAAGCTACTGGACACAGGCGCCACACGCGGAACCACGGAGTGCCCTGGTGTCCCCAGACCCCGCCGCCGCACCGCGTCACCCCGAGTGCGCCACTAAGCCATTGTTTTCAATTGGGTTTTTCAGCCCAAATGTGTCATCCGCGTGACGGCCGCGACTCACCTCAATCTGCGGGGCAGCCCGCAGATTCCCGGGGAACTGTGGGAAGAGCGCAACAAGTCGACCCGCCGCCAGTGCGCTGCGGGTACCCACGCGCCCCAGTGTTGCGAGTCGGGCGCAAGGCTCGGACGCCGCACGCGGAAGTGATGCCGCCCGACTACGCCAAGCTGGTCAAGCACATCATCGACGACATGCCCAATGACGAGGTCATCCTCCTGGACGTGGAGATCCGAGGGGCGCCGAAACAAGGCCGGCCGGCGCGGGCACGAGGTCGAACGCCACGCTCATGCGTGCGCCCTCGGCGGCGAACGGCACCGTGCCGTGCCACATGTACGAGGGAAACAGGACGATTCTGCCCAGCTTCGGCTGGACGAAGCGCTCCGCTGACGGCAGCGGGTCCAGCGAGATGCCGGGCTCACCCAGCTTCAGGAAGCCCTGCTGCCCGACCAGCGCCGGCGGCGCCTCGACGTAGCAGGCCGAAGAGATCCAGCCTTCCGGGTGCACGTGATTCACGTGCCGTCCACCGGCCTGCATGCGAATGGACCACCCTCCATGCGTCGTGTAGCCGCCTCGGTTCAGGGCCCGCACGGGGTCGCTGCCCGGGCCCAGCCGGGCCAGGTGCTGGCGGATGGGTTCGTCGATGGCAAAGGCCAGCGCCTGCGCCGCGGGCTGCGGCAGCTGCAAGACGTTGGCTACTTGAGAACCCTGCCGAATCGACTGTTGGAATGGGTGCGTCCGGTACCGGTGCTCCGATTGCAGGACACCGGCAAGCTCGGACAGGTAGTCCCCCAGGCTGGCCCAGCCGGGCGGCGTAGCCAGTTGCAGCACGGAAACCAGCCCGTCAAAGTCGTACAGCTGGCCGTAGCGCGGATCTCTGAGCATCCGCCACGCCGTTGCCAGCCGGGCCAGCACATGCTGATCCAGCGGTGAGCGGGCCTGGCTGGCCAGGGCCGCCTGTTCCGCGTGCCGCCACTCGCCCAGCACCAGCAGCGCGTCGATCCAGGCCACGTGGGTGGCCGACGCGTCCGGCGCCAGGGCCACGGCGCGCTGTGCGGCAGCCAGTGATTCGGCCACCTCGCCGAACTGCAAGGCGGCATGCGCCAGCGCAAGGGCCAGTCGCACATGGCCGGGGTGCGCGGCGAACGTCCTGCGCAGCAGGGCCAGCGCCGCTGCAGCTTCAGCCGCCGCCGTCAGGACCTCGGCCTTGAGCAGGATCAGCTCAGGCTCGTCCGGCACCGTCGCCAGTGCGGTGTCGACCGGGCTCACGGCAGCTACGGCGCCAACACAGGCACGCCGTACTCCAAGCGAGTGCAGGCTAAGGTTCAGGCCGAAGTCGATGCGGCCCAGGTTGGGCAGGCCCAGATGCGCATCGGCAGGCGATAGCTGGCGCCGATGTCGATGCCCGCTTCTCCCGACGGCCCGGCATGGTCAGCCAGGCACAAGGTCAAACGCCATGGTCAATCGGGGCTCGTCCCCGCTGAACGGCTCTGTGCCATGCCACATATAGGATGGGAAGAGCGCGACGAGTCCCGGCTCGGGCCGGATCCAGTGCTCGGCAGCCAGCTCCTCGGCGAGGGCGAGGCCGGGCCGCCCGAAACGCAGCCAGCCTTGGCGCCCGCCGGCCATGACGGCGCCGGGCAGCTCGATGTAGCAGGCCGAGGAGATCCAGCCCTCCTGATGCACATGGTCGACATGGTAGCCGCCGGGCCGCAGCCAGACTGACCAGCTGCCGGCAAGTGCCACACGCCCCGAATTGCGGGCCGGCAGCGGCCCCTCCCCCTGCCGGATATGCGTCAGATAGGCAGCGAGCGGCCCAGCAAGTGCCTCCGTAAAGGCGGCAATCGCCGGGCTCGTGCGGCGCAGCACATCCGGCAGCTGGCTGCCTTGCCGCAGCGAGTGGCCGAAGGGGTGGGCCCGGAACGGGTGCGCCGCCTTCAGCTCGGCAGCGAGCGCAGCGACATAACTCTGCAGGTCGCCCCACCCCTTGGGAATACTCAGCGGCCGCGCCTGGACGAACCTGGCGTAGTCATAGAGCGCCCGATAGCGCGGATCGCCCGTCAGTCGCCATGTCACGGCAAGCATCGCCAGCACATGCTGGTTGCCCGGAAACTGCCGGAAGAGCGGCTCGAGGATCTCCTGCGCCCCCGGCACATCCCCGGCTGCGAGCCGTGCGCGGGCCAGCGCCTCGAGTGCGCCCTGCTCTTCCGGCGCGGCCCTGACACCGCGCTCGGCGAAGACGAGGGCCGCAGCCGGGTCGCCCGTCTCGGCAGACAGGTGCGCCGCATAGGCAAGTAGCTGCGCCGGGCAGCCCGGCTCGGCCGCCCACCCGGTCAGCGCAGCGAGGGCGGACGGCGCATCGCCCATGAATTCCAGCGCCTGTGCCTTGACCATGCAGAGCATGGGATCGGCGCCAGGCTTGCACAGCGCCGCCTCCACGCCGCGCAGCGCCTCGACCCGGTCGCCCGTTGTCATCCAGACCAGCTGCGCCGCCTCGAAATGGGCGGTCAGTGCATTCGGCCGCCGAAGAAGCACTTCGCGATAGGCGCGGCGCGCCCTGTCCAGCTCTCCACGCCCCAAATCCGCACGGGCCAGCACCAGCCAGGTTTCCGGCGCATCGAGCCCGGTCTTGAGTGCATGAGCGGCCATCTGGGCTGCTTCGGAATGCTGGCCGAGATCACCCAGCAAGCCGGCGAGGTTGTGCAGCGCGACACCGCCCGACGGGAAACGCTGGGCGGCCTGCCGGTAGAGGGCGAGCGCCTCATCCATGCGCCCCGCGGCTTTGAGCTGGCCCGCCTCGCGGGTGAGGGAATCGAGAGTTGCAAGCATGCCCAGCCCTGCGCCGTTACGCCGTTACGACCGTGGCAGTCACTGCCGCTTGATTGGCGATGGCACGCCCCGCACTGAATCAGTGAACGCCTGCGGCCATCGATCTGTCTGCGACTTCAACGTGTTGACGCTGAACTCGCATTGTTCCGAATCAGCAGGCCAGATGTTCAGAAAAGGACAATGGCGGCGGGCCTTCCGGACCGCCGCCATTCATCATGGTGGATGACGAGAGCTATCGAGCCAGATCAGAAGCGGGCATTCAAACCGACGAAGTAACGACGGCCGAGCACGTCGAAGGTCGACGGATCGGTGTTCGACTGCACGTTCGGCGTGTACAGACGCGGGCCCTGATCCAGCAGGTTCGAGACGCCACCGCGCACCGTCACGTTCTTCGTCACGGCGTAGCTGGCCGAAACGTCGTGGTACCACGTTGCCGGCGTGCCGGTGCCCGTGCCGGGTGGGGTGTTGCGCGTGTTCTCGTGCACCATCTTGTCGATGAAGCGGTTGACCAGCGTCACGTTCAGATCACCCAGGGTGTAGGACGTGCTGATGTTGACACGCCACTCCGGGAACGCGGTACCGGTGGTCGAACCGATGGTGCCTGCGAACTCGCGGATCGGGTCGACCGTGGTGGTCTGCGTCTTGTACTGCTCCTGCCACGAACCTTGGATGTTCCAGCGCAGAGCACCGTAGTTCTGCAGGCTGAGAGCGTAGTCCACCGCAATGTCGACACCCGAAACCTTGTTGAACGCCTGGTTGCGAGAAAGTTGCAGCAGGTCGATCACGCGGCCGTCGTTCAGGTCGCGGTTGTACAGCTGGCACCACTGGTTGTTGAGGTCGTAGGTCGGGTTGGCACCGTCGCGGTTGTAGCAGCGCTGGATGATGGTCGTGGCGCCGACCGCCGCGATCACCTCCTCCAGGTCGATCGACCAGTAGTCGATCGTGGCCGAGAAGTTGCGGCTGGGCTGAATCACGAAGCCAGCCGTGAACGATTTGGCCTTCTCAGGTCCCAGGTTCGGGTTGCCGCCCACGATGGCCTGCGCCTGGGCGAACGGCTGGACGAAGGCCCCGCCACCGGCCACGGCCGCCTGCGCCGCGCACAGTGCCTGCACCTGGGCTGCATTCGGGCCGTTGCGGTATTGCGCGGCGATCGTGCCGGTCGTGTTGCAGGGATCCTCGCCGTTGAAGTTGGGGAAGTTGTTCAGCTGCGGCGCGAACAACTCGTTCACGTTCGGGGCGCGGATGGACGACTGCACGCCACCGCGGAAGCGCACGGTGTCGTTCAGCGCCCAGTCCACCGTCGCCTTGTAGCTGGAGTCGGTGCCGGAGATGTTGCTGTTGGTCGAGCGTGCGCCCAGGGTCAGCGACAGGCTCTTGACGAACGGCTTGTCCTTCAGCAGGGGCACGACGGTTTCGACGAAGATGTCCTCGAAGGTCAGCCGGCCCGACACGGGCAACTGCTCGTTGAAGCCCACGACCTGTCCAGGCTGCAGGCCGGAGTCGGGCTGGAACTTGAAATCCAGCTCGCGCCAAGACACGCCGAAGGCCACGTCCATAGACCCCGCCGGCAGCTTGAACGCCGGGCCGGAGACGCTGGCTTCGGCCATGGTCTGGATCACGGTGGTCAGGTTCTTCGCTTGCAGGCCGATGAAGCGTGCGCAGTCGGCAGAGGGGGCTGCCAGGCCGATCGGGTTGTAGCCCGCGCAGGCACCGCTGCCTGCGGTCGCCGGGTTGGCGAGCACGGCGTTGAAGTTCGGCACACGAACGTTGCCGCCCTGGATCTCGTTCAGCACCGAGCGGCCGTAGGTCGCGTAGGCATCGTAGGTCCAGAACTCGAGCAAGCCCACGTCGCCGGTGGTGCCCGCCACCAGTTGCCACACGTCATGGTTGTTGGAGCCCGTGCGCCCGCCCAGGCCATTGAAGCGCTTGTTGAACGACAGGGCCGCCGTCGGGTTGGCGCGCGTCGCCGCCAGATCCAGAACCTGCTGGCTCAGGAAGGGGTTGCTCAGCGGCAGCACGAAGCCGCCACCCGGCGTCGGGGCCAATTCCTGTAGCGCGTTGTAGTTGGTGAACTGGAAGCTGGCGTAGGGCTTGAAGTGCGCATTCGCCTCATAGTTCACTGCCCCGTACAGGTTCCAGCGCTCCATCGGCAGGACGAGGATGTTGTCCGGTTCGAAGTTGTACGAGAAAGAATCCGGGTAGAAGCGCTGGGCAATCTGGTTCTCGGGCCCGGTGTAACCGACGGCGTTGCGGTTGGCAACGCCGTCCACGCCCGTGCAGAACAGGCTGCCGTCAGGGTTGAAGCCGAAGCCGCGGGCGCCGCCGTTCGTGTTACAGAGATTGGGGCCGAAGATGGCATCGACCGCCGCCTGCGTCGGCGTGTTCGTGCCGAGCGCGATCGAACCGCCCGGGAAGATGCCGGTGGCACCGTCGGCCTGCGCCGAAAATTCGCGTGCACCCTTGTAGATGGCGTCACGCTTGAAGTAGCCCGCGCTCAAGACGGCCGACCCGCGGCCGCCCTCGAAGGCGCCGCCCAGGGTCAGCGAAGCCGCCTTCTCTTGGCCGTCGCCCTTTTCCGTCTCGCGGATCTGTGCGTCGAGCTCGACACCCTTGAAGTTCTTCTTCAGGATGAAGTTGACCACGCCCGAAACGGCATCCGCACCATAGGTGGTCGCGGCGCCTCCAGTGATCACTTCAACACGCTCGATCAGCGAGACGGGGATGGTGTTGACGTCCACGACACCACCGCCGGTGGAACCGATGCCACGGCGACCGTTGATCAGGATCAGGTTGCGCCCGGAACCCAGGCCACGCAGGTCGATGAAGGCGCGGCCGTTGGACGACGGGTTGTTGGACTGCGAGCTCACGCCAGCCACGATCTGAGGCAGGGTGTTGAGGAACTGCTCGACGGTCTGGATGCCGCTTTGCTGGAGCTGCTCGGAGGTCACCGTCACGATCGGGCTCTCAGCCATAGCGTCGATACGGGCGATGCGCGAGCCCGTCACGACGATGGACTGCGCAGTGGGGCTGGTGGCCTGTTGCGCGTACGACGACGCCGTACCCAGCGCCGTCGTGCCACCCAGCGCGATGAGCACGCCGGTAGAGATCTTGGATTTCTTGAGCATGAGGACCTGGCTCCTGTGACTGGAAGGTTGGAAAGGGAACAGACACCACATGCACGCTGCGTGCCAACGTCCCCTCATTCCGGGATGCGGGCGCTCGCAACATGGCCATATGGCATGTGACAGGAATTTTTACGGCAAGCCTCTTGGGCCCCTGCTACGGGTAAGCACCGGGGGCGCTGCGGGCGCGCACATCGGCCGTCGCACGGATACAGCCGCGACAGCAAAAGTGCTTTACTTTCAACTACTTGAAGCAAGACGCGGCGCATTCGAAGGCACCGACTAGGGCATGTCCCTAGCTCATTCACGTGCCGCTTCGTTGGGCGTGGACAACAGCAAGAGACCCCGCCGCGGCATGGCACGGACGCCTGCGACCTAACACCCCAAAAGCGCTGCGGGTATTCGCAACCGCTCAGACCATTTGCAGCCGCGGCACCGCCGCCAGCAGCGCCCGCGTGTATTGCCGCGTTGGCCGCGCCAGCACGTCTGCGCAGGCGCCCTGCTCTTCTATCCTGCCGGCGCGCATCACGGCGACGAAGTCGGCAACGTATTCGACGACGCCGATGTTGTGTGTGATGAAGAGGTAACTCACGCCCAGTTCACGCTGCAGTTCGCGCAGCAGGTTGAGGATCTGTGCCTGCACCGAGACGTCCAGCGCCGAGGTCGGCTCGTCGCAGACGATGAGCCGCGGCTGCACGGCTAGCGCGCGCGCGATGGCGATGCGCTGGCGCTGGCCGCCGCTGAACTCGTGCGGGTAGCGGCCCAGGGCGTCGCGGCGCAGGCCCACCTGCTCGGTCAGGCGTTCAACGCGGGCGCGGCGGTCGCCGGCGTCCAGGTCGGGCTGCAGCGCGGCCAGGCCTTCGTCGAGGATTTCGGCCACGCGCATACGCGGGTTCAGCGACGCAAAGGGGTCCTGGAAGATGATCTGCACCTGGCGCCGCGCGGCCTGCAACTGTGCACCGTGCATGTCGAGCAGGTCGTGGCCGTCGAGCAGCGCCCTGCCCTCCACCGTAGCCACGCGGCGCAGCAGCTGCACGATGGCCTTGCCGGTGGTCGTCTTGCCGCAGCCCGACTCGCCCACCAGCGCCAGTGTCTGCCCCTGCCGCACCTGGAAGGACACGCCGCCGACGGCGTCGAAGTGGCCGATGACACGCTGCAGGAGCCCACCGCGCAGGGGGAAGCGCACGCGCAGGTCGTGCACGTCGAGCAACGGCGTGGCCGCCGGTGTAGACGCGGCGGCGAGTTGTTCGGGCGGGGTCGCCGCCGCGGCTGGCGCCGGGACGGGTCGAAGCGCGGGTGCAGGTTGCGGCGCGCCAGGCGCGTAGAGCAGGCAGCGCACGCCGTGGCGCGGCGCCACGTCCAGCAGTTCGGGCCGCGTGCCGGCGCAGTGCGGCATCACCGCGGCGCAGCGCGGCGCGAAGCGGCAGCCGGCGAAGTCCTGAGACATCGGCGGCACGGTGCCAGCAATCGCTTCCAGCGGGCCGCTGCGGCGGTCGCCGCCCGGCAGCGCACGCAGCAGCGCTCTTGCATACGGGTGCTTCGGCGCGGCGAAAAACTCATCGGCCGGTGCCACCTCGATGATCTGCCCCGCATACATCAGCGCCACGCGCTGCGCCATGCCCGAGACCACCGCCAGATCGTGCGTGATGAGCAGCAGGCCCATGCGGTGTTCACGCTGCAGGTCCTTCAGCAGATCGAGAATCTGCGCCTGAATCGTGACGTCCAGCGCCGTGGTCGGCTCGTCGGCGATCAGGAAGTCCGGCTCGGCAGCCAGCGCGATGGCGATCATCACGCGCTGCTTCTGGCCACCGCTCATGCGGAAGGGGTAGTCGTCGAAACGGCGCTCGGGCTCGGGGATGCCCACCCGCCGCAGCCAGTCAATGGCCTTGGCGCGCGCCGCAGCACCGCGCAGCGGCGTGTGCGCCTCGACGGCCTCGACGATCTGCCGGCCGACGGGCATCACCGGGTTCAGGCTCGTCGACGGCTCCTGGAAGATCATGCCGATGCGGCCGCCGCGCACGGCGCGCATCTGCGCTTCGGGCAGGGCCAGCACGTCGATGGCATCGCGTCCGGCGCCGATGTGGATTTCGCCGCCGGCCACGTAGCCGGCCTCGGGCAGCAGGCGCATCAGCGCCAGCGCCGTCATGCTCTTGCCGCAGCCGCTTTCGCCCACCAGCGCGAAGGTCTCACCGCGCTCGATGCTGAGCTTCAGGCCGTCTATCGCGCGCACGAGGCCGGCTTCGGATTCGAGCTCGACCTGCAGGTCGTCGATGGTCACCATGTCAGCTGACCTTCCGCGGCCGCAGCACACGCCGACTGCGGAACACCGCCGCACGCGGGTCGAAGGCGTCGCGCACGCCGTCTGCGAAGAGGTTGGCTGCCAGCACCAGCGTCACCATGAAGCCGAAGGCGGCGGCGAAGCTCCACCACACCACGGGGTCGCGGCTCATCTCGCTGCGCGCCAGGTTGATCATGCCGCCGAAGCTGTTCATCGACGGGTCGACGCCCACGCCGACGTAGGACAGCACGGCTTCGTAGAGGATGAGGGCGCTGAACTCGAGCACCGTGACGATGAGCATCAGGTGCGCGACGTTGGGGAAGATGTGCCGCACCATGATGCGCGTGTGGCTCACGCCGAAGGCGCTGGCCGCCTGCACGTAGTCCAGTTCGCGCAGCTTCAGCGTTTCTGCGCGCAACAACCGGCACAGGCCGGCCCAGCCGGTCAGGCCCAGCACGGCGCACAGCAGGAAGAGCTTGAGGTCGGAGCGCTCCGCCCCCGTCTCGAAGAGCCCCGGGTTCTTGTCGAGGAAGACCTGCACCATCAGCACGCAGGCAGCGATGAGCAGCACGTTGGGCACCGAGCTGAGCACGGTGTAGACGTACTGGATGACTTCGTCGGCCCAGCCGCGGAAATAGCCCGCCACGATGCCCAGCACCACGGCCAGCGGCAGCGTGGCGACGGTCGCCAGCGTGCCGATGACGAAGGCCGTGCGTATGCTCTTCAGCGATTGGTAGAGCACGTCGTTGCCGGTGAGGTCGGTGCCCAGCAGGTGGTAGGGGCCCGACAGCGCCGCCGCCGGGCCGACCACCAGGCAGATGACGGCCAACGTCTGCAGCGCCACGTGCCAGGGCACGACCGTCTGGCGGCGCCAGATGCGGCCCCAGGTGGCGCCGATGGGCTGGCGTGAACCCCGAGCCACGGCGGCGACGCCCAGGGCGCCGAGCAGCACTGCGGCCAGCGCGCCCCACAGCAGGCCCGTGCCGCCGCGTGCCGCGATATCGGGCAGCCAGTTCGAGGCCGGGTCGTTCAGGTGGGCGCCGCCGAACTGCAGGCGCGGCGCCACGCGCCGCACCTCGCCGTCGACCACCAGCGATTCCTTGGTGAAGCCGACGTAGGCCAGCGGCCGCGAATAGGTGCTTTCGCGGGCATCGACGAGGTCGGCCAGCACGGCGTCGAGCAGCGACCGCGTGCGCGCTTCGTAGGCCGGCGCAGCGTTGGCCACGCCCTCGGCGGCCGGCAGGCGCACGCGGTAGTGCACGCTGTCGAGCAGCGTCACGCCCAGGCACAGCAGGAGCACCAGCGAAGAGGCCAGCGCAGGCGCGTCGCGGAAGACACGGCCCCAGCTTGCGGCCAGCTGAGGCTTGCGCAGCACCATCACGCCATAAGCCACCAGCGCCGCCAGCAGCAGCCAGATGCTGGCGTCGGTCCACAGCAGCACGAACTTCGGCCAGCCGTTCATGACAGACCGTTCACGAAAGACGCACCCGCGGGTCGACCCAGGTGTAGACGAGATCGATCAGCACGAAGGTGGCGATGTAGAGCAGCGAGCCGACGAAGACCATGGTGCGCACGACGGCGAAGTCCTGCCGGCTGATGGCCTCGATGACGTAGGCGCCCAGCCCGGGCAGGCCGAAGAAACTCTCGAAGACCAGGCTGCCCAGGAACACGTAAGGCAGGTAGCTGCCGGCGCTGGTGACGATGGGGATCAGCGCGTTGCGCAGCACGTGGCGGTACAGCACCACCTGTTCCGACAGGCCCTTGGCGCGCGCCGTGCGCACGTAGTCCTTGGCCGTCTCCTCCAGGAACATCGCGCGGTACAGCCGCGCTTCGCCGCCGAGCCGCGCGATCAGGCTCAGGCCGATCGGCAGCATCAGGAACTTCACCGCGTCCAGCCCCGGCGCGTAGCCGGAGATCGGCGCCAGCTTGAGCACACGCGAGAACAGGAACTGGCCGACGATGATGTAGAAGAGGCTGCTGATCGACAACATCAGCACGCAGGCCACCACGCCCCAGAAATCCAGCCGCGTGTGGCGGAACATCACCAGCAGCAGCGCAAAGGCCGTGCTCGCGAAGACCTGCAGGATGAAGAGCGGCAGCGCCATCTGCAGGCTGACGATCATGCGCGCGCCCACCTCGTGGCCGATGTCGCCGGCGCTTTCGCTGTCGGCGCGGCCGAACTTCAGCGCGAACAGGCTCACCGAACGTTCCCAGAAGATGGTCTCGGTGAACTGCGCGCCGCCCTGCTGCTGCGTGTTGAAGTACAGCGGCTTGTCGTAGCCGCGTTCGGCCTTCCACTTCTCTATCGATTCCTGCGTCACGCGCTTGCCGCCCAGGTTCAGCCGCGCCATGTCGTCGGGCGTGTTGACGGTGAAGAAGAGCATGAAGGTGAGCAGGTTCACGCCCAGCAGCACGAGCAGAGCGTTGACGACACGGCGACTCAGGTAGTTGAACATCGCCGCGGCCCTAGACCAGCACTTCGCCGCGCGCGTTGGTGCGCTCGCGCCGCTTCAGCTGTCGCCGCGCCACCCACCACAGCGCCAACGCGGCCGCCGCCACCAGGCCCAGCGGCCACCACACCGGGCGGTTCCAGCTGCGCAGTGCGGCCAGGCGCTGCGGCACGTCCAGCCGCATGTAGCGGCCGTGGTCGCGGATCAGCACGGCAGGCTTGAAGTTGTGCACCCACGACTGCGCCGCGGCCGAGGCCCAGGGGAAGAAGCCCATGGTCCAGGGCGCGTCGCGCTGCACGATGGCCACCATCTCGTCGATGACACGCTGCTTGTCGGGCCCGTCGGGCAGCACCTTCATGCGCTCGAAGAGGCGGTCGAACTCAGCGCTGCAGTAGTTGGACGTGTTCTCGCCGTCGAACTTGGTCTTGCCGGCGGCGCAGGTCAGCAGGAAGAGGAAGTTCTCGGCGTCGGGGTAGTCGGCGTTCCAGCCCAGCCAGAAGACCTGGTACTGGCCCTTGCGCACCTTGTCCTGGAACTGGTTGTTGTCGGTGGCGCGCACCTCGACCTGGATGTCGATCTTGTTGAACTGCCGCACCACCCAGTCGATCTCGGGTTTGCGTTCGGGTGTGGGCGGGTAGTAGACGTCGTAGTTCAGCACCAGCGGCTTGCCGGTCTTCGCGTCGCGGCCGTTGGGGTAGCCGGCTTCGACCATCAGTCGCTTGGCTTCGTCTATCGAGCGGCGTTGCGGCTGGCCGCCCTCGACGCGGTGCGTCACCGGGTTGATGCCTTCGGGTGTGCCCTCGCGGCTGCCGAAGATGCCCGGCGGCAGCGGGCTCATCGCTGTCTGTCCCGCCTTCTTCGGGAAGACCTTGCTGTATTCCTCCCAGTCGACGGCGACGCTGATGGCCTGGCGCAGCTTGCGCGTGCGTTCGCGTTGCGCAGCGGGGGCGGCCGGGCCGTCGGGGCCGTCGCCGACCACAGGGTCGAGCATGTTGAAGGCGATGAAGTAGCTGTTGACGTCGCTGCCGCGGTTGAGGCGGAAGCCCTTGTCGAGGTACTCGCGGCGCACCTCCTCGCTGTCCTGCATGCCCACCAGGTATTCCATGCCGGTGTCGGTGCGCTCGAAGACCTCCAGGTCGTAGAAGCCCCGGCGGAACTTGCCCTGGCGCGGCAGCGCCTCGCGCTCGATGGTGAAGACCATGCGGTCGATGAAGGGCATGGGCCTGCCGCAGTCTTCCAGCAGCCCCGCGGCCTGGTCGCCGGTCTCGCCTTCGCAGGGGTACAGGTCTTCGCGGAAGTTGGGGTTGCGCACCATCACGTGGCGGCGGTCCTTGATGTACTCGGCCATCATGTAGGGGCCGCTGCCGATGGGCCAGGTGTCGGCACTCAAGCCCACCTCGGCCATGCCGGGCTGGGCGTAGAAGGCATCGGACTCCCAGGGCACCGGGGCTGAGAAAGTCATCGACATCCAGTAGCTCCACTGCGGGTACTTGCCCTTGATGCGCATGCGCAGCAGGTGTTTCTCGGGCGCGCTGGCGCCGGCCAACGGCCACTTGCGGAAGTCGAGGAAGGGCTTGTCGGCGCTGGCCGGGTCGAGCCCGGCACGCAGATTCGTGTCCTCCTGCTTGACCAGCTCGCCGTACTCGCGCAGGCCCAGCAGGTATTCGGCGAAGGTGCTGAAGATGGGCGCGGTGATGCGCGTGGTCGCCTGGCGCTTGAGCGCGTAGACGAAGTCCTCGGCCACCACCTCACGCGTGCCGCTGTGCTCGAAGTCCAGTGGCGTGCGGCGGGCACCGAGTTCCCCCGGTTTCAGGGCGTGATAACGGTGGCGGCCCTGCGCATCGACGGCAAAGGCCGGGTGCGGCTGGTAGCGCATGCCGGGACGGATGGGCACGTCGTAGATGCTCTCGGCCACCAGCTCGGCCGGCGCGTCGTCGGGCAGCGGCTGGCCCAGCTTGTCGACGTAGCGCGGCTTGGCCACCGCGGCCGCCGACTTGGGCGTCAGCACGTAGGGGCGCTTGAGGTAGTGGTAGCCGTAGAGCGGCTCGTAGATCTGGAAGGTGAAGGTGGTGTCGTTGCTCCAGTACGAGGCCGTGCTGTCGAGGTGGCGCGGCGAGTTCTCGATGACACCCGAGAACATCGTGTTCGTCGCCGCCTCCCCCTTCGGCCAAGGGTTGTTGTCGCAGCCCGTGGCGAGCAGCGCTGCGCCCAACACCACGAACACGCGCCAAGCGTGGAAGGCGGGGAAAGCGCTACCAGCCGATGAGCACATCACGCCCCTCCACCAGCAGCTGCACCTTGCGGCCCACGGGCAACGTCACCTTGGGGTGCACGTGGCCGAAGGGCAGCCCGGTGAGCACCGGCGTCGGCGTGCTGGCGCGCAGTTGCGCCACCGCGGTCTTCATCGTGTAGCCGCGGTCCAGCGGAGAAGGTTTCCAGCCGCTGAATGCCCCCAGCAGCACGGCCTTCTGGCGCGCCAGCACACCCGCCTGGTGCAGCTGCAGCAGGCAGCGCTCGACGCGGTAAGGGTGCTCGTTGACGTCTTCGAGGAAGAGGATGCCGCCCGAAATGCGCGGCCAGTGTGGCGTGCCGAGCAGCGAACACAGCATGCTCAGGTTGCCGCCCCACAGCCGGCCGCTGGCCTGCAGGCCGTCGAAGCCAGCCTCGGTGCGGAAGCCCACGGCTTCCAGGTCGCCGTTCATGGCTTCCAGGAAGCAGTCGCGCGTGACCTCGTCGACACCGCCGTTCTCGTCGCTGCGGCCGAAGTCGTCCAGCGCCATCGGCCCGGCCCAGCTGTCGGCGCCGGTGTGCGCCAGCAGCCCCAGATGCAACGCCGTCAGGTCGCTGTGGCCGACCCAACGCGTGCCCTGCTCGACGCTGCGCGCCAGCAGCGCCCAGTCGATGCGATCGAGCAGGCGCGTCAGGCCGTAGCCCCCGCGTGTGGCCATCGCGACCGCCGGTGCGGCCAACGCCACGCGGTGCAGCGCCGCCAGACGGATGTCGTCGCCGCCGGCAAAACGCTGCAGGCGCGCACGGGCGTCGGCGTCGACCTGGACTTCGAAGCCCAAGGCACGCAGGCGGCGCGTGGCGCGTGTCAGCGCTGCCGGCTGCGGCACCACGCCGGCGGGGGAGAAGAGTGACAGTGAACGCATCGGCGGGCCAGGGTCAGGCGGGGTCGGGTGGGGGCAGCAGTTCGAGCGTCAGCTCGGTGGCGTCGCCGGCGGGAATGGGACCGCCTTCGTCGCTGTCATCGTCGGCGTCGCCGTCGTTGTTGCGCCATGCGCGTTCGTCGGCATCGAGAGCGGCGGCACCTTCACGCTCGGCCCGCCTCTGCGCTCGCCGTTCGGCGAAGAAGCCGCGCAGCAGGTCGCCGCAGGCTTCGGCCAGCACGCCGCCCTGCACTTCGGTGTGGTGGTTCAGCTGCGGCTCGTCGAAGAGGTTCAGCACCGAACCGGCGGCGCCGGTCTTGGGGTCGGCGGCGCCGAAGACCACGCGCTTGAAACGTGCGTGCACCAGTGCCATTGCGCACATCGCGCAGGGCTCCAGTGTCACGAACAGTTCGCAGTCGGGCAGGCGGTAGTTGGCCAGCAGCGTGGCGGCGTGGCGCAAGGCCACGATCTCGGCGTGCGCGGTGGGGTCGTGGGTGGTGATGGGGCGGTTGTAGCCGGTGGCCACGACCTGCGGGCCGTCGGGCGTCTGGCGCACGATCACCGCGCCCACGGGCACCTCGCCCACCAGCCAGGCGTTGTGTGCCTGGTCGAGCGCCAGGCGCATGACGAACTCGTCGGCCTCGGTCGTCATGCAGCGACGCCGGGCTGGCCCTGCTGCTGCCAGCGCTGGCGGCGCGCGTCACGTGCTGCGGCATGGGCCTGGCGCTGCGCGGCGACCCAGGTGCTGCTGTCGGTGCCGGCAAAGACGACGGCCAGCGCCTGCGCCAGCGCGCGGTGATGCGCCGGGCCGCCAGGCACGCGGCGGTACTCGCGCCCGTAGCCGTCACGCTGCAGCCAGCCGGCGTCGACGAGCCAGCGGCGCAGCTCGACGTGGTCGGTGGCCAGACAGGCCGCCGGCCCTTGCAGCTGCAGCTTCAGCACGGCGTTCACCTCGGGTTCTGTCATCACGCGGCTTTCGGGCAGCCCGGTCCACACGCAGGCCAGTGCCAGCGCCAGGTCGTCGGTAGGCAACAGGCCCAGGCCGACGCCGTTCTTGACGACGAGACGGCGCAGGCGCCCGGCCAGCGCGGTGGTGTCCAGGGAAGGTGCGGTGGGGGCGGCATGCATGGCGGTGATGGCGGGGTGTGAGCAGCCGTGCATTCTGCCCCCGTGGCCGCGACGCCCTGCGCCTTCAGCGCAGCGTGGTCGCTGGCGGCACACCGCCCCCCAGCACGCGGTAGAGCTGCACTGCGTTATGCAGCCGCGCCAGCTGCAGCTGCACCACGGCCTGGCGCGCGGCCAGCGTGCTGCGTTCGGCGTCCAGCCGGTCGAGCTGGCTGGCGACGCCGCCGCGGTAGAGCAGCTCGGCCAGTTCCAGCCGGCGCAGCTCGGCGTCGGCCTGCGCCTGCTGCGCTGCCAGCTGCTCGGCGAGCGTGGCGCGGCCGGCCAGCGCGTCGGCCACCTCACGGAAGGCGGTCTGCACGGTCTTCTCGTACTGCGCCACGGCGATGTCGCGCCCGGCCCGCGCGGCAGCGAGGTTGCTTTCGTTCCGGCCGCCGTCGAAGATGGGCTGCAACAGCTGCCCGGCAAAGCTCCAGGCCGTGTTGTCGAAGAGGCCGCTGAGCTGGTTGCTGGCGAAACCCGCGCTGCCGGTGAGCGCGATGCGCGGGAAAAAGGCCGCGCGTGCGGCGCCGATGTTGGCGTTGGCGGCGATCAGCTGCTGCTCGGCCTGGCGCACGTCGGGGCGCTGCAGCAGCACTTCGGAAGGCAGGCCGGCCGGCAGGTCGGCCAGTCGCAGGTCATCCCACACGCCGGGTTGCGGCAGCGTGGCCGGCAGCGGCTGGCCGACGAGCAGCGTCAGCGCGTTGGTGTCGAGGCTGCGCTGGCGCTGCAGCGCGGCGACGTTGGCGCGTGCCGCGGCGACCAGCGATTCGGCGGTGCGCAGCTCGGGTTCGGCCGATGCGCCGCCGTCGAACTTCAGGCGCACCAGCCTCAGCGCGTCCTCGCGCGAGGCCAGCGTGCGCTGCGTCAGCGCCAGCAGTTGATCGTCGGCACGCAGCGCGAGGTCGGCCTGCGCCACTGCGGCCACCAGCGCGGCCTGTGCGGCACGGCGGCCTTCGTCGCTGGCGAGATAACGCGCCAGCGCGGCATCGCTCTGGCTCTTCACGCGGCCGAAGAGGTCGAGCTCGAAGGCCGTGACCTGCAGACCCAGGCTGTAGTTGCTGACCATGTCGCCACCCGAACCCGGCGCGCGGCTCGCCGCAGCACCGGCACTCAGCGTCGGCAGCCGGTCGGCGCGCTGCAGGCCGAGCGCGGCGCGGGTCTGCTCGACGTTGAGCACGGCGATGCGCAGGTCGCGGTTGTTCTGCAGCGCCAGGTCCACCAGCGCCTCGAGCCGGGCGTCGGCCAGGAAGTCGGCCCAGGCCAGCCCGGTGGCCGGTGTGCCCGATATGGCCGCGGAAAGCGGGAAGGTGTCCGCCACCGGCGCGGCCGGCCGCTCGTGCACGGGGATGAAGGAACAGGCCGACAGTGCCGCCGCGAGCAGCGGCAGCGTCAGCCTCATGTTTCGGAGGACCGACATTCAGCGGTCCTCCACGGGCGTGTGCAGGTTCAGGTTCGGCTCCTTGTGCGCGTCGTGCATCAGCTGCCGCTCGCTGGGCTTGACGAAGCGCCGCACGACGACGAAGAACAGCGGCACGAAGAACACCGCCAGCACCACCGCGGTGATCATGCCGCCCACCACGCCGGTGCCGATGGCACGCTGGCTGGCCGAGCCGGCACCGCTGGCCAGGAAGAGCGGCATGACGCCCAGGATGAAGGCCATCGAGGTCATCACGATGGGCCGGAAGCGCAGGTGTGCGGCTTCCAGCGCGGCTTGCACCGCACTCTTGCCCTGGGCCTGCAGGTCTTTCGCGAACTCGATGATCAGGATCGCGTTTTTCGCCGACAGGCCGATGATGGTGATGAGGCCGACCTGGAAGTAGACGTCGTTGGCATAACCCCGGAACATCGTGGCGAGCACGACGCCCAGCACGCCCAGCGGCACGACCAGGATCACCGCGAAGGGGATGCTCCAGCTTTCGTACAGCGCCGCCAGGCACAGGAACACGGCGAGGATGGCGAAGCCGTAGAGCACGAAGGCTTGTGAGCCGGCCACCTTCTCTTCGCGCGACAGTCCCGTCCACTCGTAGCCGAAGCCGGGCGGCAGCTGCGCGGCCAGGCGTTCCATCTCGGCCATCGCGTCGCCGGTGCTGTAGCCCGGCGCCGCGCTGCCTCCGATGCGCATCGCCGGGTAGCCGTTGTAGCGCACGGTCTGCATGGCGCCGGTGACCCAGCGCGTCGTCGCGAAGGCCGACAGCGGCACTGGCTGGCCGCGGCTGTTGCTGGCGTTCAGCTTCAGCAGGTCTTCGGGCTGCATGCGTGCCGGCGCGTCGGCCTGCAC
>JAURZK010000171.1 GCA_030653505.1 Rubrivivax sp.
GGCTCTCTTCGATCAGCAGTTCCTTGGTCGGGGAAAGGTCGAGGCCGCGTTTGCAGATCTCCTCGAACTCTTCCGGGTTGTAGGCGATGCCGCCGCCCGTGCCGCCCATCGTGAAGCTGGGCCGGATGACCATGGGGAAGCCGGAATGCGCCTCTTCGCCGCCGAGCTGGGCCTGGATGTGCTTCTGCACCGCCAGCGCCTCTTCCATGCTGTGGGCGATGCCGCTCTTGGCCGAGTCGAGGCCGATGGACGTCATCGCGTCCTTGAACTTCATGCGGTCTTCGGCCTTCTCGATCGCATGTTCATTGGCGCCGATCATCTCGACGCCGTACTTCGCCAGCACGCCGTTGCGGTGCAGGTCGAGCGCGCAGTTCAGCGCCGTCTGGCCGCCCATCGTCGGCAGCAGCGCCATCACGTCGTCGGGCGCGGCGGCGCGCTCCTTGGCGATGATGCGTTCCAGCACCTGCCAGGTGATGGGTTCGATGTAGGTGGCGTCGGCCATGCCGGGGTCGGTCATGATCGTCGCCGGGTTGCTGTTGACGAGCACGACGCGGTAGCCCTCTTCGCGCAGCGCCTTGCAGGCCTGGGCGCCGGAGTAGTCGAACTCGCAGGCCTGGCCGATGACGATGGGGCCGGCGCCGATGATGAGGATGGTCTTGAGGTCTAGGCGCTTCGGCATTCAGTTCTTCTCCATCAACGCAACGAAGCGGTCGAACAGGTAGGCGATGTCGTGCGGGCCGGGGCTCGCCTCCGGGTGGCCCTGGAAGCAGAAGGCCGGCTTGTCGGTGCGTGCCAGCCCTTGCAGCGTGCCGTCGAACAGGCTGACGTGTGTGGGGCGCAGGTTCGCGGGCAGGGTCTTCTCGTCGACGGCGAAGCCGTGGTTCTGGCTCGTGATGCTGACGCGGCCGCTGTCGAGGTCCTTCACCGGGTGGTTGGCCCCGTGGTGGCCGAACTTCATCTTGAAGGTCTTCGCACCCGAGGCCAGCGCCATGATCTGGTGGCCCAGGCAGATGCCGAAGG
Source organism: Rubrivivax sp. (assembly GCA_030653505.1). Lineage (GTDB taxonomy): Bacteria > Pseudomonadota > Gammaproteobacteria > Burkholderiales > Burkholderiaceae_C > Rubrivivax. Next base: position 1,021 of record JAURZK010000171.1, read on the forward strand.
TGGGCAGGCCGGTCTCGATGAGTTCACGCGCCGCGGCGATGGCGTAGTCGCAGGGCTCGGGGTCGCCGGGGCCGTTGCTGAGGAAGATGCCGTCGGGTCTCATCGCCAGCACCGTGGCCGCGGATGTCTTCGCCGGTACCACCGTGACGCGGCAGCCCCGGCTGGCCAGCATACGCAGGATGTTTAACTTGACGCCGAAGTCGTAGGCCACGACGTGGAACTTCGGATCCTTCAATTCGCCGTAGCCGCTGCCCAGCGTCCACTCGGTCTGCGTCCACTCGTAGCGCTCGGTGGCCGAGACCACCTGGGCCAGGTCCAGGCCGGCCATCGAGGGCGCCGCCTGCGCCGCGGCGATGGCGTCGGCGATGTCGGCGGGCGACACGCCGTGACCGACGGGATAGCTGGTGATGCTGCCGTTCTGCGCACCGCGGCTGCGCAGCACACGCGTCAGGCGCCGTGTGTCGATGCCGGCGATGGCCACCGTGCCTTCGCGGGCCAGGTAGTCGGGCAGGCTCATCGTGGCGCGGAAGTTCGACACCCGCAGCGACACGTCCTTGACGATCAGGCCGGCGGCATGCACCTTGTTCGCCTCGACGTCCTCGTCGTTGACACCGACGTTGCCGATGTGCGGGTAGGTCAGCGTGACGATCTGGCGGCAGTAGCTCGGGTCGGTCAGGATTTCCTGGTAACCGGTGAGCGCGGTGTTGAAGACCACCTCGCCAACCGTGCGCCCGGCGGCGCCGACGCTGTGGCCGGAGTAGGTGGTGCCGTCTGCGAGGGCAAGCAGCGCGGGGGGCAGCAGGGGGACCAGTGACGGCAGCAAATGCAAAGCTCCGGGGTTCGCGCGCACCCAGCGCCTCCCATCATCCCCTGGTTGCTTGGGGCGACAGGAAGGGTCCGAGGGGAAACCGACTGCGGAGTTTCGCTAGGGCTGCGTTGTTGGCGGGTAAACCGCCGGAGTATAGCCGGCGGCGACCGGGGTTTCGGGCCGACCCCGATCCGCGTGCCGCCATGGCGCCGACGCGAGGCTCAAGGTCGGCTCACCCCGTGATCAGCACGGCTATGCCGGCACGGGCGATCTGCGCGTCCTCGGTCGACTTCACACCGCTCACGCCCACGGCGCCGATGACCTGGCCCTCGACGACGATGGGCACCCCGCCCTCCAGCATGCCGTGCAGCACCGGCGCGCTGAGGAAGGACACGCGGCCGCCGTTGATCATGTCCTCGTAGACCTTGCTCTCGCGACGGCCCAGGGCGGCAGTGCGCGCCTTGGCCGGGGCGATCTCGGCCGAGATGGGTGCCGCGCCGTCCAGGCGTTGCAGCCACAGCAGGTGGCCACCGTCGTCGACGATGGCCAGCGTGACGGCCCAGCCGTTCTTGATCGCCTCAGCCTCGGCTGCGGCGGCGATGGCCCGGGTGTCTTCGATGGTGAGGGTGGGTTTGCTCTTCATGACTGCGACGATAAACCCCTTCGCATGCCGGCAATCTGGCAGGCCGCGTAGGGCCATGGGCCCGACGGGGGACGCACCTTAGAATGCGGGTCGCGCCAATGCTGGCGTGCTGGACCATCACTCGGAGGTTTCATGAATCAAAGCGTGCAGAACTATCCTGGCCTCGCCGGTAGCGGCGCGCTGGCCGCGCAACGCAACCGCGTCCTGCGCAACACCTACTGGCTGCTGGCCTTGTCGATGGTGCCCACCGTGCTGGGCGCCTGGATCGGCGTGCAGACCGGCCTGATGCAGAACCTCGGCCCCGGCGTCAGCGTGATCATCTTCCTGGTCGGCGCCTTCGGTCTCATGTTCGCGGTCGAGAAATTCAAGAACTCGGCCGCGGGCGTGCCCATCCTGCTGGGCTTCACCTTCTTCATGGGCCTGATGCTGTCGCGCCTGCTGGGCAGCGTGCTGGGCCTGAACAATGGTGGCAGCCTGATCATGCTGGCCTTCGGCGGCACCGGTGCCATCTTCCTGGGCATGGCCACGCTGAGCAGCGTCATCAAGCGCGACCTGTCGAACATGGGCAAGTTCCTGTTCATCGGCATGATCATGCTGCTGGTGGCGATGATCGCCAACATCTTCATCCAGAGCAGCGCGCTGATGATCACCCTGTCGGTGCTGGCCATCGGCATCTTCTCGGCCTTCATCCTGCACGACCTGAAGCAAGTGAAGGACGGTGTGCAGATGAACTACATCAGCGCCACGCTGGGTGTCTACCTGAGCCTGTACAACGTGTTCAGCAACCTGCTGGCGCTGCTCGGCATCTTCGGCGGCGAGCGCGACTGAGCTGCACCGACCTGATGAAGACGGGGCCCGCGGGCCCCGTTTTTGGTTTCGACGTCGCATCGCTTCGCGATAGGTGTCTTCACCGCAGCGCAAGCGCTGTCAGGGCCGGTCGAAGACGGCCATCGACTCCACGTGCGCCGTGTGCGGGAACATGTTCACCACACCGGCCAGGCTGCAGCGGTAGCCACCCTGGTGCACCAGCAGACCGGCGTCGCGGGCCAGCGTCGCCGGATTGCAGCTGACGTAGACGATGCGGCGCGGCAGGGTGAAACCCCCTTCGGCGTGCAGCTCGGCCACGGCCTTGGCCAGCGCGAAGGCGCCTTCACGCGGGGGGTCGACCAGCCAGCGCTCGGCAGGCCCCAGCGCCTGGAGTTCGGCGGGCGTGATATCGAACAGGTTGCGCGCCTCGAAGGCTGTTTTCGCGGCCAGGCCGTTGAGGTTCGCGTTGTCGCGCGCGCGGGCCACCAGCACCTCGCTGCCCTCGATGCCCAGCACCTGGCGCGCGCGTGTGGCCAGCGGCAGCGTGAAGTTGCCCAGGCCGCAGAACCAGTCGATCACCCGTTCGTCGGGCTGTGGGTCCAGCAGCCGCAGCGCACGGTCGACGAGCACGCGGTTGATGTGCGGGTTGACCTGCGTGAAGTCGGTGGGCTTGAAGGGCATGGTGATGCCGAACTCGGGCAGGCGGTAGGCCAGGGTCACCTGGCCGGGCCCACCTTCGGCGAGCAGGTGCACGGTCTCCGGGCCCTTGGGCTGCAGCCACCACTGCACCGCGTGCACGGCAGCGAAGTCGCGCAGGCGCTGCACGTCGGCCGCGCTCAGCGGCGCCAGGTTGCGCAGCACCAGCGCCGTGACGCCCTCGCCTGCCGCCAGTTCGATCTGCGGCATCTGTTCGCGCAGGTCCATGGCGCCGATCAGCGCGCGCAGCGGCATCAGCATCGCGCTCACGTGCGCCGGCAGCACCGGGCAAACCTTCATATCCGCGACGTAGCGTGCCTTGCGCTCGTGGAAGCCGACCAGCACCGTGTCTTTTTTCGCCACCCAGCGCACCGACAGGCGCGCGCGGTCGCGGTAGCCCCAGGCCGGCCCCTCGATGGGCCGCAGCAGGCGCTCGGGCTTGACCTTGGCCAGGTGCCAGAGGTTGTCTTCCAGCACCCGCTGCTTCACGGCCACCTGCGCGGCGGGATGCAGGTGCTGCATCTTGCACCCGCCGCAAGCACCGGCGTGCAGGCCGAAGTGCGGACAGCCGGGGCGCACACGCTGCGAACTCTCGCGCGCCAGCGCCGACATCTGCCCCTGCTCCCAGTTGTTCTTCTTGCGCGAGACGTTGACCTGTACCCGCTCGCCGGGCAGCGCGCCCTCGATGAAGACCACCTTGCCGGGCGTGCTGCTGCCGTCGGGGCTTTCGGTGTTGGCGCGGCGGGCGACACCCTGCGCGTCGAGGTCGAGCGATTCGACCTCGAGCCAATCAAATCCACTGCTCATCCCGCAGGATTATCCCGTGCCCGCGCTGCCCGGGCCGCACAGCCCAACGCCGATCAGCGCGGCGGCAACAGGCGCGCCGGGTCCACCGGTTTGCCCTGGCGGCGGATCTCGAAGTGCAGTTGCACCCGTTCGGCGTCGCTGGAGCCCATCTCGGCGATCTTCTGGCCGCGCCGCACCACCTGATCCTCCTTGACCAGCAGCGTCTGGTTGTGCGCGTAGGCCGTCAGGTAGGTGGCGTTGTGCTTGACGATGACCAGGTTGCCGTACCCGCGCAGCCCGGCACCGGCGTAAACCACGCGGCCCTCTGCGGCGGCGAAGACCGGGTCGCCGGCCTTGCCGGTGATGGCCAGGCCCTTGCTCTTGACGTCGTCGAAAGGTGTGGCGACGGGGCCGGCGGCGGGCCACAGCCAGTTCGGTTCGGCCTCGCTGTCGCGTGGTCCGGGGGCGGCGGCGGACGCAGCGGCCGTGGCAGCAGCGGCGGCCGGCAACGCGGCGGGTGCCGAAGCACTGGGCGGTGGCAAGGCTGGCGCGTCCAGCGGGCGGGACTCGATACGCCCTGGGGCGGCGACCGGCTGCGTGCTGGCCACGCTGGCCTCTGCAGCCGGCGGCACCACACGCAGCACCTGGCCGACCTCGAGCACATTGGGGTTCTCCAGCCCGCTCCAGCGCGCTATGTCGCGCCAGTTCTGGCCGTTCTCGAGTCCGACGCGGATCAGCGTGTCGCCGGGCCGCACCGTGTAGTAGCCCGGCTTGCCCGCGTTCTCGGCGCCCGGCAACGGCTTGGCCTCGGGCGAGGCCAGTGGCGCCGATGCCGCGACCGTCCCCGGCAGCGCGGCCACGGAGGCCCCGGGCCGGGGGGCGATGGCAGGCCGGCGGTCTTCCACAGGCGCGCGGTGCGTCGGTGAGGCACAGGCGGCCAGCATCGACACCAGGGTGAGAAGTGCAGCGCCTCGGGGCAGGCGGGCGGGGAAAAGTGACGAGATTATCGAAGGCTTCATGCAGCGCCGGATTTTAGAGGGACGAAGTGCACGGCATCGTGCCATTGCCTGACCAGCCCTTCGGGTTGGCGGTCAACCACCAGCAACACCTGGCCCCCGCGCGCCGCGTCCTGCATGGGCGCCACCAGCCTGCCGCCGACGGCCAGCTGGTCCAGCCAGGCCTGCGGCAGGTCTTCGCCGCCGGCCGCGGCGACGATGCTGTCGTAGGGGGCACGCGGTGCGTGGCCGAGCCGGCCGTCGCCGTAGACCAGGCGCAGGTCGACATGGCGGTGGCCCACCAGATTCTCGCGCGCCTTGTCGTGCAGGCCCTTCAGGCGTTCGATCGAGACCACGCTGCGCCCCAGCAGTGCCAGCAGCGCCGCCTGGTAGCCGCAGCCGGTGCCGATCTCCAGCACGCGTCCCAGTTGCCCCTGCTGCCGCGCCGTGGCCCCGTCACCCAGCAGGCAGAGCATGCGCGCCACGACCGAGGGCTTGCTGATGGTCTGCGACAGGCCGATGGGCAGGCTGGTGTCCTCATAGGCCTGGATGGCCAGCGCGCTGTCGACGAAGCGATGGCGCTCCACCGCAGCGAACGCGTTCAGTACCGCGTCGTTGCGCACGCCGTCGGCGCGCAGGCGCTGCACCATGCGCTGGCGCACGGCGGCGGAATCGAGACCCAAGCCGCTGGGCGTGGCGCGGCCCGACGCATGCTGCGCCGCCGTCTGCGCCGCGTGCTGCAGCGGCGCCTGGGGGCGCAGCGTCTGGCTGGCCGCAGGTCGAGCGCGACCATGCATGCGGTCCAGCGCCACCGGGAAGCGCGGCGGTGCCGGCGGGCGTGTCATGCGAGCCGGCAGGCCAGGCGCTGGGCCCAGGTGCCGCGCGCGGCGTGGTCTGTGAGGTCGACCTGCAGCGGCGTGATCGAGACACAGCCGCTGGCCACGGCGTGGAAGTCTGTGCCCTCGCCGCCTTCGCGGGCATCGCCGGCCGGGCCGATCCAGTAGATGGGCTCGCCGCGCGGGTTGGTCTGGCGGATGACGGGCTCGCTCGCATGGCGGCGGCCCAGCTTGGTGATCAGGCGTGGCAACGCAGCGGCATCGGCGCGGTTCGGGATGTTGACGTTCAGCAACCAGGGCTCGCCGCCCAGCGGCGCCTGCGCCAGCACCTGCTCGACCACGGCACGCGCCGTCGCGGCCGCGGCGTCGAGTTCGCCCCAGCCCTTCTCGGCCTGCGAAAACGCGATCGCCGGCACGCCGAAGAGGTAGCCCTCCATCGCCGCGGCGACGGTGCCTGAATACAGGGTGTCGTCGCCCATGTTGGCGCCGTTGTTGATGCCAGAAAGCACCAGGTCGGGCTTGTAGCCGAGCACGCCGGTCAGCGCCACGTGAACACTGTCGGAGGGTGTGCCGTTGACGACGTGGAAACCCTGCACGTGTTCGCCGCGCGCGGTGAAGATGTTCAGCGGCCGGCCGAGCGTCAGCGCGTTGGACGTGCCGCTGGCGTTCTGCTCGGGGGCGAAGACGGCGATCTCGCCGAGGCCCCGGCAGGCGTGCACCAGGGCGGCCAGGCCGGGAGCGAGGTAACCGTCGTCGTTGGCGATGAGGATGCGCATCGTCGCATTGTAGGGAGCGCCCTGCAGGTCTTCGGTGTCACCGGGTCGCGGTCATCACCGCGCCGGCGGCGCGGCCTGCTTGGCGTGGGTTTGGCCTCAGCCGGGCCGGCCCGTGGCATAGACCGCCGCCTGCACACGCGAGCCGAGGTTCAGCTTGCGCAGGATGTGCTGGACGTGGATCTTCACCGTGGTCTCGGCGATGTCCAGCGCGCGGGCGATCTCCTTGTTGCTCGCGCCCTGGGCGATGTGGGCCAGGATCTGGCGTTCGCGCGGCGACAGGCTGTGGATGGGGTCGCTGTCGGCCACCGGCGCGGGGGCCGTGCTGTCACCCCCCAGGGTCTGGAAGGCGTTGACGAGCTTGCTCGTCATCTCCGGGCTCACCACCGACTCGCCAGCCACCGTGCGCAGCAGCGCCGCGGCGAGCATCTCGCTGTCGACGGTCTTCAGCAGGTAGCCGCAGGCGCCGCCGCGCAGCGCCGCGGCGAGGTCGCGTTCGTCCTCGCTCACGGTCAGCATCAGCACACGCGCCTGCGGCGCCGCGGCCTTCAGCCCGGCCAGGGCGTCCACGCCCTTCACGCCGGGCAGGTGGTTGTCGAGCAGCACCACGTCGGGCTGTGTCTCGGCAGCGCGCCGCTGCGCCTCGCCGGCGTCGCCGGCTTCGGCGACCACCGTGAAGCGGGCGTCGGCCGACAGCAACGCGATGAGCCCGCGGCGGAACAGCGTGTGGTCGTCGACCACCAGCACCCGGATGGCGGCCGGTGGCGTCATGCCGCCAGCCTCTGCCGCTCGGGCAGCGTCAGCACGACGCACGTGCCGGAGCCGGGCACCGAGCTCACCTCCACGGTGGCACCGATGCCGCGCGCGCGTTCCCGCATGATGCGCAGGCCGACGTGGGTCTCGTCGCTGGTGTCGGGCTCGTGGGTGAAACCGCGACCGTCGTCGCGCACCTCGACGCGCCACTGCGGCGCCTGCTGCACCTCCACCCACACCGCGCTGGCCTGGGCGTGCTTGCGCACGTTCGAAAGCGCCTCCTGCACCACGTGCAGCACCTGCACCTGCACGTCGGCACCGAGCGGCAGGCCGTGGCCCTCGACGTGCAGGTGCGTCTTCAGCCCGCTCTGGTGCTCGAACTTCCGCAGCGTGGTCTGCAGCGCCGGCGTGATGTCTTCGGTATTGGTGCGGGTGCGGAAGTGCACCAGCAGTTCACGCACGTCGGACAGGCTCTCGTGGACGCCGGCGTCGAGTTCGCCCAGCGTGCGTTCGATCTGCAGCGCATCCTGCCGCTTCAGCGCACCGCGCAGCAGCCCGACCTGGATCTTCAGGAAGGCCAGGCTCTGCGCGATGGAGTCGTGCAGTTCACGCGCCAGCAGGCCACGTTCCTCGGCCACCGCGGTCTCGCGCTCCAGCGCGTCGGCGCGCAGGCCCTCGATGGCGCCGGCCAGGTGGCTGGCCAGGGCCTCGAGCAGCGCACGGTCGTCGTCGCCCAGCGCCGCCGCGCCGCGGTAGAAGAGGTTGAGCTCACCGACCACACGTTCCTGCAGCCGCACCGGCACGCCGACCACGGACTCGAAACCGGCGCGCTGGCAGTGGCCCAGCATCCCGGCGTCGCCTTCCGGGCGGATGGGGATCACGCGCGTCACCGCCTGGGCCTGCGGCTGGCCGCAGAAGCAGTCACCGGTGGGCACACATTGTTCGGCGTCCACCAGGGCCTGCGGCAGGCAGTCGGACGCCAGCATCAGGTAACGCTGGTTGGCCTCGTCAGACCAGCGCACGGCCGACGCGTCGGCGCGTGCGACGCGCCGCAGCTGGCGCGCGAAGCCTTGCGCCAGTTCGTCCAGGCTGGTGGCGTGGGCGACGAAGGCCGAGGCCTCGTACAGCGCCGCCAGGCGGGCGTGCTGCTGTTCGAGGCCCAGCGTCTTTTCCTGCACCTTGGCCTCGAGGTTCTGGTACAGCCCCTGCAGCGTCGCGGCCATCTGGTTGAAGCCCTGGGCGAGCGCGCCGAACTCGTCGGCCGAGCCGACCTCGACACGGGCCGCCAGGTCACCCGCGCCCACCCGCGCCAGCCCGGCCTGCAGCCGTGCCAGCGGGTTGAAGACAAAGAGGTAGGCCGCATAGAGCAGCGTCACGCCGCTGCCGATGGCCAGCGCCATCATCACGAACTGGAAGCTGTTGAGCAGCGTCGTCCAGCGCGCCAGTTGCGACTCGATGGCGCTGACGAAGCCGTCGACATGCGCGACGAAGGCCTCGGCCTGCACCGCGGCGGCCTCGGCCGAGGGCGGCGACGCTGGGCTCCAGGCGCCGCGCAAGGCGGTCCAGGCCTGCTGCACCTGCACGAAGGCGGCCTGCGACCGGTCGTCGCGCGGCACGAACAGCGGCCGCGCCGGGTCGCCACTGCGCAGCAAGGCCAGGGTCTGCTCGAACTGGGCCAGCTGGGCCTGCAGGCGGCTGCCGTCCTGGCTGGGCAGGGTCTGCGCCAGCCGCCAGGTCTGCATGCGCATGCGGCCGGCCTCGTTCACCGCAGCGGCGCCGCCTTCCAGCTGCCAGGTCACCCAGAAGGTCAGGCCGATGGAGGCCATGGCCATCACCATCAACACGGCGCCGATGGCACCGAGCTTGGCGGCGAGCGTGGTCGTTCTCTGCATGGGCCGACTGTATGACAGGGCCCGACCTTGCAGGCCGCATTGAGCCAGGGCAATGCGCGAGCACGGAACTGGCGCGCCGGCCCTTGATCTCTTCCGGCAGGCGCCCAAGATGGCACCTGACAGGAGGTCGTACATGGAAGCCATCCGTCGTGCTGCCGTGGCCGGCAGCTTCTATCCGGCCAACCCGCAGGCCCTGCGGCAAGCGGTGGCGCGGTCCCTGGGGCAGGCGCCGGCGCCCTGCGGCGACGCCTTGCGGGCGCCCAAGCTGCTCGTGGTGCCGCACGCGGGCTACGTGTATTCGGGCGAGGTGGCGGCGCGCGCCTACGCCTTGCTGGCGCCCCTGCGCTGGCGCATACGCCGCGTCGTGCTGATGGGCCCGGCGCATCACGTGGCCCTGCGTGGCCTGGCCGCGCCGCGTGCGCTGGCCTTCGAGACCCCGCTGGGCCGGGTGCCCGTCGACCAGGCAGCGCTGGCGGCCGTCGCCGACCTGCCGCAGGTCACTTTCAGCGACGCCGCGCACGCCGACGAGCACGCGCTGGAAGTGCAACTGCCCTTCCTGCAAACCGTGCTGGCCGACGGTTTCACCTTGCTGCCTCTGCTGGTGGGTGAGGCCAGCCCGCGGGACGTCGAAGAGGTGCTGGACAGGCTGTGGGGCGGCGACGAGACGCTGATCGTGATCAGCTCCGACCTCTCGCACTACCTGCCCTACGGCGAGGCACGGCTGCGCGACCAGCGCACGGTGCAGCGCATCCTGAGCTGCAGCGCCGGCCTGCGCGGTGACGACGCCTGCGGCGCCATGCCGCTGAACGGCGCGTTGCGCGCAGCGGCGCGCCTCGGGCTGCAGCCGCGCCTGCTGGACCTGCGCAATTCGGCCGATACCGGCGGCGGTGACCCCGCGCGCGTCGTCGGTTATGGCGCCGTCGCCTTCATGGCGCCGTCGCGCGATGATGGCGAACGCGCCGATGACGCAGGCGCCGATGACGAATGCGCGGCGGCTGGCGCCGACGGCGCAGCCGGCGCCGGGGCCGCACCCGCACTGGGCCCGACCCTGCTGGCCACCGCCCGCGCGGAGATCGCTGGCGCCCTGGGCTTGCCCGCGCCCACCGCGCCGACGCACCCAGGCCTGCTGGAACCCGGCGCCAGCTTTGTCACCCTGCACGATGCCCAGGGCGAATTGCGCGGCTGTGTCGGCCAGCTCGAAGCGCGGGGGCCACTGGGCGACGACGTGCGCCACAACGCATTGGCCGCCGCCTTCGGCGACCACCGCTTCACGCCGCTGACGGCCGAGGAGTGGCCCGGTCTGCAGATCGAGGTCTCGGTGCTGGAGCCGCTGCAACCGATGCCGGCAGCCACCGACCTCGAGCAAGCCGCCCGGCAGCTGCATCCGGGGGTCGACGGTGTGGTTCTGGCCTGGGATGGGCGCCGCAGCACCTTCCTGCCGCAGGTCTGGGCCGGCCTGCCCGACCCACGCGACTTCCTGCGCGCGTTGCTGCGCAAGGCCGGCCTGTCGGCCGACTTCTGGGCCCCCGACATCCAGCTCTGGCGCTACGGCGTCACGGTGCACGCGGAACCACGCCATGCCAGCATCCACTGAAACCTTCGCCGCCACCGGGGCGGACGCACCCTACCCCGCCCGCTGGTGGCACAAGCTGCCCGACGGCCGGCTGCAATGCGACCTGTGCCCGCGCGACTGCCGCCTGAACGACGGCCAGCGTGGCCTGTGCTTCGTGCGCGAGCGCCAGGGCGACGCCATCGTGCTGTCGACCTACGGCCGCAGTTCGGGCTTCGCCATCGACCCCATCGAGAAGAAACCGCTGAACCACTTCCACCCGGGCTCGGCAGTGCTCTCCTTCGGCACCGCGGGCTGCAACCTGGCGTGCAAGTTCTGCCAGAACTGGGACATCTCGAAGAGCCGCGAGATGGACCGCCTGCAGGACGCTGCCTCGCCGCAACGCATCGCCGAGGCGGCGCTGCACAGCGGCGCGGCCAGCGTGGCCTTCACCTACAACGACCCGGTGATCTTCGCCGAGTACGCGATGGACACCGCCGACGCCTGCCACGCGCTGGGCGTGAAGACGGTGGCCGTCACCGCTGGCTACATCCACCCCGCGCCGCGCGCGGCCTTCTTCGCGAAGATGGACGCCGCCAACGTCGACCTGAAGGCCTTCACCGACAGCTTCTACGTCGCGCAGACAGCCTCGCACCTGGCGCCGGTGCTCGACACCCTGCAGTACATCGTGCATGACACGACTTGCTGGCTGGAGATCACCACGCTGTTGATCCCGGGCCTGAACGACGGCACGGCCGAGCTGGAAGCGATGAGCCGCTGGATCGTCGACCACCTGGGCCCGGACGTGCCGCTGCACTTCACCGCCTTCCACCCCGACTACAAGCTGGGCGAACTGCCGCCGACGCCGGCGGCCACGCTGCAGCGCGCACGGCGCATCGCGCGCGCGGCCGGGCTGCGCCACGTCTACCTGGGCAACGTGCACGACGCCGAAGGCGGCAGCACGCTGTGCCCCGGCTGCCAGGCGCCGCTGATCGAACGCGACTGGCATGCCGTGCTGCACTACGCGCTGGACGAACACGGCGCCTGCGGGCACTGCGGCACCCCGGTGGCCGGCCGCTTCGACCCGCACTTTGGCGGCCGGCTGGGCCGCAGGCGCGTGCCGGTGCGCGTGGCCGTCGGTTGATCAGGCCTCGGCGTGATCAGCGCGGCGGCGGCACGCCGCGGCGCTGTGCCATTTCCTGGCCCATCGTGCGCAGCGCCGGGGCGGGCAGCAACGCGCGCGCCGCCGGATAGGCCTGGCCTTCCTCTGCGGCGATGTGCCCGGCGTAGAGCTCGGCATAAGCCTGCCAGCGCGGCTGCACGGCTTCGGCAGGGGGCCAGCGCCCGGCCTCGATCTCGGCCAGGTCGGCGCGCACGGCCTGCCACTGCCTGCTCATCGCCACGTGGTCCTGCTGCAGGCGTTGCACCACGTCGGCCGTGCCCGCGTCGCCCTGCGCGAGCAGCAGCGGGAACAGGTGGCGTTCCTCGTCCTCGTGGTGCGCGGGGCCGGCCTGGTCGAAATAGCGCATCACGTCACGCGCGGCCTGGCGGGCCTGGTCGTCGGCGCCGTGCCGGTTCAGGTGTTCGGCCAGGCGCAGCAGCAGCCCCAGCATGCGCTGCACACGTTCGTGGCAGGCCAGCAGCATCTCGAAGGGTTCGTCGAAGCCGGCGGCCGGGCTGTTGTGGAAGCTGATTGGGTTGGGCATCAAGCTGGGCTCCTGTCTGCCAAAAGGGCGGCCGCGGCGTCGAAGGCCATGCCCATTGTCACGGCGCCAGGCACACCTCCACTTCGGGTTAGGCTCGCCGCATGGACATCACGACTTTCGACGAACTGCTGCAGGCCGCACGCCGGCAGGCCGATCCGCAACGCCTGCTGCTGGTGTTTGCCGGCGCCACACTGCCCGAAGCCGCCTCGGCCGAGCAGCGCCAGGACTTCGAGGCCGGCGAAGGCGGCGAGCTGGCGCCGCTGATGTGCGTCGACAAGGACCCGCAGGCGCTGCCCGACTTCGCCACGCTGCTGGCCGAGTCCGAGACCCTGGGCCCGCGCTGGACGCTGATGTTCGCCGCCGCACTGGGCGGGCGCGCGCCGCTGCCGCCGACGGCGAGCCAGGTCGACGCTGCGTTGCAGAAGATGGTCGAGGCCGTGCGCCAGGGGGACATCGAGCGCTTCGTGCCCTTCGACCGCGAGGGGCAGGCGGTGCGCCTGGGCTGAAGGGGTCGCGGCCTGCGCCAGCAGGCCGGTGCCCTTCTGCGACAACTGCAGGACCCGCAGCAACGGCTGCCGGCCGCCGACGCTGCGCGGCATACCGGGGCCCGGCCCAGCGGCGTGAGGCGCTCGCGCCAGAGTCATCACCGCCGCTCAGCCCGGTCGACCATCGGCGCGCGGCCGGCCGAGCCAGCCGCCGTAGCGCCAAGCCCAGCCGGTGGCCGCGGCCGTCCATGCCGCCACGGCGGCCAGCACCAGCGGCGTTTCGGCTGCCGGCCAGATCGCCGCGCCCACGCGCAGCACCGCGCCGGCCTGCAGGCCCCAGTACAGCGCCCAGGCGACGTCGTCGGCAGCCAGCGGCCGCCCGCTGTGGCCGGCGGCCACGCGGGTGATCATCGCGATCAGCGTCGCGCCGAGGTAGCCCATCGCCAGCGCATGTGTCGGCGCCAGGCCCAGGCCGGCGTGGCCCAGCGCCTGCAGCGCATGCGACAGCGCCGACAGCGCCAGCGCCACACCCAGCCAGGCGAAACCGCCATGCAGCATGGCCAGCAGGCGGATCTTCAGGCTCTGCACGAGGCCCCAGCGCAACGCCAGCCACAGCAGCAGCACGGCGGCCGGCGTTTCCACCGCCACCTGCGCCCAGCGCAGCGCCGCGGGCAGCGGCCACCACAGCAACTCGGCCGCCGCGCCGGCACCACTGCAGGCCAGCACCAGCAGCATCACCCACAGCAGCCAGTTCGGACGCCAGCTGTCCAGCGCCGGCAAGGCGCTGGCAGTGAAGAAAGGAATCATGCGGTGCGACACTGCCGCGAAGGTCGGTGCCAGGCAGCCCCACAGCGCCAGCTGGGTGGCCGCGCGGACGGTGGTGATGTCACCGAGCATCAGCCCCAGCGCTGCGCCCCACAGCGACAGCGCACCCACCGTACCGGCCAAGGCAATCACCGTCGCGTGAACCTGGTCGGCCGCACGGCTGCGGCGGAGCATCGCGAAGAAGCGCAGCACCAGCGCACTCCAGCCGCCAGCCACCAGCGCCACGCCCAGACCTGCCAGCAGCGCATTCACATGGAAGCCTGCCAGCGCCAGCATCCAGCCGGCCAGCATCAGGGCCACCGGCGTGGCCAAGGTGGGGGCCGTCACCTCGGGCAGGCCCAGCCACTTCGGCCCGGCGGTGAACAGGAAGCCGACGATGAACAGCGGCATGAAGCCCATCGTCATGAACAGCCCGTGCGCAGCCGGCGGCGGCACTGCCCAGGGCAGCAGCACGCCGACATGGCGTGCGGCCAGCACGCCCGCCCACCACAGCGCGCTCAACGCGAGCATCAGCGCCGCGCTGAAGAAACCCAGCCGGTGCGGTGCCGAGAACAGCCGGCTGACGCGCCAGCGGGTGTCGGGGCCACCGGAGGCGAAGGCCGTCACAGCACCGGCTCGTCGTAAGGGTGGTAGGGCCCGGTGCCGGCGTTCTCGGCATCGGCGGCCGGCACGAAGCGGCCGCGCTGCACGTCGAAGACATGCACCTCACCGTCCTCGATGACGTAATGCCAGCCGTGCAGGCTGAGCTGGCGGGCCTCGACACGTTCACGCACCATCGGATAGTCCATCAGCCGCTCGAGCTGCAGCACCACGGCGCGCTGTTCGGTGCGGCGCAGCACCTCGGGGCCGGGCTCGGCCACCGGCAGCGCGGCCTCGCGGCCGAGCTCCAGCCACTGCTGCAGATTCAGCGCCTTCGGGTGCACGTCGCCGTACAGCGCGCGGATGCCGCCGCAGTGGCTGTGGCCGCAGACGACGATGCGCGTGACCAGCAGGTTGAGCACCGCGAACTCGATCGCCGCCGCCGTGCCATGAAAACCCGCCGAACCGTCGTAGGGCGGCACGAAGGCGCCGACGTTGCGCACCAGGAAGAGTTCACCCGGCCCGGTGCCCGTCAGCAGGTAGGGAACGAGGCGTGAATCGCTGCAACCGATGAAGAGCGTGGTCGGGTGCTGGCCGTCGTCCACCAGCAGCCTGAAGTGGCTGCGGTGCTGCGGGAAGGCGTCGTTCTGGAAGCGGCGCAGCCGCTCCAGCAGTTCGTCGGGCATGAGGAGCGTTCCGCGGACGCGATGCGCCTATTGCACCAGCGGCGAGGCCGAAGCCTCGAGGTCGACGCCGCGCAGTTGGGCCTGGCCGGCCAGCAGTTGCAGGTACTGGCGCAGCGCGGTGGCAAAGGCCTGCTGGCGCAGCGCCTGCGCCACGGCCGCACGGACGGCTTCGTAGGGCGGCTGGGCGCCGGGCTCGCGCGCCAGCACCTCCACCACGTGCAGCCCGAAACGTGTGGCCACCAGGCGCGGCAGCACGCCGATCTCGGCGTGACCCAGGATTTCCTTGGCCAGTTCGGGCGCGCAGTCTTCGGCGCGCAGCCAGCCGAGTTCACCACCGTCGGCGCCGCTGGGGCAGTTCGAGGTGCTGCGTGCGACCTCGCCGAACCGGTCGCCGCCGGCGTCGCAGCGCAGGTCGAGCAGGCAGGCCTCGGCACGTTTGCGCAGTGCATTGACGTCGACACCCGGTGTCACCGCGAACAGCACGTGGCGCACCTGCGCACGTTCACCGTGTGCATAACGCGGCAGGTTGGCGGCATGGTGACGGCGGCAGGCCCCGTCGGTGGGCTCGGGCAGTTGCAGCGCCCGGTCGAGCAGCAGCTCGATGGCGGTGCTGGCGTCTTCGGTGATGGCGCCCCGCAGCGGCGCCGGGTCTTCTTCGCTCAGCAGCCCTTCGGCCATGGCCGCCTGGCGCAGCAACTCGGTGCAGGCGCGCTGGCGCAGCGCCTCTTCGTCGATCGGCTCTTCCGGATAGGCCAGCGGCACGCCATTGACGGTGGGCAGGACATAGGGTGGCTTCATGTCGTGCTCCTTCAAGCCGGCTTGCGCGGCTGGTTCTGGTCGGCGGGCACGTTCAGGCGGCGGGCACGCACCACCTGGTAGGGGCGGAAGACGTAGGCCAGCGTGCCGAAGCCGCTCCACACGTGCACCAGGCGGCTGAACGGGAAGAGCAGGAAGATCGTCATGCCCAGCAGCATGTGGGCCTGGAAGTGCCATGCCACGCCGGCCACCAGCGCCGCGTTGGGCTGGAAGGTCGCGATGCCCTGCAGGTACTCGGCCAGGCGCAGCATGGTCTGCGGGTCGGACACGTGGCTGAACGACGCCGGCAGCGTCGCCAGGCCGATGACCAACTGCACCCACAGGATGACGAGGATGGCCAGGTCGGTGCGGTGGCTGGTGAGGCGGATGCGCGGGTCGAAGATGCGCCGGTGCAGCAGCAGGCTGAGGCCCACGAAGCAGATGGCGCCGGCCACGCCCCCGGCGATCACCGCCAGCAGCTGTTTCTGCGACGCGGTCATGAAGATCTCGTAGAGCCAATGCGGCGTCAGCTGGCCGACGAGGTGACCGAAGAACAGGAACAGGATGCCGGCGTGGAAAAGGTTGCTGCCCCAGCGCAACTGCCCCGAGCGCAGCAGCTGCGAGCTGTCGCTCTTCCAGGTGTACTGGTCGCGGTCGAAACGCGCCAGGCTGCCCATGAAGAACACGGCCAGGCAGAGGTAGGGGTAGACGGTGAACAGGAAGGTGTGTGCGGCGTTCATGCGGACGCTCCCGGGAGGTTGTGGAGCGCGGCCGCGGCAGCGGCGCGCTTGACGATCTGGATGGGTTGCGGCTGGCCCGGGCTGGCCTGGCCCTGCGTCGAGCAGCCGCCGAAGGCCAGCGGCTCTTCCCAGCTTTCGTCGATCTCCGGTTCGGGCGGCACCGGCACGGGCTGCGCCTTCTCGCCGGCCAGGTCGAGCAGAGCCGCCAGCACGCAGGCGTGTGCGCTCTGGCGCTTCAGCAAGGCGCTGAAGACGACCTGCAGGATGTGCGCGACTTCACCCAGGAAAGCACGTGCCTGCTCGGCCGGCTGGGTCGAGGCGTATTCGAGCACCACGGGGAGGTAGTCGGGCAGTTCGCCCGGCCCCATGAACAGGCCGGCCGCTTCGTAGGTCTTGAGCAGGTCGACCATCGCCGGGCCACGGTCGCGACTGTCGCCGTGCACGTGCTCGAAGAGGTGCAAGGCGGTGCCGCGGCCGCGGTCGAAGAGTTCGACGTAGTCGGCCTCGATGTCCAGCGCGCGGCGGCTCTGACCGCGGTCGGAGAGACGGTCGATCAGCGCGTCGAGTTCGGCCAGGCGACCGAAGGTCAGCGCGCGTTCGTCGTGCAGCGCGGTGCGCAGCTCGGGCAAGTGGGCCCGCAGCTTGGCGTCGGGGTAGCTCAGCAGGTGTGCGAGCACACGCAGCGTCATCGCCATCGGCAAGGGGGCGTGGAAGGCCTTCATATCAGACCCCCGCCTTGATGGGAATGGTGCGCTTCTTCTCGCTGCCGAAGAGGCTCGTCTCCGTCGTGCCCTCGCTGCAGCCGTTGCCGAAGCTGAAGCCGCAGCCGCCGCGCACGTTGAAGGCGTTCTCGGCGTACTCGCGGTGCGTGGTGGGGATGACGAAGCGGTCTTCATAGTTGGCGATGGCCATCACGCGGTACATCTCTTCGACCTCGTTGACGCTCATGCGCACCTGGTCGATGGCTGCCGTGTTGGCCAGGCCGTCGACATGCTTGCTGCGCTGGTAGGCGCGCATGGCGAGCATGCGTTCGAGCGCACGCACCACCGGGAAGGTGTCGCCAGCCGTCAACAGGTTGGCCAGGTACTTGACCGGGATGCGCAGCTGGTTCACGTCGGGGATCTCGCCGTTGGTGCCCACCTGCCCGGCATTCGCCGCGGCGGTGATGGGGCTCAGCGGCGGCACGTACCAGACCATAGGCAGCGTGCGGTACTCCGGGTGCAGCGGCAGCGCCACCTTCCATTCCACCGCCATCTTGTAGACGGGGCTGTTCTTCGCCGCTTCAAGCCAGTTGTCGGGGATACCGTCCTTGCGCGCCTGCGCGATCACCGCGGGGTCGAAGGGGTCGAGGAAGATGTCGAGCTGCGCCTGGTACAGGTCCTTGTCCTTCTCGACACTCGCCGCCGCTTGAATGCGGTCGGCGTCGTAGAGCAGCACGCCGAGGTAACGGATGCGGCCGACGCAGGTTTCGCTGCACACCGTGGGCTGCCCCGCTTCGATGCGCGGGTAGCAGAAGATGCACTTCT
>JAURZK010000179.1 GCA_030653505.1 Rubrivivax sp.
CGCGTTCGAGCTTGAACTGCTCCTTCGGGAACAGCGCCGTCAGGTTCTCGAACATGATCTTGTGCTTGCTCTCCTCGGGCGTGACGCCGTTCACGCGGTCGACCTTGACCAGCGCGAAGTAGCGTTCACCGTCCTTGGGCACCCGCACTTCACCTTCGACGTTGTCGCCGGTGTGCAGGTTGAATCGCCGGATCTGGCTCGGCGACAGGTAGATGTCGTCCGTGGAAGCCATGTAGCTGGCCTCGATGCTGCGCAGGAAGCCGAAGCCGTCGGGCAACACCTCGAGCACGCCGTCGCCGAAGACCTGCTCGCCGGCCTTGGCGCGCTTCTTCATGATGGCGAACATCAGTTCCTGCTTGCGCAGGCGGGCGACGTTCTCGATCTCCAGTTCCTCGCCCATGGTGATGAGCGCGGAGACGTGCAGGGCTTTGAGTTCGGACAAGTGCATGGGGCAGCACCCTCGCAGGGCAGATGCGGTGCGGCTCGCGTGCCTTCAGGGCGGCACGGGCGGCGGAACGCGGATGAGATTCGCCAGAGCCACGCTGCGGGCCTTGGGGTTGCCGGCGTCGAGGCCGGCGGGGCGTGCGTGGTGGCGGGTCAGCCCGCCAGCGCGTGGGGGGCGCTGGCCGGTGTCACGAATTATAGATGACCGTCGATGAATGCGGTCAACTGGGCCTTCGAGAGCGCGCCTACCTTGGTCGCCGCGAGCTGGCCGCCCTTGAAGAGCATCAGCGTGGGGATGCCGCGGATGCCGTACTTGCCCGGCACCTCGCGGTTCTCGTCGACGTTCATCTTCGCGATCTGCAGGCGGCCGTCGTAGTCCTTGGACACCTCGTCCAGGATGGGGGCGATCATCTTGCAGGGCCCGCACCACTCGGCCCAGTAGTCGACGAGCACGGGCTTGTCGGCCTGCAGGACGTCGGCGCCGAAGGAATCGTCGGTGACGTGTTTGATCAATTCACTGCTCATGGGATGGGTCTCCGGGCCCGGACACATGGCGACGCCACGCATGCAACAAGGCGAGTGGATTTTGACATAAGCACCTGGCGCGTCCCGGGCTTGCGGGCAGTTCATTGCCTATAGCGGCCATAGGCAGGTCCCGCTGCCCTGGGGCCACGGCGTGGCGCACACCGCCCGTCGTGCTGCCCTCGAGCCGAACGGACGACGAACAGCGGGCCGATGTCACCCTTGTTCCGCCCTTCGCCCGGGGCTGTCTGGCATTGAAATGCGACTGCCATGCCCAACCCGCAACCAGACGTCTCTGCTGCCGCGCGAACGCCTGCCGTGCGCTGGTTCGGCCGCATGCAGCTGCTGCGCCTGCTGGGCAGGAGTGAACGCACGATGGCCTGGCGTGTGGCCGACGCGCGCATCGGCCAGGACCTGGTGCTGGTGCTGCCCCGGGTGCAGCCCGTCGACGCCGCGGCGATGGACCGCTGGCAGCAGGCCGTGCGCCAGGCTTCGCGCCTGGACCACCCCTGCCTGGCCGCCGTTGTCGAGACCGGCGTGCAGGACGGCTGGCCCTACGTGGCCTACGACCCGCGTGACGGCGCCACGCTCAGCGAACGCCTGCCCGCCCGCGGCGTGCCGGCGTCGGAAGCTGCCGAGTGGACGACGCAACTGCTGCAGGGTCTGGCCTACGCCCACGAGGCGGGCCTGGCCCACCACGACCTGCAGCCCTACATGGTGCTGGCCAGCGACGACGGGCAGCTGCGCGTGGCCGGGCTGGCGGTGGCCGTCGAGATGGCCCATGCGGCAGGCGACGTGCCCGGCAGCCTGCGTGTGCAGCGTGCCGCTGCCGAGCGTGACGTGCTGGCCTGCGGCGTGCTGCTGCACCTGCTGCTCACCGGCCAGCCGGCGCTGGAGGAAAGCGACATTGGCCGTGTCGTCGCGCGCCTGCCGCCTGTGGGGCGCGAGATCGTGCGTCTGCCCTGGAGCACCGCACAGCCCGTGCCCGAGCCGCTGCGCGCGATCGCCAACCGCGCCACCGACCGCCAGGAGCGTCAACGCTACCGCGGCGCGCGCACGCTGCTGCGAGCGCTGGAAGGCTGGCTGCAGAGCGATAGCGGGGCCGGCGGCGGCCCGCTGGCACTGCTGGCCGACCGCCTGCGCACGGCCGGCGTGCTGCCGGCATCGCCCGGCGGCGCCGCCCGCGCGGCCCGACTGGCGATGATGGAACGCGGGCGCACCGCCGAATTGGCTGAGGTCGTGCTCGACGACCTGGCGCTGTCCTTCGAGTTGCTGCGACTGGTGAACTCGGCGCAGGTGCGCGGCGCACAGATCTCGGGCAGCGGCCCGGTGCTCACGGTGCGCCGCGCCATTGCGATGCTGGGCCTGGACGGCGTGCGGCGTGCGGCGCTGGCGCTGCGCCCCTGGCCCGGCCCGCTGGGCGAGACCGGTGCCGCTGACCTCGAACGCCTCATCGACCGCTGCAAGCGCGCCGGCCGTGTGGCCATCGCGCTGCGCCCGGCGGGTTACGACGCCGAGGTCGTCTACCTCATCGCGCTGCTGCAGAACCTGGGCCGCCTGGTGGTGCACTATCACTTCGCCGACGAAGCGGCGCAGATCCGACGGCTGATGCTGCCCGCACCTTCGCCGCGCCCGGAAGAACCCGAAGAGCCGGGCATGACGGAAGAGGGCGCCTCCTTCGCCGTGCTGGGTGTCGACATCGAGGCCATCGGCGCTGCCGTGGCGCGGCATTGGGGGCTGGACGACAACGTGCTGACGATGGTGCGCCGCCAGTCGCTGGCCACCGCCCCGCGCAGCACCGAAGGTGACGACGACCTGCTGCGCGCTGCGGCCAGCTGCGCCAATGAGGCGATCGACGCGCAGGCGCTGCCGGCGGGGCGTGTCGCCGCTGCGCTGACCCGCGTCGTCACCCGCTACGGCCGCCTGCTGAACTTCGGGCCGCGAGAACTCCAGGAGGCGCTGCAGGCCAAGGCGAGCACGCCGCTGGGCCTGGCGCAGTCGCCGATGACGGCGCCAATGCCCCTGCAGCCCGAGCCGACAGCCGCCACGTCACGCCTGCGCTCATGAGCAAGGCCACGGGCTCGGCGGTGAAAGGTTACGGCCGCCTGGCACGCTTCGAACTGCAGCGTGAACTGGGGCGCGGCGCACAGGCCCGCGTCTGGCTGGCGCACGACCCGCGCCTGGACCGCGAGGTCGCGCTCAAGCTGCTGGACCCCGACGCAGACGCCGCCGCCGTCAGCGAATGGCTGCACGAGGCGCGTGCCGTCAGCCGCCTGAGCCACCCGAACATCGTGCCCGTCTTCGAGGCCGACGAACACGACGGCCAGCCCTACCTGGTTTTCGAGTACGTCGAAGGCCCGACGCTGTCGCAGGCGCGCCGCGGCAAAGCGCCGATGGCGGCACGCGACGCCGTCGAGCTGATGCTGGGGGTGCTCGACGCGTTGGCCGCCGCGCACGAGATGGGCATCGTGCACCGCGACCTGAAGCCGTCCAACATCCTGCTCGGGCGTGACGGTCGCGCGCGCGTGATGGACTTCGGCATCGCCGCACGCGTGACAGCACCCGACCGCAGACGCGGCGCAGCGGCGCCGGCCGGCGACGGCCGCATCATGGGCACGCCCGGCTACATCTCGCCGGAAGCCGCGCGCGGCGAGGCGCCGATGCCGGCGATGGACGTCTTCGCCGCCGGCGTGCTGCTGGGTGAACTGCTGGCCGGCGCGCCGCTGATGCGCGAGACCGACCCCTACCGCGCCGTCGAACGTGTGCAGCGCGAGGACATGGTGCTGCCGGCCAGCGTGAAGGTCGACGCCACGCTGCGCGGCGTGGTGCAGCGCGCGCTGACACGCGACATCGCTTCGCGCTACGACAGCGCCCGTTCGATGCACACCGCGCTGCGTGCCTGGCTGAACCCCGCGCACGCCGCCCACCCCGACGCCGGCAGCAGCCATGCCACGCTCGAGTTCCTGCTGCGGCGCATGCGCCACAAGAGTGACTTCCCGGCGCTGTCGTCGAGCATCGTAGGCATCCAGCGCGTGGCCGCGTCCGAGACCGACAGCCTGAAGAAGCTGTCCGACGAGATCCTCAAGGACGTGGCGCTCACCAACAAGCTGCTGCGCATGGTGAACACGGCGCACTTCACCTCGAAGGCGGGTGAAGGCATAGGCACAGTGACACGGGCCGTGGCGCTGGTGGGTTTTGCCGGCATCCGCAACATGGCGCTGTCGGTGTTGCTGCTTGAGCACATGCACGACAAGGCTCACGCCGGGGTGCTGAAGGAAGAATTCCTGCGCGCGCTGATGGCCGGCACGCTGGCCGACGAATTGACGGGCACCGCACGTGATGGCGAGGAAGCCTTCCTGGGCGCGATGTTCCAGAACCTCGGGCGCCTGCTCACCGAGTGCTACCTGCCCGAGGAAGCGGTGCAGATCCGCCAGGCGCTGGGCGCAGACCACACGTCGCCGGGCTCGGCGCGGTTGCGCGAGGCCGCTGCCAGGCAGGTGCTGGGGCTGGGTCTGGACGAACTGGGCTGCGGCGTGGCCAAGGCCTGGGGCCTGCCCGACAGCCTGCAGCGTGTGCTGCGGCAGCCCGAAGGCGAGACACCCAGCCGCGCCGTCGAACGGGGCCCCGAACGCCAGCGTTGGCTGGCGCGCGGCGCCAACGCCATCGCCGACGCCATGCTCAGCAGCGACGGCGAGGTGCAGGCCGCCGCGGTGCAGCGTGTGGCCGAGCTCTACGCGCCGGTACTGGGCCTGCAGGCGCGCGACATCGTCTCGGCCACCTACACCACGCGCAGCCACCTGAAGGCACTGGCGCAGGCCATGGGCGTGCAAGTGGCCGCAGGCGCGCCGGCAAGGCGGCTGCTGGAAGCCACGCAGGTGATGGACGAGAGCGTCACCGCCACGGGCAGCGTGGTCGGCCCGGTCGACATAGCCACGCTGGTGCTGCCGGCGGCCGCCAGCCCGGCGCACGGCGCGATGCTGCAGGCGCTGGAAGAAGTCCGCGGTGCGGTGGCGGGTTCGTCGATGCGCCTGAGCGACGTGCTGCCCAAGGTGCTGAACACCATGCACGTGGCGATGGACTTCCGCTGTGTCGTGCTGTGCCTGCGCGAACCGGGGCAGAGCCGCCTCGTTGGCCGCGTCGGCCTCGGGCCCGGCGCCGCCGAGGTGCGTGCCGCCTTCCGCATCCAGCCCGACGCGCACGCGGTGGTCGACCTTTTCGCGTGGCTGTGCGCCAAGGGCGCCGACCTGATGGTGGCCGACAGCCGGACGGTGGCGGCCCGCCTGCCCGCCTGGTACCGCAAGCAGGTCAACGCGCCGACCTTCCTGCTGCTGCCGCTGATGCTCAAGGGCCAGCCGATCGGCCTCATCTACGCCGACAAGGCGGTGGCTGGCAGCATCGTGCTGGGCGAGGGGGAACTGGGGCTGCTGCGCGCGCTGCGCGACCAGGCGGCGCTGGCGTTTTCGAAAGGGCAGGCCTGAGGGGCGCAGAGGGTGCCGAGCCTGACCCCGGCACTGGTTGCAACGCTAAGGGCTGCTTGGTTCCCCACCTGACCCGGTTGGGCGCGCTTCCATGCGGGGAGGCCCGGCGCTTTGTATTCTAAGCGAGCGCGGGTGCCCGCCCGGTGTTCAGCGCAGCTGCAGCGATTCGCCGCTGAAGTGCACACCCAGAGGTTCGATGTGCAGCGCCTTGGGCCCGGCCTCGACGCGGCCGGCGTCCCAGGCGCCGATGCCGCAGGTGCGTGCCACCTCCACCGTGCGTGCGGCGTCCTCCGCGGCAACGAAGAGTGCAAAGCCGGCGCCCATGTTCAAGGTGCCGTAGGCCTCGGCGGCGTCGTGGCCGGCCTGTTCTGCGATGAAGCGCAGCACCGGCGGAACCGGCGGCACGGTGTGCACGCGGTAGCTCAAGGCCTTGGGGTGTCGCAGCAGCTTGCGCCAGCCGTGGCCGGTGATGTTGGCGGCGTAGTGCACGACTATGCCTGCGGCCCACAACGCCTCCGTCACCGGCGAATACAGCGTCGTCGGCGCCAGCAAGGCTTCGCCGTAGCCCAGCCCGGGTTCGATCTCGGTCAGGTAGCCCTGGGGCAGGCGCTCGGCCAGCTTGCGCGCCAGGCTCAGGCCGTTGGCATGGATGCCGCTGCTGGCCAGCAGCACGATGGCGTCACCGGGGGCCAATGCCTCGCCCAGGCTCAGGCGTTGCTTCGGGTTGACGAGGCCGGTGCACGAAGCCGCCAGATCGATGCGGCCGTCTTCGACGATGCCGGCCAGCGCCGGTGTCTCGCCGCCACCCCAGGCCACCTTGCAGGTGTCGCACGCGGCCTTCCAGCCTTCGACCAGCGCCTGCGAGCGCTGCGCATCGGCGAACCACTCGCTGCCACCCGCGGCCCAGTAGGCCTGCACCACCAGCGGCGTGGCACCGACGGTGATGAGGTCGTTGACCGCCATCGCGATGGTGTCCTGCGCGATGCCGGCGAAGTAGCTTCTGCCGGTGAGGCGCTGCATCTCGTCGGCCACCAGGGTCTTGGTGCCCAGGCATTCGACGATGCTGGCGATGTAGAAGGGCCCGACATCGACGACGTAAGCCGATTCACCGCGCGAGGCCGCGACTTCGCTGAAGCCGTGTCCCGCCAGGTGTGGCGCGGTGGCCGCGGCGGCGCGCTGTGCCGCCACCTTCAACGGGTCGATGAGGTCGTACTGGACACCCGCCTGCTCGTAGCTCAGCGGGGTGGGTCGGGGGGTCGTCATGGCGGCCGATTATCCCTGGCCGCGATGCCTGCCGTGACGGGGGCCGCCGGTAGAATGACCTCGATGAGTTACGTCGTCCTCGCCCGCAAGTACCGCCCGCGCAGCTTCGCGCAGATGGTCGGGCAGGAGCACGTCGTGCAGGCGCTGAGCAACGCGCTGACGCAGGGCAGGCTGCACCATGCCTACCTCTTCACCGGCACACGTGGCATCGGCAAGACCACCGTCAGCCGCATCCTGGCCAAGAGCCTGAATTGCACGGGCCCTGACGGTACCGGGGGCATCACTGCCGAGCCCTGCGGCGTCTGCCAGGCCTGCACCGAGATCGACGCCGACCGCTACCTCGACTACATCGAGATGGACGCCGCCAGCAACGGCGGCAAGGACGAGATCAAGGACCTCATCGAGCGCGCCGCGTACAAGCCAGGCATCGGCCGCTTCAAGGTCTTCATGATCGACGAGGCGCACCAGCTGTCGAAGGACGCCTTCAACGCACTGCTGAAGACGCTGGAAGAGCCGCCCGACTACCTGAAGTTCGTGCTGGCCACGACCGACCCCGAGAAGGTGCTGCCCACGGTGCTTTCGCGCTGCCTGCAGTTCAACCTGCGCCCGATGGCGCCGCAGACGGTGCGTGAACACCTGCAGCGGGTGCTGGAAGCGGAAGGCGTGGACGCCGACGCCGGCGCGCTGCGCCTGCTGGGCCGGGCGGCGCGCGGTTCGATGCGCGATGGCTTGTCGCTCACCGACCAGGCCATCGCCTACGGTGGCGGCCGCCTGCAGGAAGAGGTGGTGCGCGCCATGCTCGGCAGCGTCGACCGTGGCCACGCCCGCGCGCTGGTGCAGGCGCTGGCCGCACGCGACGGTGCGGCCGTGCTGGCCGCGGTGGACGGCCTGCGCAGCCTGGGCCTGAGCGCGGCCGGCACACTGGAAGAACTGGCCACGCTGCTGCAGCAGATGGCGGTACAGCAAGCCGTGCCCGGTGCCCTGGACGCGCAGGACCCCGACACCGAGGACGCCCGCGCGCTGGCAGACGCCCTGCCTGCCGACGAGACCCAGCTGCTCTACAGCATGGTGCTGCACGGCCGCGAGGAACTCGGGTTGATGAGCGACGAGTACGGCGCGCTGACCATGGTGCTGCTGCGCTTCCTGGCCTTTCCGGCGCCCGGTGTCGAAAGCCGACCGCGAGTGGCGGCCGCACCGCGCGAGCCGGCGCGTGCGGCACCGCTGCGTGCACCGCCGCCGCCGGCGATCACGCTGCCGGCCGTGCCCTTGCCGGTGTCACGTCCCGCATCCGCATCCGCGCCGGCTTCCCTGCCGGTGTCCGTGCCGGTGTCCATGCCGGCAACGGCGCCAGCGAATGACGCGCCCTTCGTCGCTTCGCCGATGGCACCCCCCTGGGCCGTCGCGACAGCCCCGGCGGTGTCGGCGGCGCCCGCCGACCCGGCGCTGGGCAACCGCTGGTATTCGCTGGTCAAGCCCCTGTGCGAAGACGGCACGCTGGGTGCGCTGACGCGGGAACTGGCGTTGCAGGGCGGCCTGGTCGCCATCGACGCCGCAGCCGCGCCGCAGGTCTGGCAGTTGCGCGTCGAACGCGAGACCCTGCGCACGCCGGTGCTGCGCGACAAGCTCGCCGCCGTGCTGGCCGGGGCCCTGGGCCACGCCGTGCAACTGGAGCTTCAGCCCGGCGTGCCCGAAGACACCCCCGCCAAACGCGACGCCGCCGAACGCCAGCGCCGCCAGGCCGCCGCCGAGGCCGCCATCCACGCCGACCCGCTCGTGCGCGAACTGCTGTCACAGTTCAAGACCGCGCGCATCGTTCCCGGCTCGATCAAACCGCTGTAAGACACCGAAGGAAGACACCATGATGAAGGGCCAACTCGCCGGCTTGATGAAGCAGGCCCAGGCGATGCAGGACAACATGAAGAAGGCGCAGGAGGAACTGGCGCTGATCGAAGTCGAGGGCCAGTCGGGTGCCGGCCTGGTGAAGGTGACCATGACCTGCAAACACGACGTCAAGCGCGTCACCATCGACCCCAGCCTGCTCGCCGAAGACAAGGACATGCTCGAAGACCTGGTGGCCGCTGCCTTCAACGCCGCAGTGCGACGCGCCGAGGAGGTCAGCACCGAGAAGATGGGCAAGCTGACGGCCGGCATGCCGCTGCCACCGGGAATGAAGTTCCCGTTTTGATGGCGCCCCCAGGCTTGTCGCTGCGC
>JAURZK010000192.1 GCA_030653505.1 Rubrivivax sp.
GGTGATTTCGCCCTCTAAGGTCTGCAGTTCGCGCGCGATGGTCTTGACCACCGTCGACTTGCCCTGGCCGTTGGCACCCAGGATGCCGATGCGCTGGCCGGCCAGCACGCTGCGGCTGAAGTTCTTGACGATGGGCGTGCCGTTGTAGCCGCACGAGATGGCGTCGAAGCTCAACATCGGGTTGGGCAGGCTCAGCGGCTCGCGGAACTCGAAGTTGAAGTCGCCCGCCGTCATCACCGGCGCCAGGCGCTCCATGCGCGCCAGTGCCTTGACGCGGCTCTGCGCCTGCTTGGCCTTGCTGGCCTTGGCCTTGAAGCGGTCGATGAACTTCTGCAGGTGGGCCACGCGTTCCTGCTGCTTCGAGAACGCCGCCGCGGCCTGGTTGAGCCTCTCGGCGCGCAGTTCCTCGAAGGCCGTGTAGTTGCCGGTGTAGCGTGTGAGCTGCAGGTCGTCCAGATGCACGATGACGTTGCAGATGGCGTCGAGGAATTCGCGGTCGTGGCTGATGACGACCATCAGTCCTTCGTAGCGCTTCAACCAGGCTTCCAGCCAGACCAGCGCGTCGAGGTCGAGGTGGTTGGTGGGCTCGTCGAGCAGCAGCAGGTCGGAAGGGCACATCAGCGCGCGCGCCAGCTGCAGCCGCATGCGCCAGCCGCCGCTGAAGGTGTTGACCGGCGCGTCGAGCTGGTCGCCGCGGAAGCCCAGGCCCATCAGCAGCGCCTGGGCGCGGGCGCGGGCGTCGAAGGCGCCGGCCTCGTCCAGCGCCTGGTGCGCGTCGGCCATCGCGTGGCCGTCGTCGGCGGCTTCGGCGGCGTGCAGCGCCTGCTGCGCCTGCATCAGTGGCAGGTCGCCCTGCAGCACGAAGTCGGTGGCGCCGTCGTCCGTCTCGGGCACGTCCTGCGCCACCTCGCCGACACGCCAGCGTGGCGGGATGTCGACGTCGCCGGCGTCGGACTGCAGGCGGTGCGTCAGCAAGGAGAACAGGCTGGACTTGCCGGCGCCGTTGCGGCCGATGAGGCCGACCTTTTCGCGCGGTTGCAGGGTGACGCTGGCGTTTTGCAGCACCACCTTGACGCCACGGCGCAAGGTCACTTGGGAGATCTGGATCATGGGGTCTCGGGTGTCTTCGTGGCTTCGGCGCGCAGCGCTTCGGCCGTGACGAGCAGCACCTGCTCGTCGCCGGCGCTGGTGCTCAGCCACACCACGTCCAGCCGCGGGAAGGCGGCTTCGAAGTGCGGCCGCTCGTGGCCTATCTCGAGCACCAGCACGGCGTCGTTGGTCAGGTGCGCCGGGGCTTGCGCCAGCAGGCCGCGGATGAAGTCCATGCCGTCTTCGCCGCCGTGCACGTTGCCGTCCAGTGCCAGCGCGGGCTCGGCCCGGTACTCCGGTGGCAGTTCGGCCATCGCCTGCTGGTTGACGTAGGGCGGGTTGCACAGGATGAGGTCGTAAGACCGGCCCGCCACCGCGGCCAGGCCATCGCCTTGCAGCAGCGTGATGCGGTCGGCCAGGCCGTGGCGCTGCACGTTGCGCGCGGCCACGGCCAGCGCGTCGGCGGAGACATCCGTGGCGTCCACCGTCACGTCGGGCCAGGCCAGCGCGGCCAACACGGCCAGGCTGCCGCTGCCGGTGCACAGGTCGAGCACGTGCTTCGTGTCTTCGGTCAGCCAGACGTCGATGTGGCCTTCGGCCAGCGGCTCGGCGATGAGTGACCTCGGCACGATGACGCGTTCATCGACGAAAAACGGCACGCCCTGCAGCCAGGCTTCGCCGGTGAGGTAGGCCGCGGGCTTGCGCGTGTGGATGCGCTCGGCCACCAGCGCCTGCACCCGTTCGGCCTGCACGGGGGCCACGTCCTGTTTGGCGACGGCGTCCAGCGCGTCCAGCGGCAGGCCCAGGCGCCACAGCACCAGCCATGCGGCTTCGTCCCAGGCGTTGGTGGTGCCGTGGCCGAAGTGCACGCCGGCTGCCAGCAGCGCGGCCTCGGCCTGCTGCACGAGTTCTTCGACGGTCATGCCAGGAACCGCTCGAGCGTGTGGCGGTAGACGTTCCTCAGCGGCTCCAGCGCCGCCACATCCACCCATTCGTCGATCTTGTGGATGCTCTCGTTGATGACGCCGAACTCCATCACCTGCGGGCAGATGCGGGCGATGAAACGGCCGTCCGAGGTGCCGCCGGTGGTGCTGAGCTCGGGCGTGATGCCGCCGCACTCGGCGGCGATCGCCGCCACCAGCGCGTCGCTCAGCGTGCCCGGTGGCGTGAGGAAGGGCTCGCCGCCCAGCGTCCACTGCAGTTCGTGTTCGACGCCGTGGCGCTGCAGGAGGGCCTCGACACGCTGGCGCAGCGACGCCGGCGTGCTTTCGGTGCTGAAGCGGAAATTGAAGTCGAGTTGCAGGTCACCGGGGATGACGTTCAGCGCACCCGTACCGGCGTGGATGTTGCTGACCTGGAAACTCGTCGGCGGGAAGTAGGCGTTGCCGGCGTCCCAGTGCGTGGCCACCAGTTCGGCCAGCGCCGGCGCCAGCACATGCAGCGGGTTCTTCGCCAGCTGCGGGTAGGCGATGTGGCCCTGCACGCCGATGACGCGCAGCCGTCCCGAGAAGGTGCCGCGGCGGCCGTTCTTCACCATGTCGCCGAGGCGGTCGACCGAGGTCGGCTCGCCGACGATGCAGGCGTCGAGCCGCTCACTGCGCGCCTGCAGCACCTCGACGGCATGGCGCGTGCCGTGCAGCGCCGGGCCCTCTTCGTCGCTGGTGACGAGCAGCGCCACGCGGCCGCCGTGCTGGGGGTGGGCGATGGCGTATTCACTCGCCGCCACGGCCATCGCGGCCACGGCGGCCTTCATGTCGGCAGCGCCGCGGCCATACAGCCGACCGTCGCGGTGCGTGGGCACGAAGGGGTCGCTGGCCCAGCGTTCCAGAGGGCCGGTGGGCACGACATCGGTGTGCCCGGCGAAGACCAGCGTGGGGCCGGGAAGGCCAGCGTCGTGCACCGCCCACAGGTTGGCCACGCGCGCTTCAGGCGGGCCGGCGTCGAGTGTTTCGCATTCGAAACCCGCGCCCTGCAGCCGCTGCGTCAGCAAGGCCTGGCAGCCGCCGTCGGCGGGTGTGACGGAGCGGCAGGCGATCAGCGCCTCGGCCAGCCGCAGCGTGGCGCCGGGGCCCGTGTTCATCGTTTCGTGGCCGACCAGTTCGGGTTGTTGCCCGAGCGGGCTTCTTCAGGCCGCACGTCGATGGCGATCTCGGTGAAGCTGGCAGCTTCGTTCTCTTCCTTCTTGGCCACGGTGCGCGAGGCCGGGGCCTGCTCGTTCTGCAGCCGCCACAGCAGGTTGGTGGGCGAGTCGGCGTACGCCAGGCCTTCGTCGCGCGAGACCACACCTTCGGCGATGAGCCGCGCGATGTCGGACTCGAAGGTGCGCGAGCCCTCGGCCAGCGACTTCTCCACCGCTTCCTTGATGCCCGAGATGTCGCCCTTGTCGATCAGTTCACCCACCAGCTTGGTGTTCAGCAGCACTTCCACCGCCGGCACCCGGCCGCCGGCGTTGCTGCGCAGCAGGCGTTGCGAGACGATGGCGCGCAGCCCCGAAGACAGGTCTGACAGCAGCGTGGGCCGCGCTTCCGGCGTGTAGAAGGACAGGATGCGGCCCATCGCGTGGTAGCTGTTGTTGGCGTGCAGCGTGGCCAGCACCAGGTGGCCCGACAGCGCGTAGCTCAAGGCCGCGCTCATGGTCTCGCGGTCGCGGATCTCGCCGATGAGGATGCAGTCCGGAGCCTGCCGCAGCGCGTTCTTCAGCGCGATCTGCAGGCTCTGCGTGTCGCGGCCCACCTCGCGCTGGTTGATGATGCTCTTCTTGTTGCTGAAGAGGAATTCGATCGGGTCCTCGATGGTGAGGATGTGGCCCGTCATCTGCTGGTTGCGCCACTCCAGCATCGACGCCAGCGTCGTGCTCTTGCCGGTGCCGGTGGCGCCCACCATGAGGATCAGGCCGCGTTTCTCGGTGACGAGCTGGGCCAGCAGCGGCGGCACGCCCAGCGAGTCGAGCGCCGGGATATCGAACGGGATGCAGCGGATGACCGCGGCGATGCTGCCGCGCTGCTTGAAGGCCGACAGCCGAAAGCTGCCGACGCGCGACACGCTGATGCCGACGTTGAGTTCACCCGTGTCGTCCAGCTCTTCGAGCTGCTGCGGCGCTAGCATCTCGGACAGCAGCTGGCGCGTCTGGTGCGTCGTCAGCACCTGGTCGGACAGCTGCAGGATCTGGCCGTTGATCTTGATGAGGATGGGCGTGTTGGCCGACATGTAGACGTCGGACGCGCTCTTCTCCGCCATCAGGCGCAATACGCGTTCGAGGTTGTTGGCCATGGTGCTTCCTCGGAGGACTGGGTGCTGGGGGCTGGGGCCGGGTCAGGCGCGCAGCAACTCGTTGATCGAGGTCTTGGCGCGCGTCTGCGCGTCGACCTTCTTCACGATCACCGCGCAATACAGGCTGTACTTGCCGTCGGCCGAAGGCAGGTTGCCGCTGACCACCACGCTGCCGGCCGGGATGCGGCCGTAGCTGACGGTGTCGGTGGCGCGGTCGTAGATCTTGGTGCTCTGGCCGATGTAGACGCCCATGCTGATGACGCTGTTCTCTTCGACGATCACGCCTTCGACGACCTCGCTGCGCGCGCCGACGAAGCAGTTGTCCTCGATGATGGTCGGGTTGGCCTGCAGCGGCTCGAGCACGCCGCCGATGCCGACGCCGCCGCTGAGGTGCACGTTCTTGCCGATCTGGGCGCAAGAGCCCACGGTGGCCCAGGTGTCGACCATCGTGTTCTCGTCGACATAGGCGCCGATGTTCACGTAGCTGGGCATCAGCACCACACCCTTGGCGATGTAGCTGCCGCGCCGCGCCACCGCCGGCGGCACCACGCGCACGCCGCTGGCGCGCATCGCGGCTTCGTCCAGGTTCCTGAACTTCGTCTTCACCTTGTCGAAGAACTCCAGGTCGCCGGCGCGCATGACCTGGTTGTCGTTGAGGCGGAAGCTCAGCAACACGGCCTTCTTGACCCACTGGTTGACCTGCCAGTCGCCGACGCCGCGGCGTTCGGCCACGCGCAGGCGGCCGCCGTTCAGGTCGGCGATGACGTGCTCGACGGCGTCGCGCACTTCGGGCGCGTTGATGGCGCTGATCTCGGTGCGCGCTTCCCATGCGAGGTCGATGATGGATTGCAACTGAGCTGTGCTCATCGGAGGCTTTCGGTGTAGGAGACGATGCGGTGCGCGGCTTCCAGGCAGTCCGCGACGGGGGCCACCAGGGCCATGCGGATGCGGCCGGCGCCAGGATTCAGGCCACCCGCGTTGCGGGCGAGCAAGCTGCCGGGCAGGACCTGCACATTGTATTGAGCGAGCAGCCCCTGGGCGTAAGCGATGTCGTCGGGCAGGCCGTCGCTGCCCAGCGGGCCCGGGATGCCGGCCCAGAGGTAGAAGGCCGCGTCGGGCAGCGCCACGTCCAGCACACGGGCCAGCAGGGGCGTGACCTGCGCGAACTTGGCGCGGTAGAGCTCGCGGTTGGCCACCACGTGGGCTTCGTCGTTCCACGCCGCGATGCTGGCACGCTGCACCATGCCGCCCATCGCGCTGCCGTGGTAGGTGCGGTAGAGCAGGAAGGCCTTGATCAGCCGCGTGTCGCCGGCGACGAAGCCCGAACGCAGACCCGGCACGTTGCTGCGCTTGGACAGGCTGGTCAGCGCGATGAGGTTGCGGAAGTCGGGTCGGCCCAGCGCCACGGCGGCCTGCAGGGCACCCAGCGGCGCTTCGTCGCGGAAGTAGATCTCGCTGTAACACTCGTCGCTGGCAATGACGAAGCCGTGGCGGTCGCTCAGTTCGAAGAGCTGCTGCCACTCGGCCAGCGGCATCACCGCGCCGGTGGGGTTGCCGGGCGAGCAGGTGTAGAGCAGCTTGGTGCGTGCCCACACTTCGGGCGGCACGGCGTCCCAAGCCGTCGCGAAATTGCGCGCGGGGTCGCTGGGCGCGAAGAAGACATCTGCGCCGCCGAGCAGGGCCGCGCCTTCGTAGATCTGATAGAAGGGATTCGGGCACACGACGACCGCACCCGGCGTTGTCGGGTCCAGCACCGTCTGCGCCAGCGCGAACAGCGCCTCGCGCGAGCCGTTCACCGGCAGCACCTCGCCAGCCGGGTTCACGCTCACGCCGTAGCGGCGCTGCACCCAGCCGGCGATGGCTTCGCGCAGCGCCGGTTCACCCAGCGTCGCCGGGTAGGCCGACAGCGTGGGCAGGGCCTGCATCAGCGCTTCCTCGATCAGCACCGGCGTGGCGTGCTTGGGCTCGCCGATGCCCAGGGCGATGGGCCGCAGCGCCGGGTTGGGCGTGATGCCGGCCGTCAGTTCGCGCCAGCGTTCGAAGGGGTAGGGGTGCAGCCGCGCGAGCAGCGGGTTCAGCGGTAGCGTCATGGGCCGGGATTATCCCGGCTGGCCCGGCCGCGTGCTGGGGCTACAACGCGCCGCGGCAACCCGCCACGCCGCAGCGACAGGCCAGTCGGCCCTCGTGGTGGGTTTCGCCGTAGTCGACGGTGATCTCCTCGCCCGCGGCGATCGCGCGCAGCGCGTAGAACTCGACGCGCCCCTGGCGTATGCACAGCCGCGCGTTGGGACGGCAGCTGTGGTTGGTGTAGCGCATGGGGTCGGCGCTCTTGCTGAAATCGATGGCCTTACGCGCGCTCAGCTCGACGATCATGATGCGCTCTGTGCGCGTGGCGCGGATGCGCCCTTCCTGCACGCTGATGCTCTCGCCGCGGATCTCGCCGATCTTCAGCCGCGCCGGCACGGCTTCCGAGGCGAAGGCCCCATGTCCGTCGATGGCGCTGGGCTTCACGTCGACCGCGAACTTCTGGTAAGCCGGCCGGCCCGTGGCCACCGGCGCGGCGGGCGACTTCCTGGCGGCGGCCTTCAGCTGCGGCATGGCCTTCAGGCCGCGGGCAGCTCGACGCGCGGCGCCGGCTTCCAGCCCTTCTTGCGTTCTTCCACCGTGACGAAGGTGCGGATGCCGCCGCGCACGAACCAGTCG
Source organism: Rubrivivax sp. (assembly GCA_030653505.1). Classification (GTDB taxonomy): domain Bacteria; phylum Pseudomonadota; class Gammaproteobacteria; order Burkholderiales; family Burkholderiaceae_C; genus Rubrivivax. The sequence goes on from JAURZK010000192.1 coordinate 7,063, forward strand.
GCGTGGATGCGGATGAAACGCGGTGCGATGGCGGCCACGATGTCGCTGACGATGGTGTTCGTCACCTTCTCGTGGAAGGCGCCTTCGTTGCGAAAGCTCCAGAAGTACTGCTTCAGGCTCTTGGTCTCGACGCAGTACTTGTCGGCGACGATCTCGATCGTGAAGTGCGCGAAGTCGGGTTGGCCGGTCAGCGGGCACAGACAGGTGAACTCGGGTACGTCGAAGCGGATCACGTAGTCGCGTTCGGGCGCCGGGTTCGGGAAGGCCTGGAGGTCCTTGCTCGGAGCACTCGGCGCTTGCGCCGGTTTTGCACGCTCTGGCGGCGCGGCCGGCCTGGCACGTTCGGTAGGGGTCTTGCGGGCCATGGCGGGATGGGGTGCTGAAGCCGGGGCGACGGGGGCGCGATGTTATCATCCAGACCGCCTTGCGCCTGCCTTCGCGGCGCATTTTCCCATTCAAATCAAGCACTTGCGTTCACTCGGCAGCCCTGCCGGGAAGACGCTGCGGCTGCCGATGCGCCTCAACCAGATCAAGCTTTCCGGCTTCAAGTCGTTCGCCGAACCCACCACCTTCCAGTTGCCCGGGCAGCGCGTGGGTGTGGTGGGGCCGAACGGCTGCGGCAAGAGCAACATCATCGACGCGGTGCGCTGGGTTCTCGGAGAAAGCAAAGCGAGCGAGCTGCGTGGTGAGTCCATGCAGGACGTGATCTTCAACGGCAGCGGCAACCGCAAGCCGGCCAGCCGCGCCAGCGTCGAACTGGTCTTCGACAACACGCTGGCGCGCGCTGGCGGCCAGTGGAACGCGTTTGCCGAGATCGCGGTCAAGCGCACGCTCACCCGCGACGGCACCAGCAGCTACTACATCAACAGCCAGCCGGTGCGCCGACGCGACGTGCAGGACGTGTTCCTCGGCACGGGCCTGGGCCCGCGGGCCTACGCCATCATCGGCCAGGGCACCATCAGCCGCATCCTGGAAAGCCGGCCCGAAGAGCTGCGCATGTTCCTGGAAGAGGCTGCCGGCGTCAGCAAGTACAAGGAACGACGCCGCGAGACCGAGAACCGGCTGAAGGACACACGCGAGAACCTCACCCGCGTCGAAGACATCCTGCGTGAACTGAACGGCAACCTCGAGCGGCTGGAGAAGCAGGCCGAGGTCGCCACCACCTACCGCGCGCTGCAGGACCAGGGCACGACGCGGCTGCACCAGCTGTGGTTCCTGAAGCACCGCGACGCCGCCAGCGAGGAGGCGCGTGTGACCGCGGCCGTGCTCGAGGCCACCAATGCGCTGGAAGCCCGCATGGCCGACCTGCGCGCCGTGGAAGCGCAGCTGGAACAGGTGCGCCAGGCCCACTACGCCGCCAACGACGTGCTGCACGCGAAGCAGGGCGACCTGGGCCTGGCGGCGCTGGAAGTCAGCCGGCTGGAAGAACGCATCCGCTACGTCGTCGAAGGCCGCCAGCGTGCGCAGCAGCGCCTGGACGACCTGAAGGCCCAGAACACGCAATGGGAAGAACGCCAGCAGGCCGCGCACGCCGAGCTGGACGCCATCGCCGCGCAGATCGAAGGCGCCGACGAACAGGCCGGTCTGCTGGCCGCGCAGGCCGAAGAGCAGGGCTTCGAGCTGCCGACGCTGGAAGACGCGGTGCGCGGCGCGCAGGGCATCGCGAACCAGCAGCGCCAGGCGGTGACGCAGGTGCAGCAGCAGATCCAGGTGCTGGCTGCGGAAAGCCGCAGCATCGAGGAGCAGTCGCGCGGCCTGAAGAGCCGCCGCGAACGGTTGGGGGGTGAGCGCCAGGGCCTGCAGGCGCCCGACATGGCGAAGATCGAGGCCCTGCGTGTGCAGGAGACCGACGCCAACGAACAGCGCGACATGCTCGACGCCCGTCTGCACGAACTGCAGGAGCAGGTGCCGCAGCTCGACGAACAGCGCCGCGTCGCGCAGGCCACGGTCAACGCCGAATCGGGCCGACAGGCCGACATCGGCGCGCGCCTGGAAGCGCTGCGTGCGCTGCAGGAGAAGGTGCAGACCGAAGGCAAGCTCAAGCCCTGGCTCGACAAACACGGCCTGACCGGCCTGCAGGGCCTGTGGACACAGGTGCACATCGAGGCCGGCTGGGAGACCGCGCTGGAAGCGGCGCTGCGCGAGCGTCTCAACGCGCTGGCCGTGGGCCGCCTGGACACCGTGCGCGCCTTCGCCGCCGACGCACCGCCGGCCAAGCTGGCGTTTTATGCGCTGCCCTTGGGCGTGGCGCCGAACACGCACCGCACGCTGCCGCGCCTGGCCGAGCAACTGCGCCTGGGCGATGCCAGCCTGAAGGCGCTGCTGGAAGACTGGCTGGAGGGCGTCTACACCGCGGCCAGCCTCGACGAAGCGCTGGCGCAGCGCGACAAGCTCACGCACGGCGAAGTCATCATGACCCGCGAGGGCCATGCCGTGAGCGCACACGCGGTGGCCTTCTACGCCCCCGACAGCGAGCAGGCCGGCATGCTGGCGCGTGCGCAGGAGATCGAGAACCTGACACGCCAGCAGCGGGCGCAGGTGCTGATCGCCGACGAGGCGCGCAGCGCCAGCGTGCGCCTGGAAGCTGCCTACACCGAAGCCAGCCAGCGGCTGCTGCAGGCGCGGCGTGAAGCCGCCGAGGCGCAGAACCGCGCCCACGGCCTGCATGTCGAACTGCTGCGCCTGACGCAGCAGGCCGACGCGGCCAGTTCGCGCCGCGAACAGCTCAGCGATGAGCTGGCCGAGATCGACGCCCAGCTCGAGGCGATGGAAGAACGCAAGGCCACCGGCGAGGCGCGCTTCGAGGAACTCGACATCGGCCTGGGCACGGCGCAGGAACGCCACGCCGAACTCGAAGACGCGGTGATCGCGGCCGAACGCAAGCTGGGCGACGCGCGCGAGCAGCAGCGCACACTGGAACGCCAGGCGCAGGAAGCACGCTTCCAGGCGCGTGCGCTGGCCGCGCGCCGCGACGAGCTGCAGCGCAGCATAGCGACCGCCACAGCACAGGTGGCGGCCAACCTGCAGGCGGGTGAACAGTTGCAGCTGGAACTGGGCAGCTTCGACGACGCCGCGGCGCAGAGCGGACTGCAGGCGGCGCTGGAACTGAAGACCGAGCGCGAGCAGGCCCTGGGCCTGGCGCGCAGCGAGTACGACGACCTCAGCGCGCAACTGCGCCGCGCCGACGAACAGAAGCTGGGCTTCGAGCGCAGCCTGGAGCCGCTGCGCGAGAAGATCACCAAGCTGCAGCTGGAACAGCAGGCCGCGCAGCTGGGCGGCGCGCAATACCTCGAGCAGCTCACCGCCGCTGCCGTCGACATGGAGGCCTTGGCCAACGGCATCGAGGCCGACGGCATCAAACTCTGGGGCCTGCAGACCGAGATCGACCGCATCAACCGCGACATCGCCGCCCTCGGTGCGGTGAACCTGGCGGCGCTGGACGAGTTGGCCTCGACACGCGAACGCAAGACCTTCCTCGACGCGCAGAATGCCGACCTCAACGAGGCCATCAACACGCTGGAAGACGCCATCCACAAGATCGACCTCGAGACACGCGACCTGCTCAGTTCCACCTTCAACCAGGTCAACGAGCACTTCGGCCGCATGTTCCCCACCCTCTTCGGCGGCGGCAACGCGCGCCTGGTGATGACGGGCGCCGAGATCCTGGACGCCGGCGTGCAGGTGATGGCGCAGCCGCCGGGCAAGAAGAACAGCACCATCCACCTGCTGTCCGGCGGCGAGAAGGCGCTGACGGCGATTGCACTGGTGTTCGCGATCTTCCAGCTCAACCCGGCGCCTTTCTGCCTGCTGGACGAGGTCGACGCGCCGCTGGACGACGCCAACACCGAGCGCTACAAGAACCTGGTGACCGAGATGAGCAAGGGCACGCAGTTCCTCTTCATCAGCCACAACAAGATCGCGATGGAGATGGCCGAGCAGCTGATCGGCGTGACGATGCAGGAGCAGGGCGTTTCACGCATCGTGGCCGTCGACATGGAAGCCGCCGTGGGGCTGGCGGAAGCCGCTTGATCGGGCGCCCATGACGATGACCCTCGGCACCGCGCTGGCCCTCTTCGGCGCCGTGGTGCTGCTGGCGTTGGCGCTGCACGGCTGGTGGACGACGCGGCGTGCCTCGCCCAGGCCGGCACCGGCGGCCGATGGCAACGGCGAGCGTGTCGAACCCTCGATGGACCACGCGGTGGCCGCTGTCGAGGCCGAACCCGCCGCGCTGCGTCAGCCGCCCCGGCGCACGCCCAGGCTGGACGCGCTGATCGACGCGCTGGTGCCGATGGCGCTGGACGCGCCGATCAGCGGCGACATGGCGCTGCAGCACCTGCCGCCCAGCCGCCGCGCCGGCGGCAAGCCCTTCTACCTCGAGGGCCTGGACACCGAGTCCGGCACCTGGGAGCCTTTGCAGCCCGGCCGGCGCTACGGCGAACTTCAGGCCGGCGTGCAGCTGGCCAGCCGCGGCGGGCCGCTGACGGAGATCGAGTACTCCGAGTTCGTGCAGAAGGTGCAGGCCTATGCCGACGCCGTGGGCGCCAGCACCGACGTGCCCGACATGCTGGACGTGGTGGCCCGTGCGCGTGAACTCGACGCCCTGGCCAGCCCGCTGGACGTGCAGCTCACCATCACGCTGCGCACCAATGGTGTGGCCTGGTCGGTGCCCTTCGTGCAGCAGGTGGCGGCGCGTCAGGGCCTGGTGCCTGGCCCGGTGCCCGGTCGCCTGGTGCTGCCGGCCGAGGAGGAAGGTGCGCCGCCAGTGCTGGTGCTGGCCGTCGACGCGCAGGCTGCGCTGGCCGCGATGGCCGGCGACGGCCAGGCCGCCCCGGTGCGCCAGTGCACGCTGACGCTGGACGTGCCGCAGACGCCGTCGTCTGCCGAGCCCTTCCCGGCCTGGCACCTCATCGGCAAGCAGCTTGCCGACGACCTGGACGCCACCGCGGGCGACGACCAGGGCGAGCCGATCTCGCTGCACGCCTTTGCCGCCATCGGCAAGGAGCTCGACGAGATCTACCAGCGGCTGGAAGTGCTGGACCTGGCGGCCGGCTCGCCCGCGGCGCGGCGGCTCTTCAGTTGAACCTGGCGCCGAGCTTCAGGCTGGCGACATCGGCCGACGTGCCGACGCTGGCGGCGCTGTACGCCGACGCGGCACGCAAGCTGGGCGGCTGGTGCTACACCCCCGAGCAGGTGGCGGCCTGGTCGGCCTTCGGCGCCGACACGCCCGCCTTCCGCGACTACGTGCTGGGCTCACGCACCTGGGTGGCGCAGCGCGTGGACGGCGTCGACGGCGACATCACCGGTGTGCTGGGCTTCTGCGGCATCGACGACCACGGCCATGTGCACTCGCTCTACGTGCGCGCCGACCACAACCGCCGTGGCCTGGGCACGGCCTTGCTGGCCCACGCGATGGCCGATGCGCGCCAGCGCGGGCTGACGCACTTCTCGGCCTGGTGCACACCCCTCAGCGAGCCTGTCTTCGCGCGTGCCGGCCTGGTGGTCGTCGAGCGGCCGCTGGCCGAATTCGAGGGTGTCGCGTTCCGCCGCTGCCGCATGGCCACACCCGGGACCACACCCGGGGCCGATCCGGCAGCCTGAGGGCCGACGGCAACGCCGTCGGCGCTGTCGGACAATGCCGAGCATGGCCGAACCAGACCCTGCCGCGCGCGCCGCTGAACTGCGCACGCTGCTGCACCACCATGCCCATCGTTATTACGTGCTCGACGCGCCGGAGATTCCCGACGCCGAGTACGACCGCCTGCTCACCGAACTGCAGGCGCTTGAGGCCGCGTTTCCCGAACTGCTGACCCCCGATTCGCCCACGCAGCGGGTCGTCGGACAGGTGCTACCCGGTTTTGCGCCCGTGCGTCACGCGGTGCCGATGCTCAGCATTCGGACGGAGACCGACACAACGCCAGCCGGCGCGTACAAGTTCGATGCAAGCGTTCGCAAGGCCGCACAGTTGACTGGTGACGTGCCCCCCGTCGCCTACAACGCCGAGCTGAAGTTCGATGGCCTGGCCATCAATCTGCGTTACGTCCAAGGCGTGCTGGCTCAAGCCGCCACGCGCGGCGACGGCGAGACCGGCGAGGACGTGACGCAGAACATCCGCACGATCAATCAGATCCCCTTGCGCCTGCAAGGTGCGGCCCCGGAGGTGCTGGAGGTGCGCGGCGAGGTCTACATGCGCCGCGACGACTTCGAGCGTCTGAACGAGAGACAGCGTGAAACAGGCCAGAAGACTTACATCAATCCGCGCAACACCGCGGCCGGCGCCGTGCGCCAACTTGACCCAGCGATCACCGCGAAGCGCCCGCTGAGCTTCTTTGCCTACGGCCTGGGCGAGATCCGCGGTTGGGACCAGCCGAGCACGCACAGTGCGACGCTGGACGCTCTGGCCAAGCTCGGCATCCCGGTGTGCGCCGATCGCGCGGTGGTGCTGGGCGCCGACGGTCTGATCGACTTCCACGCTGCGATGGGCGCCAAGCGTGACGCGCTGCCGTTCGATATCGACGGCGTCGTCTACAAGGTGAATGACGTCGCGCTTCAAGAGCGCCTCGGCTTTCTCACGCACCAGCCCCGCTGGGCCGTGGCCCACAAGTACCCGGCGCAGGAGCAGGTGACGCGGCTGAACGCCATCGACATCCAGGTCGGCCGCACCGGCAAGCTGACGCCGGTGGCCAAGCTGGAACCCGTCTTCGTCGGCGGCACGACGGTGAGCAACGCGACGCTGCACAACGTCTTCGAGCTGCGCCGCAAGGGCGTGCGCGTGGGCGACACGGTGATCGTGCGCCGGGCCGGCGACGTCATCCCGGAAGTCGTGGGCCGCGTCGGCAGCGGCGCGCGTGCGCCCTACGTGCCCAACTTCCGCATGCCGCCTGCCTGCCCGGTGTGCGGCAGCACCGTGCTGCGCGAACGTGGCGGCATCGACCACCGCTGCTCCGGCGGCCTGTTCTGCGCCGCACAGCGCAAGCAGGCGTTGCTGCACTTCGCCGGCCGCCGCGCGATGGACATCGAGGGCCTGGGCGACAAGCTCGTCGACCAGCTGGGCGACGGCGGGCTTATCCGCACGCTGCCCGAGCTCTACACCCTGGCGACGGACGAACGACGGGCCAGACTGAGCGCACTCGAACGCATGGCCGACAAGAGCGCCGCCAGGCTGCTGGCCGGGCTGGAAAAGAGCAAGACGACGACGCTGGCGCGTTTCCTCTACGCCCTGGGCATACGGCATGTCGGCGAGACCACGGCCAAGGACCTGGCGAGGCACTTTGGCAACATTCACCGTCTGATGGCCGCCAGCGTCGAGCAACTGCTCGAGGTCAACGACGTCGGCCCGGTGGTGGCGCAGAGCATCCGCACCTTCTTCGAGCAGCCGCACAACGTCGAGGTCGTCGAACAACTGCGTGCGGCGGGTATCACCTGGCCCGAGCACGACGGCGACGCGCCAGACAAGGGCCCGCAACCGCTGGCCGGCAAGACACTGGTGCTCACCGGCACGCTGCCCACGCTGACGCGCGACGAGGCCAAGGCGCTGGTCGAGGCCGCGGGGGGCAAGGTGGCCGGTTCGGTGTCGAAGAAGACGAGCTACGTCGTGGCGGGCGACGAGGCCGGCAGCAAGCTCGACAAGGCGCGTGAGCTGGGTGTGACCGTGCTCGACGAAACCGGCTTGCGGGGGCTGCTCGATGGCGGCAGCTGAGCAGACCGTGCCGCCGTCGGCGCGTCGCCTGGCGCTGCTGGGCGGCGAGAGCAGCGGCAAGACCACGCTGGCCATCGCGCTGGCCGAACAGCTGCACATCGCCTGGGTGCCCGAGTACGGCCGCCAGCTGTGGGAAGAAGTGCGCCACACGCTGGACGTGGCCGAGCTGCTGCACGTGGCACGCCACCAGGTCGAACTCGAGGACGCTGCGGCCGATGCGCAGCGCACGGGATGGATCGCCTGCGACACCACGCCGCTGACCACGCTGCAGTACTGCCTGCACGACCACGGCCACGCACCGCCCGAACTGCAGGCCCTGGCACGCCGGCCCTATGACCTGACGGTGGTCTGCGCGCCCGACTTCCACTTCGTGCAGGACGGCTGCCGCCGCGACGACGCCTTCCGCGCCGCGCAGCACGCCTGGACGCTGGCGCAGCTGCAGGCCCAGGGCGTGCCCTTCATCAGCGTTCACGGCCCGGTGCCGGCCCGCGTGACGCAGGTGCTGCAGCGCCTGGCGGGCGACGACATCGCTGCCACCCCTGACGAGGAAACACAGACATGACCGTGCGCGAGATCCTGAAGATGGGCGACCCGCGCCTGCTGCGCGTGGCGCAGCCGGTGGCGGCCTTCGACACGCCCGAACTGCACACGCTGATCGCCGACATGTTCGAGACCATGGCCGCCGCCAACGGCGCCGGCCTGGCCGCGCCGCAGATCGGCGTCGACCTGCAACTGGTGATCTTCGGCTACACGCACAACGTGCGTTACCCCGACGCGCCGCCGGTGCCGAGCACGGTGCTCATCAACCCGGTGGTTAGCCCGCTGGACGACGAGCTCGTCGACGGCTGGGAGGGCTGCCTCTCGGTGCCCGGCCTGCGCGGTGTGGTGCCACGCTACGGCCGCATCCGCTACACCGGCTTCGACCCCCAGGGCCGCACCATCGAGCGCGAGGCCGAAGGTTTCCACGCCCGCGTCGTGCAGCACGAGTGCGACCACCTCGTCGGCCGCCTCTACCCGACGCGCATGACCGACCTGACGAAGTTCGGCTACACCAGCGTGCTGTTCCCGGAACTCGACCCCGCTGCAGACGACTGACGCCTGCCGACGGCCTGCTGCCTCACGGCGCCAGGTGCTTGCCGAGGAAGGTCTCGGTGCGTTTCCAGAAGTCGACCCGTGTTTCCTCGAAACGGAAGCCGTGGTATTCGTCGTCGTACACGACCCACTCGGGGGGATTGCCGGCCTTCGTCAGGGCATCACGCATGCGCTCGCCATGCACGATGGGCACGCGTCGGTCGCGCCCGCCGTAGGCCAGCAGCACCGGCGCCTTGATGCGCGCCGCCTGCGCCAGCGGTGAATTGGCGGCCAGCATGGCGGCGTCGGCCACGGGGTCGCCGATCGTTTCCTTGTACGAGTAGTTCTTCGCCTGGCTGCTGATGTCGGACCAGTGCACGGTGAACATCAGCATGGGATCGCTCACCGCGAACGAGGCCACGCCGCAGCGGTACTGCGATGGGTCCTTGGCCAGGCCCATCAGCGTGGCATAGCCGCCATAACTGCCGCCCAGGATGCACACGCGCTTTTCGTCCACCCAGCCCTGCTTGACGGCAAAGCGCAGCGCGTCGGTCACGTCGTCCTGCATTGCCTGGCCCCATTGCTTGAAGCCGGCGCGGAAGTGACGGTCGCCGTAACCCATGCTGCCGCGGAACTCGGGTTCGATGACCACGTAGCCGCGCGAGGCCAGGAACTGGCCTTCGGCGTCCCATGCCCAATCGCGGCCACGCACCCAGGGGCCGCCGTGCACCATCACCACGGCCGCCCGCGGCCGCTTGTCGCCGGATGGCAGCGTCACCCAAAGCGGCAGATCGGCGCCGTCGCGGGCGCGTATGCGGTGGAACTGCAGCGGCGACATGGCACCGGCCTCGATCTTCGGATGCTGCGACCCGAGGCGCTGCCACTTGTCTTCCTTGCGCCGGTAGAGCAGGAAGTCGCCGGGTGCGCGGTCGCTGTAGCTGAACACCGGCAGGACATCGAGCCGGTCGCAGGCCGAACACTGCATCACGTTGACGCGGCCGGGCAGGGCAGCATCGACCTTGGCCTGCAGGCCCTGCAACGCGGGCGTGAGCCAGACGTTCACGCGCGCGTCGGTCAGCAGGCGCAGGCCCAGAAGTTCGCCGCTGTCGCGTTCGGTCACACGTTCCATCGAGCTGCTGAAGCCCGGGGTGGCCACCATGGCGTCGGTCTCGGGTTGGCCGGTTTGCATGTCGAAGCGGCGCAGTTCGTCGCCGTCCGCGCCGGCAACGCTGACAAAAAGTGTGTCGTCGCCGGCCACGAACTCGGGGGCGTACGGGGCTTTCAGCGGCGTGAAGCGCGCCAGTTCCTTCCAGGTCTGGTTCTTCAGGTCGAGCCAGTGGTAGGCGCCCTTGTCGCCATCGATGCTGACGGCCAGGCGCGGCCGGCCCTGGGGGTCGAAGAGCCAGCGCTTGGCGCTCGGCGGCTCGCTGGGCGTGACCGAACGGCGCGCGCCCGTGCGCACGTTGAGGGCCAGCGGCCGCACGGCCTTGACCTCGTAGGCGGCGTCGTACAGGGTTTCGCCGACGATGATCTCGTCGCTGCCGGCAGCGCCCATCTGGATGAAGAAGTGCGAGAAGTTCAGTGCTTTGGTGCTGCTCGTCGACTGCGAGAAGTCGTTGGCCGCGATGATCACGCGCAGGCCTTCGCCATTGCGTCGCACGGTCATCAACGACCGGCCGCTGACGCGTACGCTGCGGTCGCGGTCTTCCCCGGCTTCGAAGATCAGCAGCTCGTCGCTGACCCAGAGCAAGCTGCTGGCGCGCGCCCGGCTGAAGGCGGCCACTGCACGATCGGGCTCCTTGTCCTGCAGGTCCGAGACCACGACGCGGGTGCCCTTGCCATCGGGCGCGAGCACGATCGTCGCCAGGTAGCGGCCGGAAGGCGAAATCTGCATCTCCTGCACGCTTGCATCGGAGAAGAAGGCCTCGGCGGGAGGCCCGCTGCCCTGGGCGCGTGCAGACAGCAGGCTCGACGACAAGACAAGTACCGCAAACGCGAGCAGTGCAAGCCAAGGCGAGGCCCGGCGGTGTCGGTGGCGGTGATGCTGCTCTGATGACATGATTTCCTGCCCTGAAGGCCGGCCAGTTGTTCATTCCGCCACGGGTTCGGGGCGATGGCCGGCGAGATGCTAGGGGGTCTCGTACGCCAGCGAAAGGCGGAAAGCCTTACAGGGTGAGCCCCGCAGTCAGGGGGTACGCTTCTTTACCTCACCGCCGTCATCGGGTCCGCCGGGCCACACGTTGAGCCGAGATGAACATCCTCCTCCCCGAGCTCAGGGCGAACGCCCGGGCAGCCGTGCTTGTCGTGTTGGCCCTGCTGACGCTGTTCTTGGCGTTCATCGGCCCGGCCCATGCCCAGGAAGACCCGCCCGGCCGTGTCGGCCGCCTGGCCGACATCGCCGGCAGCGTCTCGTGGTGGGATGACGAGACCGGGCAGTGGGCCGACGCCGAGCGCAACCGCCCGCTGACCGGCGGTGATCGCATCGCCACGGCGCGGGACGGCCGCGTCGAACTGCGCATCGGCTCCACCACGCTGCGGCTGGCGGTGAACACCGAGCTCGAGGTGCTGCGCCTGGACGACGAACGCCTCGTCTTCCAGTTGCATGCCGGCAGCCTGGCGCTGCGCGTGCGCTCGCGCGAGGTGGCCGACGAGATCGAGGTCATCACCGCCGAGACACGCCTGCTGCCGCAGCGTGCCGGCCACTACCGCATCGACCGCGTCGGCGACGTGACGCAGGCCGCCAGCTGGCGCGGCACGCTGCGTGTGGGCGACGACGGCGGGCCGCTGATCGTTGAAGGCCAGCGTGCCGAACTCTTCCGCGACGCTCGCCGCGACGGCAGTGGCGGGCTGCGACTGAACTGGATCGCCATGCCCGGCGACGGCTTCACCGACTGGGTGATGACCGAGGACCAGCGCGACGAGCGCCGCAGCCAGGCACAGGCCTACGTCTCGCCCGAGATGACCGGTGCCGAAGACCTGGACCGCTACGGCCGCTGGGAACAGCACCCCGACTACGGCGCGCTGTGGCTGCCGATGCAGGTGACCGCCGACTGGGCGCCCTACCGCTACGGCCGCTGGAGCTGGGTGGCGCCCTGGGGCTGGACCTGGATCGACGACGCGCCCTGGGGTTTTGCGCCCTTCCACTACGGCCGCTGGGTGTCGTGGCGCGGCCGCTGGGGCTGGGTGCCCGGTGCCTACGTCGCACGCCCGGTCTACGCGCCGGCGCTGGTGGCCTGGGTAGGCGGCGGCAGCTGGGGCGCGTCCATCCAGATCGGCGGCCCCACCGTGGGCTGGGTGCCGCTGGCGCCACGCGAGGTCTACCGCCCGCACTACCGCACCACGCCGCGTTACATCGAACGTGTGAACCCGAACCCGCCCTACCGCTGGCGCCACCCACCCGGGCAGGTGCCCACGGGCCCCATCAGCTATGGCAACCAGGGTGTGCCCAACGCCGTGACGGTGGTACCGCGCGACGTGCTGACGCGGCGCCAGCCCGTGGCCCGCGGCGTGGTGGAACTGCCGCGCGACGCGCGGCCCGGCCCGCGCGCGCCGCTGGCCGTGCTGCCGCCGCCGCCGGCACCCGAGCGTGCGCGGACCGATCGCCGGCCGCCCCCCGGGCACGTGCCGCCCCGCGAGCCGATCGGCAGCGTGCAGCCGGTGCCGGGCGGGGCGCAGCGTTTCCCCGGTCCGACGGTGATGCCGGTGCCGGAATCGCGGCCGCAGCGCCCGCAGCTGCCGGCCAGCCGTGACGAGCGGCGAGACGAACGCATCGACAGGCGCGACGACCGTCGTGACGAGCGCGGCGATGACCGCCGGGACGATCGCCGCGACGGCCCCCGCGGTGATGCCCGCAACGGCGGCCGCGACAGCGCCCCGCGCGAGGTCATCGACCTGCGCCAGCCCCGGCCGGGCCCGCAGCCGCCGGCCGGCAACGTGGCTCCGCCCGCGGCCGCCGTACAGCCACCTGCTGTCGTGCCGCCGCCCGCTGCGGCGCCGCCACCGACGAGGGAGCGTGATGCCACGCCGCCACAGCGTGGGGGTCGACCTGAACGCGGCACCCGCGATGAACGCGGCTCACGCGAGCAGCCCCAAGCGCAGCCGCAGCCACAGCCACAGCCACAGCCACAGCAGCAGGTGCAACCGCAACGTGGTCCGCAGGCTGCGCCGCGCCCAGTTCCCGCACCTGCCCCGGCTGCGGCTCCCGCACCGGCCCCAGCGCCCGCCCCTGCCGCTGCGCCACCTGCGCCGCCCCGGCGTGAGTCGCTGCCCGATCGTCCTCGCCCGGGAGACCGCGAACGCGACCGCAACCGTTGAACGTGCGCTTCAGGCGCCGACACACCGCGAGCGGGTCGCGACATCCCAGTACGCGTTATCCCGCGTGAAGGTTGAAGGCCCGAACCGGGCCCGTGGCCGCTACTTCAGCAGCGGCAGCAGCACCGGCCACACGTTGGCCAGCATCTGCGGGTGAGCCTCGGCCTTGGGGTGGATGCGGTCGGGCTGGAACAGGTCGTCGGCGTTGGGCACGTCGGCCACACCGGCCAGCAGGAAAGGCACCAGTGCTGCGCGCTCGGCCTTGGCCACGGTGGCGAAGAGCGCGATGAAGTCCTCGCCGTACTGGCGGCCGTAGTTCGGTGGCACGGCCATGCCTGCGATCAGCACACGCGCGCCCGCGGCCTTGGCGGCGCGTGTCATCGCACGCAGGTTGGCCTCGGTGGACGCCAGCGGCAGGCCGCGCAGCGCGTCGTTGCCACCCAGCTCGATGATCACCACCTGCGGCTTGTGCCGTGTCAGCAACGCCGGCAGGCGGGCGCGCCCGCCCGAGGTGGTGTCGCCGCTGATGCTGGCGTTGACGACGGTGGCGGCGACACGTTCACGCGCCAGGCGGGCTTCCAGCAGCGCCACCCAGCCGCTGCCGCGCGGGATGCCGTATTCGGCCGACAGGCTGTCGCCCACCACCAGCAGCGTGGGGGGGCCCTTGGGGCGCAGGCTTGCCCCCTGCACGCCTGCGGCCGCCAGCAGGCCCGGCGTGCCCGCCATCGCAGGCAGGCTACAGTGCCGCAGGAAGGCGCGCCGCGCCGCAGAAAAACGATCGATGTCCGAAGTTCTCATAGACGTACAACGCATCAGCAAGCAAGTCGCCGACGCCACCGGCACGCTGACCATTCTCCATGACATCGAATTCCAGCTGCGCCCGCGGGAGTCGGTGGCCATCGTCGGCGCGTCGGGTTCGGGCAAGAGCACGCTGCTGTCCATCCTGGCCGGGCTGGACGTGCCGACCTCGGGCACCGTGATCGTCGCCGGCACCGACCTCTTCAAGCTCGACGAAGACGCGCGCGCCGCGCTGCGTGCGCAGCAGATGGGCTTCGTGTTCCAGAGCTTCCAGCTGCTGGGCAACCTGACGGCGCTGGAAAACGTGATGCTGCCGCTGGAACTGATGGGCCGCAGCGACGCCCGCGCCGCCGCCACCGAGATCCTCAAGCGGGTCGGCCTGGGCGAGCGCCTGTCGCACTACCCCAAGGTGCTGTCCGGCGGCGAGCAGCAGCGTGTGGCGCTGGCACGCGCTTTTGTCGTGCGGCCGGCGCTGCTGCTGGCCGACGAGCCCACGGGCAGCCTGGACTTCGCCACCGGCGAACGGGTGATGGCACTGATGTTCGACCTCAACCGCGAGGCCGGCACCACGCTCGTGCTGGTGACGCACGACCGCGCCATCGCCGCGCGCTGCCAGCGCCAGCTGGTCATCGAGGCCGGGCGGCTGCTGCCGCCGGGCACGGTCGGCCTGGCCGGCTGAAGCGCTGGCGCGCTGTCAGGCGCGAAGTCAGACGCGAGTTCAGAAGCGTTTCATCAACGCCAGCATCTGCCGCATCGTCGCCGAGTAGGGCGGCAGGAAGAGCGACATGCCGTTGGTGCGCGCCTGGTGGAACACCGGCATCAGCTTGCTGAAGGTGTCGAAACCCCACTGGCCGTGGTAGTGGCCCATGCCCGAGGCACCGACACCGCCGAAGGGCAGGCTCTCCTGCGCGATGTGCAGCAGCGTGTCGTTGACCGTCACGCCGCCGGCCGGCAGCGTGCGCAACGCGAGCGCGGTACGTTTGGCGTCGCGGTCGAACCAATACAGTGCCAGCGGGTGCGGGCGTGCGTTGACGAAGGCCATCGCGTCTTCCACGCGGTCGTAGGGCACCAGAGGCAGCAGCGGGCCGAAGATCTCGGCGCGCATCACGGCGCAGTCGGCTGGCGGGTCGATCAGCAGCGCCGGCGCGATGCGGTGGCGCTTGTCGTCGCGTTGCGGGCCTTCGAACAAGGGCTCGATCACCGTGCCGCGTGCCGCGGCTTCTGCCAGGTCGGCCACCAGGCGCCGCTGGTGGCGCGTGTTGATGATGCTGCAGAAGTTGGTGTCGGCCAGGCCCGCCGGGTAGCCGCTGCGGGCCGCGGCCTGCGCGGCTTCGACGAAGGGCTGGACCTGGTCGCGCGGCAGCAGCACGTAGTCGGGTGCGATGCAGGTCTGCCCGGCGTTCAGCAGCTTGGCCGCGACGACGCGCTGCGCCGCGTGTGCCAGCGGATAACCCGGAGTGATCACCGCGGGTGACTTGCCGCCGAGCTCCAGCGTCACCGGCGTCAGGTTGGCGGCGGCGGCGGCCATCACCTTGCGCCCGACGGGCGTGGAGCCGGTGAAGAGCAGGTGGTCGAAGGGCAGGCTGGCGAACTGCGCCGCCACCTCTGCGCCGCCGGTGACGATGCACAACTCGTCGGCGCTGAAGGCCTTCGTGACGAGCTGCGTCATCAGGGCCGAGTAGGCCGGTGTCAGTTCCGACAGCTTGACCATGACGCGATTGCCGGCCACCAGCGCCGCGGCCAGCGGGCCGATGGTGAGGTAGAGCGGGTAGTTCCAGGGCACGATGATGCCCACCACGCCCAGCGGCTGCGGCAGCACCTCGGCGCGCGCCGGCAGGAACCACTTGCCGACGCTGGCCTTGCGCGGCGCCATCCAGCCGCGGCCGTGGCGCAGCGCGCCCTTCACAGCCTCCATGCTGGGCCAGACCTCGGCCAGTTCGGTCTCGACGGCCGGGCGGCCGCCGAAATCGGCGTCGATGGCCTGGATGAGCGCCGGCTCGGCCTCGGCCAGCAGGCGCTGCAGGCGTTGCAGGCGGTCGGCGCGCGTGGCCCAGTCGGGCGCAGGCGCAGCGGCCAGGGCGGCACGCTGGCGTTCGAAGGCCAGCGCGAGCTGAGGGGGCAGGTCTTGCATGTTCATCCTGTCATCCTAGGCCGCCGCGGGTGCCGCGTGTGGAGCGGCCTCACCAATCCCGCCCGTCGCCGCGCTCAGTTCGGCGCGTCTTCGCTGGACGGCTGTGCCACGGTCCTGCGGATGCGTACGGCGGCCGGCTTCGCGGGGGCGGCCGGCGAGGCGCTCCCGCCGGCGGCCACGACAAGAGCCTGCGTCGCGTCGTCGGCGGGTGCCGAGCCTTCGGCGTGGGCGCCCGGCCCGTCCTTGATGACGCGGGTGTAGGGCGCCAGGATCTGCACCATCTGCCCGTAGACCTTGGGGTTGCCGGCGACGATCTCGCGCTGGTAGAGGAAGTCGCTGTCGCCGGTGAAGTTGCCGACCAGGCCACCGGCCTCGGTGATCATCAGCGCGCCGGCGGCGGCGTCCCAGGGGTTGAGGCCGGTCTCGAAAAAGCCGTCGTAGTAGCCGGCGGCGACGTAGCACAGGTCGAGCGCCGCGGCACCCGGGCGGCGCAGGCCGGCGCAACTCTGCATCACCTCTTCGAACATCTTCACGTAGCGCTTGAAGTTGTCGCCCTTGCGGAAGGGGAAACCGGTGCCGATGAGCGAATCGCTGATGCGCGTGCGCTTGCTGACGCGCAGGCGCCGGTCGTTGAGAAAGGCGCCGCGGCCCTTGCTGGCGTAGAAGAGGTCGTTGCGCGTGGGGTCGTAGACCACCCCCTGCTGCAACTGGCCGCGGAAAGCCAGCGCGATCGACACCGCGTAGACCGGGAAGCCGTGCAGGAAGTTGGTGGTGCCGTCGAGCGGGTCGATGATCCAGACGTAATCGCTGTCCTTCGCGCCGTGCGTGCGGCCCGACTCTTCGGCCAGGATGCCGTGGCCGGGATAGGCCTCGAGCAGGGTGTTGATGATCGCCTCTTCGGCCGCGCGGTCCACCTCCGACACATAGTCGTTGGGCCCCTTGCTGCCGATCTTCAGCACCTCGAGGTCGAGCGCGGCGCGGTTGATGATGGAACCTGCCGTGCGGGCCGCCTTGATGGCGATGTTGAGCATGGGGTGGAGAGCTTGCGACATGGGGGCGGCCTGCGTGAGCAGTCTTCGTGTGAGGGGCGGCAGAGGGGATAAAGAACGGCAGCGGCAGCGACAATGCGCTCGACGATGCTGGAACCCCCGAGTTTACCCGCGATGCCTGCGCCAGACACCCGACCCGGCGCCCGGCACGGCGACGCCGCGCCCGCCGGCGGCGCACGTTTTGTGCTGGTCGGCACGAGCCACGCCGGCAACGTGGGCGCCGCTGCACGCGCGATGAAGGTGATGGGTTTTGCCGACCTGGTGCTGGTGCGGCCGCGTTTTGCCGACGTGCTGAGCCGCGACGAGACCGTGGCCATGGCCAGCGGGGCCGCCGACGTGCTGGCGCGGGCGCGTGTCGTCGACACGCTGGCGCACGCGCTGGACGGCATCACCTGGGCTTGCGCCACCGCGATGACACCACGCGACTTCGGCCCGACCACCTTCGCGCCGCGGGCGCACTTCGCGGCGCTGGCCGCCAGCCCGCACCAGGTCGCCTTCGTCTTCGGCCCCGAACGCACCGGGATGTCGAACGACGACGTCTACCGCTGCCACGCCTGCCTGTCGATCCCGGCCCACCCCGACTACGGTTCGCTGAACCTGGCGCAGGCGGTGCAACTCATCGCCTACGACTGGCGCCAGGCGCTGGGCGGCTGGGATGTGCGTCCGCGCACCGCGACGCCGCCACTTGCCGACGGCGCAGCCATAGCCGGCGTGCTGCAGCAATGGCAGCAGGTACTGCAGGACATCGGCTTCCTCGACCCGGCGTCGCCGAAGAAGCTGATGCCGCGGCTGCACCAGCTGCTCAACCGCGCCGAGTTGACGATGGAGGAAGTGCACGTCCTGCGCGGCATTGCGCGTGCGATGGACAAGGCGCGGCGCTAGGGCCAGGCTGCGCTGCCAGCACGGCCGCAAGGCCGTCGCTACACTGCGGATATGTTTGCACGCCTGCACGAAGACATCGCCTGCATCCTGGAACGCGACCCCGCCGCACGTTCGGCCTGGGAGGTGCTGACCTGCTACCCGGGCTTGCATGCGCTGGTACTGCACCGCAGGGCGCACGGATTCCGCCAGCGCGGCTGGCATTGGCTGGCGCGTTTCACCTCGCACGTGGCGCGTTTCCTCACCGGCATCGAGATCCACCCCGGCGCCACCATCGGCCGACGTGTCTTCATCGACCACGGCATGGGCGTGGTGATCGGCGAGACCGCCGAGATCGGTGACGACTGCACCATCTACCAGGGCGTCACGCTCGGCGGCACTTCACTCGCCAAGGGGGCCAAGCGCCACCCCACGCTCGGCAAGGGGGTGATCGTCGGCGCCAACTCGCAGGTGCTCGGCGGCTTCACGGTGGGTGACGGCGCGCGCATCGGCAGCAGTGCCGTGGTCGTCAAGGCCGTGCCGGCCGGTGCCACGGCGGTGGGCAACCCGGCACGGGTGATCCAGCGTGACCTCGACGCCGCGCGCGAGGCTGCGGCCGCGAAGATGGGTTTCAGCGCCTATGGCGTGACGCAGGGCGACGACCCGGTGTCGCAGGCCATGAAGGGCCTGATCGACAACGCATCGGGGCACGAACACCAGATCGCGCTGCTGTGGGCGGCGATCGAGAAGCTCTCGGCGCGAGCGCGTGAGCTGCCCGCCGACGACTGCGTACCGCAGGACGCGCAGACCACCGAGGTCTTCGACGCCGAACGCCTGAACCGTCTCGTCAAGTGACGAGCGTCCAGGCGTCGGCGCTGGCCAGCGCGGCCAGCGGCGCCACGTCCCTGGCCAACCCGGGCCGGCCGAAGAGGTAACCCTGGCCGTTCTGCACCAGGTCGCCCACCATGTGGCCATGGCGGTGGTTGACCGGCTTGAAGCGGTTGAGGTCGACCATCAGCACCGCCAGTGCTTCCCTGTGGCGGCGGGCGCGGCTGATGACGCCGTGCATCGCGTCGTGCAGCGCGGTTGTCCAGGCCGCTGAGCAGGTCGC
This sequence comes from Rubrivivax sp., assembly GCA_030653505.1. GTDB lineage: Bacteria > Pseudomonadota > Gammaproteobacteria > Burkholderiales > Burkholderiaceae_C > Rubrivivax. The sequence goes on from JAURZK010000192.1 coordinate 26,088, forward strand.
TGGCGGCCAGGCGCTGGATGCGTTCCTCGGCGTCCATCAGCGCGCCGCGCGAGCGGTTCAGGCCGTTGCTCAGCCGCCGCCACAGCAGCAGACCCATGGCCGTGCCCGGCCCCAGCATCACCAGCGTGCTGCCCATCGAGAGCTGACGCAGCCAGCGCACCTCGGCTTCGGTGGCGGCCTGCGAGGCAGCGGTCAGATCCTCGGTGGCAACGCGGATCAGCCTGGTCTGCGCGGCGTAGCGCTCTATCGGCACGCCGCGCGGCGGCTTGGCCGCCGGCCGTGTCGTCGCCCTGCGGCGCCGACCGGGTTGTTCAGCCGCCCGGCGGCGTGCGCTGCGCCGACTTCGGCCGGAAGGCCTTGCACAGCGACGGATCGGTCTCGATGTAGGGGCCGCCGATGAGGTCGATGCAGTAGGGCACGGCGGCGAAGATGCCGTGCACCGGCGGGTTGCGCTCGGGCAGGCCCTGCAGCGTCTCGGCGATGGACTTGGGCTGCCCGGGCAGGTTGATGATCAGCGCGTTGCCGCGGATGACGGCCACCTGACGCGACAGGATGGCCGTGGGCACGAAGGCCAGGCTGATCTGGCGCATCTGTTCGCCGAAGCCCGGCATCACCTTGTGTGCGACGGCCAGCGTGGCCTCGGGCGTGAGGTCGCGCGGTGCGGGGCCGGTGCCACCGGTGGTCAGCACCAGGTCGCACTTCACGTCGTCGACGAGCTCGCGCAGTGTGGCGCTGATGACCTCGAGCTCGTCGGGAATCAAGCGTGTCTGCCACTCGATCGGGTTCTTCAAGGCGCGCATCAACCAATCCTGCAGCGCAGGGATGCCCTTGTCCTCGTAGATGCCGCTGGAGGCGCGGTCGCTGACCGAGACCACGCCGATACGAACGGGTTCGTAGGGTTCACTCATGGCGTTGGTGCTCACAGCATCGGCTTGATGAACTGGAAGAGCTCGCGGAAGCTCTTGGGCTGCCGGTCCTCGGGCACCAGGCCGGTGGCGTCGCGGCGCGCCGCGCGCACCAGGCTGCGCAGCTGCTGCGTGTCGGTGTCAGGGTGCTCGGTCAGCCAGCGGGTCATCGCGTCGTCGCTGGCGATGAGCTCGGCGCGCCAGCGTTCGGCCTCGTGCAGTGCCAGCGCACTCTGCGCGGTGCCCAGCGTGGCGGCGGCCACGGCTTCGCGCAGCGCGGCCTCGTCGGCGTTGTGCATCAGCTTGCCCACGTACTGCATCTGGCGCCGCAGGCCTTCGTGCGTCTTGGTGCGGCGGTACTGCTCGATGGCGTCGCGCAGCGGCTCGGGCATCTGGATGGCGCCCAGCGCGTTGTCGGACAGCCCGGCCAGCGCCACGCCCAGCGCCTGCAGTTCGTGTGACCTGTTCTTGAGCTGGGTCTTGCTGGGCCGTGTGTCGGCTTCGGGTTCATCGGCTTCGCTGGCATCGGGCTCACCGTAGTGAACGTCGATGCCGCGGTGCGGTGCGGCGCGTCGGGCCATGGGTGCGGGGCTGCGGGGCAGCGACCAGGAAGGGGTGACCGCTATCATAAGTGCGCACCTCATCACACTTTCGAAGCAGCCCCCGCCGATGACATCCGACCGCGCCGCACCCGGCTTTGCCTACCGCCGAGACCAGTTCCAGCAGATCGTCGAGGACACGCTGGCGCTGGCCAGGCAGCTCGGCGCCAGCGACGCCGGCGCCGAGGTCTCCGAGGGCGTGGGCCTGAGTGTGTCGGTGCGCAAGGGTGAACTCGAGAACGTCGAGCGCAACCGCGACAAGTCGCTGGGCGTCAGCGTCTACCTCGGCCAGCGCCGCGGCAATGCCAGCACCTCCGACTTCTCAGTCGAGGCGCTGAAGCAGACCGTGCAGGCGGCCTACGACATCGCCCGCTTCACGGCCGTTGACCCGGCCGCCGGCCTGCCCGAGGCCGACGACCTGGCGACCATGGCCGAGGCCGCGCGCGACCTCGACCTCGTCCACCCCTGGGCCATCGACGCCGCCGCCGCCGCCGAACTGGCGCGGCGCTGCGAAGACGCGGCACTGAGGACGCACAAGCTGATCACCAATTCCGAAGGCGCCGGCGTCTCGGCACAGCAGGCGCACTTCTGGGCCGGCAACACCCGCGGCTTCCGCGGCGGATACGCCAGTTCACGGCACTACCTGTCGGTGTCGGCCATCGCCGGCCGCGGCAAGGACATGCAGCGCGATGGCTGGTACACGAGCATGCGCGACGCCGCCGACCTGGCCGCGCCCGAGGTGGTGGGCCGCTACGCCGCCGAGCGCACGCTGGCGCGGCTGAAGTCGCGCAACGTCGCCACCGCCGAGGTGCCGGTGCTGTTCGAGAGCACGGTGGCCTCGGGCCTGCTGGGCGCCTACGTGCAGGCGACCTCGGGGGGTTCGCTCTACCGCAAGACGAGCTTCCTCGTCGACAGCCTGGGCAAGCGCGTGTGGCCCAAGCACATCGACATCGTCGAAGACCCGCACCAGCCCAAGGGCAAGGGCAGCGCGCCCTTCGACGACGAAGGCGTGCGCACGCGGGCGCGCCAGGTCGTCAAGGGGGGCGTCGTGCAGGGCTACTTCCTGTCGAGCTACTCGGCGCGCAAGCTGGGCATGAAAACCACCGGCCACGCCGGCGGTTCGCAGAACCTGGCCATGACGAGCCGCCTCACGCGCCCCGGCGACGACCTCGACGCGATGCTGCGCAAGCTGCACCGCGGCCTCTTCGTCACCGAACTGATGGGGCAGGGCGTCAACTACGTCACCGGCGACTATTCGCGCGGCGCCGCCGGCTTCTGGGTCGAGGGCGGGCGCATCGTGCACCCGGTGCACGAGGTCACCATCGCCGGCAACCTGCGGCAGATGTTCAAGGACGTCGCCGCCATCGGCGCCGACGTCTACAACTCGGGCAGCAAGAGTGTGGGTTCGGTGCTCGTCAGCCGCATGACGCTGGCCGGGTCCTGAGGCGCCGGCGGCCGGGCGGGCCATGAAGATCGCCGTCATCACCGATCTGCACGCCAACCGCGAGGCCGTGCAGGCGGTGCTGGACCACGCACAGGCGCAAGGGGCCGAGCGCCACGCCTTCGTCGGTGATTTCGTCGGCTACGGTGCCGACCCTGCCTGGGTCGTCGACAAGGTGCGCGAGATGGTGTGCGGCGGTGCCTGGGCCGTGCAGGGCAACCATGACGCGGCGGTGGCACACGCGCCGGGGCCGCACATGCGAGCCGATGCACGTCGGGTCGTCGAATGGACCCAGGCGCAGCTCAACCTGGCGCAGCGCCACTTCCTGGCCAGCCTGCCGCTGACCCAGGCACACGGCGAACTGCTGTTCGTGCACGCCAACGCCGTCGACCCCGCCGCCTGGGGTTATGTGCACGACCGCGCCGAGGCCGCGCAGAGCCTGCTGGCGGCGTCACAACGCGTCACCTTCTGTGGTCACATGCACGAGCCGCGGCTGTATCACCTCTCGGCGGTGGGCAGGTCGGGCGATTTCGTGCCCGTGCCCGGCGTGCCCATCCCCTTGCTGGGCTCGCGGCGCTGGCTGGTGATACCGGGGTCCTCGGGCCAGCCGCGCGACGGCGATCCGGCCGCGTGTTACGCGCTCTACGACGACGCGCGCTGCGAACTCACCTACTGGCGCGTGCCCTACGACGTCGAGCGGGCGGTGGCCAAGATCCGCGCCGCCGACCTGCCGCCGGTGCTGGCCAGCCGCCTGCTCGATGGCCACTGAAGGCGCACCCGACGCCCCGCCCGCCGCGGTGCCGCTGCCCTGGCTCGCGCCGGGCAGCGTGATCGACGGCTGGCGGCTGCAGGAACGGCTGCACACCAGCGCCATGGCGCAGCTGTGGGGCGTGCTGCCGGTGGGCGGCCCCGACGGCCCGGTGTTGCCGCGGGGCTGCGAAGGCATGGCGCTGGTGATGAAGGTGCCGCGCCTGCGCGGCAGCGACGACCCGGCGGCCATCGTCGGCTTCGAGGTCGAGCAGATGCTGTTGCCGGCGCTGCACGGCCCCCACGTGCCACGCTTCGTGGCGCGCGGCGACCTCGTGCAGCAGCCCTACATCGTGATGGAGCGCATCCCTGGCGACAGCCTGAAGCCGCGCCTGGCGCAGGCGCCCCTGCCGCTGGACGAGGTCGTCGGGATTGGCGCCCGTGTGGCCACCGCGCTGCACGACCTGCACCGTCAGCACCTCGTGCACCTGGACGTCAAGCCCAGCAGCGTGATGCAGCGCCCTGACGGTACCGTGGTGCTGGTCGACTTCGGCCTCTCGCACCATGACCACCTGCCCGACCTGCTGGACGAGGCCTTTCCGTGGCCCATGGGCACCGGGCCCTACATGTCGCCAGAACAGGTGCAGGTGGTGCGCGACGACCCCCGCAGCGACCTCTTCGCGCTCGGCGTCATGCTCTACCACTTCACCACCGGCCAGCGCCCCTTCGGTGCGCCCGAGTCGGTGCGCGGCCTGCGCCGCCGGCTCGTGCAGCCGCCGGTGCCGCCACGTGCGCTGCGCAGCGACTGTCCGCCCTGGCTGCAGGAGGTCATCCTGAAGTGCCTGGAGCCGCAGCCCGACGCGCGCTGGCAGAGCGGTGCGCAGCTGGCGCTGGCGCTGCAGAACCCGAACGAAGTTGTGCTGACCGAGCGCGCCATGCGGCTGAAGCGTGGCCCGCTGCCCGGCCGCCTGCGCGCCTGGGCGGAAGCGCTGCTGCCGCGGGGTGCACGGGCGAGGCAGGCGCAAGGCGTCGGCCGGCGTGTGCTGCGCTGCCCCGTCGTGATGGCGGCGGTGGACACCCTGCACGCCGAGCCGGCGCTGCTGGCGCAGCTGCGTGAGGCCGTGCGCCGGACCGTCGCGGCGGAGGACGGTGCACGGCTGGTCTGCGTCGGCGTGATGAAGGCGGCGCGCATCGGCAGCGACGAACGCAGCGATGCCAGCGGCCGCAACCTGCACCTGCAGCAACTGGTGGGCCTGCGGCACTGGGTGCGGCCGCTGGCCCAGCAGCTGGCGCTGGACGAGGGTCGGCTCAGCTGCCACGTCCTGGAGGCCGCCGACGTCGCCGCGGCGCTCATCGACTTCGCGCGGCGCAACCAGGTCGACCACATCGTCATGGGCGCGAGGGGCCACTCGGCGCTGCGCCAGTACCTGGGCAGCGTCAGCGCGCAGGTGGTGGCACAGGCCGCGTGCACCGTGACCGTGGTGCGCGCCTGAAAGGCCGCTTGCCGGGGGGCGATCACGAGCGGGAAAACCCGGCAGGGCCTGATTGGGCCGGCTCCTAGAATCCCGCCGTCCGTGTCTTGTCCACCCCGCTTTCCGTTCCCACAGGAGATCTCAATGGAGCGTCGTTCCTTCGTTCATGGCGCCGGTCTGGCCGGCGTGCTCGCCGCCGGCGTGGCACCCGCCGTCGTCCACGCCCAGGCCGCGCTGCGCTGGCGCCTGACCTCGGCCTTCCCGAAGTCCCTGGACACCATCTACGGCGCCTCCGACACCTTCGCCAGGAAGGTCAAGGACATGACCGGCGGCAAGTTCGAGATCTCGGTGCACGCCGCCGGTGAACTCGTGCCCACCCCGGGCCTGGTGGATGCCGTGCAGAACGGCACCGTCGAGATGGGCCACACCGCGCCCTACTACTACTTCGGCAAGAACGACGCGTTCGCTTTGGGCTGCGCCATCCCCTTCGGCCTGAACAGCCGCCAGATGACGGCCTGGAGCTACGACGGCAACGGCCTGAAGCTGATGCGCGAGTTCTATTCGAACTACGGTTTCACCAGTTTCCCCATGGGGAACACCGGCGCCCAGATGGGCGGCTGGTACCGCAAGGAAATCAAGACCGTCGCCGACATGAAGGGCCTGAAGTTCCGCGTCGGCGGCTTCGCCGGCAAGGTGACTTCGCGCCTGGGCTCGGTGTCGCAGAACATCCCCGGCGGCGAGATCTACCAGGCGCTGGAGAAGGGCACCATCGACGCCGCCGAGTGGGTCGGCCCCTACGACGACCTGAAGCTCGGCTTCAACAAGGTGGCGCCGATCTACCACTACCCCGGCTGGTGGGAAGGCGGCCCGCAGCTCGACCTCTACGTCAACCAGAAGGCCTACGACACCCTGAGTGCCGAATACAAGGCCATCATCGAAAGTGCCGCCGCCTACGCGCACACCGAGATGCAGGCCAAGTACGACGCCCGCAACCCGGCGGCATTGCGCACGCTGGTGGCCAACAAGACCAAGCTGGTGGCCTTCCCGAAGCCGGTGCTCGACGCCGCGTACAAGGCCGCAATGTCGCTCTACAGCGAAGTCAGCGCGTCGAACCCGGCGTTCAAGAAGATCTACGACGACTATTCGAAGTTCCGCGCCGAATCGAACCTGTGGTTCCGCTTCACCGAAGCTCGCTTCGACAGCTACATGCAGAGCGTGAAGCTCTGAGCCGGCGCCGCGCCCGGCGCGGCACGAAAGGCAAGGCCCCGCGAGAGCGGGGCCTTTTTTATGCGCCGCGAGGCCGCACCGTCTGCCGCCTACTTCTTGGCGGCGTCCTTCCGCATCGACTCTTCCAGCGCCTTCATCGGGTCGTTCTCGTCGGCCTGGCCCGCCTCGGGCTCGCTGGCGCCGCCCTCGGCTGCCGACGCTGCCTCGGCGCCCGGGTCGGCCGCGTCGGGTTCGGCGTCGGGCAGGCCCATGGTCTCGAAGGCCTTGTCGGCGTCGATCAGTTCGGTCTTCTCGATGCCGCCGCTGACCAGTTCCGGGTAGGCCACCACGGTGACCACCATGATGAGCTGCAGGATGATGAAGGCGATCGAGCCCTTGTAGATCTGCGCCGTCGTCACGGCCGGGATGAGTTCACCCGTGACGCGGTCCTTGTAGTCCTTGCGCGCCGCGACGCTGCGCAGATAGAAGAGCGCGAAGCCGAAGGGCGGCGTGAGGAAGGAGGTCTGCAGGTTCATCGCCAGGATGACGCCGAACCAGATCAGGTCGATGCCCATCTTGTCGGCCACCGGCGCCAGGATGGGCACGACGATGAAGGCGATCTCGAAGAAATCGATGAACATGCCCAGGACGAAGACGAGCACGTTCACGACGATCATGAAACCGAGCTGGCCGCCGGGCAGCTTGTCGAACAGGTGCTCGACCCAGATGTGACCGTCGGCGGCGTTGAAGGTGAAGCTGAAGACGGTGGAGCCGATCAGGATGAACAGCACGAAGGTCGCCAGCTTGGCCGTGCTGTCCAGCGCCTGGCGCATCAGCGACAGGCTCAGCGAGCGACGCGAGAAGGCCATGATCAGCGCGCCCACCGCGCCCATCGCGCCGCCCTCGGTGGGCGTGGCGATACCCAGAAAAATCGTGCCCAACACGAGGAAGATCAGCACCAGCGGCGGGATCAGCACGAAGGTCACTTGCTCGGCCAGCTTGGACAGCAGGCCGAAGCGCAGCAACCGGTTGGCCAGCGCCAGGGCCAGCCCCAGCAGGGAGGCGATGGTCATCGACAGGATGAAGGTCTCGTCGGCGGGCGCCGGCGTGAGGCGGCCGGTCCAGCCGTTGATGATGTTGCTGTGCACCTGAGACCAGGCGTATCCCGCAGCGCCGCAGACGAGGAAGAGTACCAGCAGCGAACGATGGCCGCTGGCACCGTTGCCCTCGCGGTAGATGCGCGCCTCGACGGGCAGGGCCGGCACCCACTTCGGCTTGATGAACGCCACCGCGGCTATGAACAGCAGGTACACGCCCACCAGCATCAGTCCGGGGCGCATCGCGCCGGCGTACATGTCACCCACCGAGCGGCCCAGCTGGTCGGCCAGCACGATGAGCACGAGTGAAGGGGGTATCGCCTGCGCCAACGTGCCGCTGGCCGTGATGGTGCCGGTGGCGATGGTGCGGTTGTAGCCGTAGCGCAGCATGATGGGCAGCGAGATCAGGCCCATGCTGATGACCGCAGCGGCCACCACGCCGGTGGTGGCCGCGAGCAGCGCACCGACCAGCACCACGGCTACCGCGAGGCCGCCGCGCAGCGGCCCGAACACCTGGCCCACGGTTTCGAGCAGGTCTTCGGCCATGCCCGAGCGCTCGAGCACGATGCCCATCAGCGTGAAGAACGGGATGGCCAGCAGGGTGTCGTTCTGCATGATGCCGAACACACGCAGCGGCAGCGCCTGGAACATGTTGCCGGGGAAGAGGCCCGCTTCCATGCCGATGAAGCCGAACAGCAGCCCCGTGGCTGCCAGGCCGAAGGCCACCGGGATGCCGGTGAGCAGGAAGCAGAACAGGCCCGCGAACATCAGCGGGACGAAGTTCTGTGCGATGAAGGCGGTCATTCAGGACCCCTTGCCATCATCGGGTTTCTGGTCATGCAGCGTCAGCGGCATGCGCTGGTAGTTGCCACGTTCGGCCTTGGCCGCGAGTTCCTCGATGAGCAACTCCTCGGCGCTCTTCTCGTGTTCGACGCTGTAGGGCTCGGCGCGCTCGCCGCGGAGGAAGGCCACACGCTTGATGAGTTCGGACACCGACTGCGTCGCGAGGATGCCGAAGCCGACCGGGATCAGCAGCAACGCCGGCCAGCGGATCAGTCCACCGGCGTTCTGGCTCATCTCGCCCGAGACCCAGGCGCGTTCGAAAACCGGCCACGACAGGGCGACGAGGATGACGCACAGGGGGATCGTGAACACCAGCATGCCGATGATGTCGATGATGCTGTTGGTGCGCTTGCTGAGCCGGGAGGCGACGACGTCGATGCGCACGTGGGCGTTGCGCAGCCACACGTAGCCCGAGCCGAGCATGAACACGGCGGCGAACAGGTACCACTGGATCTCGAGGAAGGCATTCGAGCCGATGTCGAAGGCCTTGCGCATGACGGCGTTGCCGGCGCTGATGAGCACCGCGGCGAGCACCAGCCACATCACGACCTTGCCTATCCATTCGTTGACCGCGTCGATCAGACGCGACAACTTCAACAGCCCACCCATGGTGCCTCTCCCGGTTCGACGCCCGCGCGAATTCTAGACAGCGCGGTGTCGGCGGCAGGTTCTGTAAACCCGCTTCGGAAGGCTTCTCTAGAGCGCCTGCGCGGCCATGTACAGGCGCGTGGACCGCGCGCCGGAGCGGCAGAACACCAACAGCGGCCGCGGCAGCTCTTCGAGCAGGCGCGCGAACTCGGCGATCTGCTGCGGCGACTGCCAGCCGCCGTCGACGGGCAGGTGGCGGTATTCCAGGCCGGCAGCGCGCGCCGCAGCCTCGATCTCGGCACTGGTGGGCTGGTCGGGCCCGTGCTCGAAGTCGGGACGGTTGTTGACCACGCTGCGGAAGCCTGCGTCGGCGGCGGCGGCCATGACGTCGGGCGTCAGTTGCGGGGCGACGCAGACATCGTCGGCAATGGCACGGATGGGCAGGTGGTGGGTCATGGCACTACTTTGCCAGGGCCTGCTTGACGGCGCCGGACACCAGGCCCATCTCGGCACGGCCGCCCAGGCGCGCCTTGGCCGCGGCCATGACGCGGCCCATGTCGCCCGGGCCGCTGGCCGCCAGTTCGGTCACCAGCGCCGCGACCTCGGCGGCCACCTCGGCGGCCGACAGGCGCTGCGGCAGGTAGGCCTGGAGCACCTTCAGTTCGGCCTCTTCCTTGGCCACCAGGTCGGCGCGGCCGCCCTGTGCGAAGGCGGTGATCGAGTCCTTGCGCTGCTTGACGAGCTTGTCGACGATGGCCACCACCGCGGCGTCGTCGAGCACGATGCGCTCGTCGACCTCGCGCTGCTTCAGCGCCGCCAGCAGGCCGCGGATGGCGAGCAGCCGCTCGGCGTCCTTGGCGCGCATGGCGACCTTCATGTCTTCGGTGATGCGGTCTTTCAGGCTCATGGCGGGGCTCCGTAATGAAAGAAGCCCGCTGCGGCGTCCCGCGCGGGCTTGTTTCAGCGTGATCGGGTGAAGATCAGTACAGCTTCTTGGGCAACTGCATGCTGCGCACGCGCTTGAAGTGGCGCTTGACGGCCGCGGCCTTCTTGCGCTTGCGCTCGGCGGTGGGCTTCTCGTAGAACTCGCGTGCGCGCAGTTCGGTCAGCAGGCCGATTTTTTCGATGGTGCGCTTGAAGCGACGCAGGGCGACGTCGAACGGCTCGTTCTCTTTGACGCGGATGGTGGTCATGTAGTCAGGAATCCCGAAGGTTTGCGCTCGGTGTCTGCCGGGGGGGCTCTCGATGGGGTCTCGAGGGGCCATGTTCCGGAACGGCCCTGCAAGATCAGGGTGGCCCGTCGGCAGATCGACACGCTGGTTTGCCAGCAAAGCCCGACATTATAGACCGCGTTTGGTCGCCGGCATCAAGCGCGGTCACCCGGTGCGCCACGGCGCCTGTGGGCTCGGCACCACGGCGATGCGGCACGCCAGCCTGCAACGCCCGGCGCACCCCTCAATTGCGCGCTTTCGTTCGTCAAACTAGGGACCAGAATGCCGCGGACGCTTGATATGACTCCCACGCACCACCAACATTGGGCACCGGCTGCAATTTGGTGCATTCACCGGGCCTTTCCGCGGGGGGCGCTCGCGATCCGAGATGAGCACGATGCTTGACGAGCCCCCGTTGACACCGCTGGTGCAGGCTGCCCTGCAGCCGGTGCTTGCCGCGTTGCTGCAGCCCGTGCTGCAGCGTCACGGCGAGATGCTGGCGGTCAAGGACCTGCGCAGCGGCCGCTACGTGTACGCCAGCGAAGCCATGGGCGGCTTCCTGCAGCGCGCCGCGGCCGAGGTGCTGGACCACACCGATGCCGAACTGTTCGAGCCTGCCGTGGCCACCGTGCTGCGTGCCGCCGAGCAGACCGCCGTCGCGCACGGCGGGCCGCTGACCAGCGAACACCGGTTCGAGCAGGGCGGCAGCCGGCGCGAGTTCTCGGTGCTGCGCTGGGCGACACCGCCCGACGCCGGCGGTGCACGCTGGCTGTGCAGCGTGTGGCGCGACCTCGCCCCCGAGCGCCAGCGCGAGGCGCAGTTGCGCGCCGCGCTCGAGCAGATCGAGCAGCAGCAGCGCGCCAATGAACTGCTGCAGCGTGAACTGGCCGACCAGGCGCTTCGCGACCCGGCCTCGGGCCTGCACCGCCGCGCGCAATTCGAGGACCAGCTGCGCCGCGAGGTCGACCTGTCGATGCGCGAACATCGCGAGTTCGCCATCGTCTTCGTCGAGATCGACACGCTGTCGCCCAAGGTGCTGGCCCTGGGTGTGGCGGGCGAACAGCGGGTGCTCGAGGCCGTCGGCCGCCTGTTGCGCGGCGGCACGCGGGCCATGGACGCTGCCTGCCGCTACGACGAACACCGTTTCGCCGTGCTGCTATCGGGCGTCGGGCTGGCCACCGCGCACGCGCGCATGGAAGGCCTGCGCCGCAAGTGCGCGACGCAGATCGTCGTGCACGACGGGCAGGAGCTGGGCTTCACGGTGGCCATGGGTGTGGCCAGCTTCCCGCACACCGCGCAGACGCACGAAGCGCTGGTGGGCGCCTGCGATGCCGCGCTGGCCGAGGCGCGACGCCGCGGCGGCAACCACGTCACGCTGGCAGCGATCCGCTTCGAGGCGACCTGACGGTGCCGCGCAGCGGCCTTCAGCCGCTGAACGCCCGGTGCAGCATAGTGCCCGCCAGCGCCAGCAGCATCACCGCGAACAGCCGTTTGAGCAGTGCGACATCGATGCGCTGCGCGGTGCGTGCGCCCCAGGGCGCCAGCATCACACTGGCCAGCGCCACGATGAGCAGCCCGGGCAGGTAGAGGTAGCCGACCGTGCCCGGCAGCGCCGGTGCCAGCCCGCGGCCACTGATCACGTAGCCGGCCGTGCTGGCCAGCGCGATGGGGAAACCCAAGGCGGCGCTGGTACCCACCGCGTGGCGCGGCGGCACGTTGCACCAGGTCATGAAGGGCACCGACAGGAAGGCGCCGCCGGCGCCGAGCAGGCCAGAAACGAAGCCCACGCCCGCGCCGACGCCGGCCTGGCCCCAGGGCCCGGGCAGCTGGCGGCCGGGGCGCGGCTTCCTGTCCAGCAGCATCTGCACCGCCGTGTAGCCGATGAAGGCCGCGAAAAGCAGCGCCAGGCCCTGGCCCTTGAGCATCGCAAAGGCGCCGGCGCCGGCCAGCAGCCCGCCGGCGACGATGCCCGGTGTCATGGCGCGGGCGATGGGCCAGCGCACGGCGCCCAGGCGGTGGTGCGCGCGCACGCTGGACAGCGACGTGAAGAGGATGGTGGCCATCGACGTGGCGATGGCCATCTTCACCGCCAGGCCGCTCTCGACGCCACGCTGTGTGAAGATCAGCGTCATCACCGGCACCATCATCATGCCGCCGCCGATGCCCAGCAGCCCGGCCAGGAAGCCGACGACCGTGCCCAGGGCCAGCAGTTCGGCCACCAGCGTGAAATCGAGGTCCAAGTTCAGGCGTCCAGCAGGGCCAGCACGGCCTGCCACTCTTCGCGCGTGACGGGCGTGATCGAAAGGCGGTTGCCCCGTCGCAGCACCTGCATGCCGGCCAGCGCAGGCGTGGCCTTCATCTCGGCCAGGCTCAGCAGGCGCGTCTTGCGCAGCAGCGTGACGTCGCGCTGCAGCCAGCGCGGCGAGTCCGGCGTGGACTTGGGGTCGAAGTAGGGGCTTCGCGGGTCGAACTGCGTCGTGTCGGGCAGCGCCGGGCCGCTGATGCGCGCCAGGCCGGCGATGCCGGGCGCCGGGCACGACGAGTGGTAGAAGAGCACGCCGTCGCCGGGCTGCATGGCGTCGCGCAGGAAGTTGCGCGCCTGGTAGTTGCGCACGCCGGTCCAGGGCAGGGTCTGCTGCGGGGCCTGTGACAGGTGGTCTATCGAGGCCTCGTCGGGCTCGCTCTTCATCAGCCAGTAGCCGGGCATGAACCAGTCCTGCGGGTGTGAAGAGAAGAAGAGGTGTCCGCCGCGTGCAGTGAACCGTGTGCCTGAACCTAAGGGGAGTTCAGGTGGGCGAGGTCAGCCAAGCATTGGGTTCATCTGACGCGAGACGATCACGCCTGCAAGGCGATGTTCCAAGCCCTTGGTCATAGACCATCGGCTCAAGGACATATTGGGCTCACACACACACGACGGACGAAGTCATTCTAGACCTCGAAGCTGGCCCGGCGGGCATGCGGGACTTCACAGCAACTGGCCATCGTCGGCCAGCACCGCGTCGACGCGGCGCAGCAGCGCATCGAGAGCGGCATCGCTTTCCGGCGTACCTTGCGCCGGGGTGGCTGGCGTGGCCGCCGCGGGTGGCGGCACCGCGCCCCGCTCTGCCAGCTGGTAGGCCAGGTTCAGCGCCGCCAGCACTGCGATGCGTTCACGCGCGCGCACCTTGCCCGAGTCGCGGATGGTGGTCATTTCCTTGTCGACGCTGGCCACCGCAGCGGTCAGCAGCGTCTCGCCGCCTTCCGGACAGCCCAGCATGTAGACCTGGCCGAGGATGGACACTTCGACCTGCTTCATGTGCATTCACCCGTTGTGCCGCGCTTCGTGCCGCTGGCCGGGGTTTCGGCGGGCAGGCGCTCGAGCAGCGCGTCGATCCGCGCACGCGCCGCGGCCAGGCGCGAACGCAGGCTGTCGCGTTCGGCGGTCACGGCCACGAGCTGCTGCTCGATGAGCGCACTGCTGCGCTTGAGCTCCTGGTGCCGCAGCACCAGGCGGTCCACGCGTTCGGCAAGGTCGTCCAGCTTGGCCATGTCACCCCTTGTTCCCGGCGGCGATTGTAGGAGCGCCGAGCCGGCGGCCATGATCGCACCAGGCGCGCACGGCGCAGTCGCCGCAACGCGGTGAACGTGCGGTGCAGACGTAGCGGCCGTGCAGGATGAGCCAGTGGTGGGCATCGACGAGGTGGTTCGCCGGCACACGCTTCAAGAGGCCGACTTCCACCTCCAGCGGCGTGCGGCCGGGTGCCAGGCCGGTGCGGTTGCTGACGCGGAAGACATGCGTGTCGACCGCCATCGTCGGCTCGCCGAAGGCCACGTTCAGCACCACGTTGGCCGTCTTGCGGCCGACGCCGGGCAGGGCTTCCAGGGCCTGGCGCGAGCGGGGCACCTCGCCGCCGTGCTGCTCGACGAGGATCCTGCAGGTAGCGACGAGGTTCTTCGCCTTGGTGCGGTACAGGCCGATGGTGCGGATGAGCTCGGTGACACGCTCGACGCCCAGCTCGAGCATCTTCTGCGGCGTCGGCGCGAGCGCGAACAGGCGCTTCGTGGCCTTGTTGACGCCGACGTCGGTGGCCTGGGCCGACAGCAGCACCGCCGCCAGCAGTTCGAACACGCTGGTGTATTCCAGCTCGGTCTGTGGCCGTGGGTTGGCCGCAGCCAGCGTGGCGAAAAAGGCCTCGATGGACTCAGGCTTCATCGGCCACCTCGGGCGTGGTGGCAGGCGGCTTGGACGCGGCGGGGTTCGCGCGTGTCGCCGCACGCTGCAGCGCGGCCTCGATGACGGCACGCTTGGCAGCCAGGGTGTCGGGGTCGGTGAACTGGTTGTGCGCGGCCAGGTCGGCCAGCTTGTCGCGGGCCTTGGCAGCCAGGCGCTCGTCGTTCTCGCGCCTGTCGCGTTCCAGGCGTTCACGGTGGAAGGCATAACGCTGGCGCGCCTCGTCGGCCTGCGCGGTGCTCCAGGCCTGCCAGCCCGTGCGCTCGGCGGTGACGGGCACGAGTGAGATGCAGTCCACCGGGCACACCGGGATGCACAACTCGCAGCCCGTGCACAGCGGGGGTATCACCGTGTGCATGAGCTTGGACGCACCGACGATGCAATCCACCGGGCAGGCCTTGATGCACAGCGTGCAGCCTATGCACCAGGCCTCGTCGATCACCGCCAGCTGGCGTGGGCCCTCAGCGCCCCGGCTGGCGTCCAGCGGCAACGCCGGCCGGGCGCTGATCGCAGCAAGGCGAGCGATGCCCTCGGCACCGCCAGGCGGACAGCGGTTCACGTCGGCTTCGCCCGCGGCCATCGCTTCGGCGTAGCCGCGGCAATCGGGGTAGCCGCAGCGGGTGCACTGCGTCTGCGGCAGTGCGGCGTCGAGCAGGTCGGCGAGCTTCGGGTGGGGCACCCGCCGATTATCGGACGCGCGACCTCTTGGGCAGCGGCGTCACGTTGTTCGTGGCGCTGGCCGCTGCGGGCTTGTTGAAGCGGCTGATGAAGCCGCGCACCTCGGGGTAGACCTTGTCGCGCCAGCGGCGACCCGAGAAGATGCCGTAATGGCCGGCGCCTTCGGCGTCGTAGTGGAACTGGCGCGCCTTCGGCACGCCCTGGCAAAGCTCGTGGGCGGCGCGTGTCTGGCCCGCGCCCGAGATGTCGTCCAGTTCACCTTCGATGGTCAGCAGCGCGGTGGTCGTGATGTCCTGTGGTTTCACCAGTTCACCCTTGACGGTCCACGTGCCGTTGACGAGCGCGAAATCCTGGAACACGACCTTGATGGTGTCGAGGTAGTACTCGGCCGGCATGTCGAGCACGGCGTTGTATTCGTCGTAGAACTGGCGGTGTGCCTCGGCGCTGTCGTCGTCGCCGCGGATGAGGTCGCGGAAGTAGTCGTAATGGCTGCTCATGTGGCGGTCGGGGTTCATCGCCACGAAACCTGTGTGCTGCATGAAGCCGGGGTAGACGGCGCGCCCGGCGCCGGCAAAGTTCTGCGGCACGCGGAAGATGACGTTGGTCTCGAACCAGTTGTGGCTCTTGTTCATCGCCAGGTTGTTGACGGCCGTGGGGCTCTTGCGCGCGTCGATGGGGCCGCCCATCATCGTCATCGTCAGCGGCGTGGGTTCACCGCGGCTGGCCATCAGCGACACCGCGGCCAGCACCGGCACCGTGGGCTGGCACACCGAGATCACGTGCAGCTTGTCCGAGCCGGCGTGGCGGATGAATTCCTGCACGTACTCGATGTAGTCGTCGAGGTGGAACGGGCCTTCCGAGAGCGGCACCATGCGCGCGTCGGTCCAGTCGGTGATGAAGACCTTGTGGTCGTGCAGCAGGCTCTTCACCGTGTCGCGCAGCAGCGTCGAATGGTGACCCGACAGGGGGGCAACGACCAGCACCGTCGGCTGGTCCTTCATGGTGGCCAGTGCGGTGGCGTTGTCGGTGAAGCGCTTGAAGCGCAGCAGTCGGCAGAAGGGTTTCTTCAGCGCCACCTGCTCCTGCACGGCCACCTCGACGCCACCGACGGTGGCTGCAGTGATGCCGAAGGGCGGCTTCTCGTATTCCTTGGCCAGGCGGTGCAGCAGATCGAAGCCGGCCGAAATGCGCTGGGCCAGCGGCGTATGCGCGAAGGGCGACAGCGGGTGGTCGTAAAGCTTGGCAGACGCGCTGGCGAACTCGGAAAAGGGCGCCATCAGCGCACGTTGGGTTTCGTAGATCTGGTACAGCATCGAAAGTCTCCGTTCTGCAGGCCGGGCTGCAGCGCCATTTCGGCGCCTGCTTGTCTCGCCCGTGGGCGAATGTACGCCCATTTTTGCTGCAGTGCAGCAAAAATGTGTGTGTCACATTGATCTTGCACCGCCCCGCGCCCGACCCATAGAGCAAAAACACGGGATTCGCGGGTCCAGATCGGGTTGGCTGTCACGGGGGTGACAGCCTGGAGCCCTGTCGATCAACGCATCACGCGGGCGATGGCCGCCACCACCGCGCCGATGTTGTGGCTGTTGATCGCCGCCACGCAGATGCGTCCTGAGTCGACGCCGTAGATGCCGAACTCGCTGCGCAGGCGCTGCATCTGATCCTTGGACAGCCCCGAGTAGCTGAACATGCCCATCTGGGTGGTGATGTAGGACAGGTCGCCCTCCACGCCGGCGGCGTGCAGTTGCGTCACCAGCGCGTAACGCGTGGCGCGGATGCGCTCGCGCATGCCGGCCAGTTCCTCTTCCCACATCGCGCGCAGCGCCGGCGTGGTCAGCACGGTGGCCACGACCTGGGCGCCGAAGGTGGGCGGGTTGCTGTAGTTGGTGCGGATGACGATCTTCAGCTGCGACAGCACACGCGCCGTCTCTTCCCTGCTGCCGCACACCACACTGAGTGCGCCGACACGTTCGCCATAGAGCGAGAAGCTCTTGCTGAACGAAGTCGAGACGAAGAACTGCTGCCCGGTGGCGAGGAAACACTGCACCGCCGCGCCGTCCTCGGCGATGCCCTTGCCGAAGCCCTGGTAGGCCATGTCGAGGAAGGGCACGAGGCCGTGCTCGGCGCAGGCGGCAGCGATCTGGTCCCACTGCGCGACGTCGAGGTCACAGCCCGTGGGGTTGTGGCAGCAGGCGTGCAGCACCACGATGGTGCCGGCCGGCGCGCCGCGCAGCGTGTCCATCAGCGCACCGAAGCGGATGCCCCGCGTGGCCGCGTCGTAATAGGGGTAGGTCTGGACGTCGAACCCGGCGTTGGTGAACAGCGCGCGGTGGTTTTCCCAGCTCGGGTCGCTGATCAGCACGGTGGCGTCGCCACGCAGGCGCTTGAGAAAATCGGCGCCGACCTTCAGGCCGCCGGTGCCGCCCAAGGCCTGGATGGTGGCCACGCAGCCGGTGGTGACGGCTTCGCTGTCGGCGCCGAAGACCAGGCCCTGCACGGCCTTGTCGTAGACGGCGATGCCGTCGATGGGCAGGTAGCCCTTGGGTTTGGGCGCCTCGAGCAGTTGCTTTTCGGCCGAGGCGACGCAGCGCAGCACGGGCAGCCTGCCTTCGTCGTCGAAGTAGACGCCCACACCCAGGTTCACCTTGGCGGGGTTGGGGTCGGCGTTGAACTGTTCGTTCAGGCCCAGGATGGGGTCGCGTGGGGCCATCTCGACGGCGGCGAACAGGGAGGTCGTCATGGGTGTTCCTGGTGCGGTGGGACGGTGCGCGGCGGCGCGTGCTGCGCGCTGACGGCGGCTGCGCTACCCTAACGGGTTGCCCGACGGCCGCCCGCTTGTTCTGCGCAGGCCGCCGATTCTAGATCTCCGCCCACAGGGAAAACCCGCATGAGTGCACTGGCTGAAGTGGCCGCCGACGCGGAAGCGCCCCGCGCGGGCGAGTTCGTCAGCTTTCCAGGCTCGCCCTTTCAGCTGCTGCAGCAATTCGAGCCGGCCGGCGACCAGCCCACGGCCATTGCTCAGCTGGTCGAGGGCATCCAGGACGGCCTGCAGTACCAGACCCTGCTGGGCGTGACGGGCTCGGGCAAGACCTTCACGATGGCCAACGTCATCGCCCGCCTGGGCCGGCCGGCCATCGTGTTCGCCCCCAACAAGACGCTGGCGGCGCAGCTGTACAGCGAGTTTCGCGATTTCTTTCCGAAGAACGCGGTCGAGTACTTCGTCAGCTACTACGACTACTACCAGCCCGAAGCCTACGTGCCGCAGCGCGACCTGTTCATCGAGAAGGACAGCGCGATCAACGAGCACATCGAGCAGATGCGCCTGAGTGCGACCAAGAGCCTGCTGGAGCGGCGCGACGTCATCATCGTGGCCAGCGTCAGTGCCATATACGGCATCGGCAACCCGGCCGACTACCACCGGATGGTGATGACGTTGCGCGTGGGTGACAAGATGAGCCAGCGCGACGTGATCCAGCAGCTGATCCGCATGCAGTACAAGCGCAACGAGATCGACTTCAGTCGCGGGTCTTTCCGCGTGCGCGGCGACACCATCGACGTCTTCCCGGCCGAGCACAGCGAGTTGGCACTGCGCATCGAGCTCTTCGACGACGAGGTCGAGACGCTGCAGCTGCTGGACCCGCTGACCGGGCGCGTGCGGCAGAAGATCCCGCGCTTCACGGTCTACCCGAGCAGCCATTACGTGACGCCACGCGAACGCGTGGTCGACGCCATCGCGACCATCAAGGACGAGCTGCGTTCGCGACTGGATGAGCTGGTGAAGGCCGGCAAGCTGGTGGAGGCGCAGCGCCTGGAGCAGCGCACACGGTTCGACCTCGAGATGCTGCAGGAGGTGGGCCACTGCAAGGGCATCGAGAACTACACGCGGCACCTCTCGGGCGCCGAACCGGGGCAACCGCCGCCGACCTTGGTCGACTATCTTGCCCCCGACGCGCTGATGTTCCTGGACGAGAGCCACGTGCTCATCGGCCAGTTCGGCGGCATGTACAACGGCGACCGCGCGCGCAAGACGACGCTGGTGGAGTACGGCTTCCGCCTGCCCAGCGCGCTGGACAACCGGCCGCTGAAGTTCGAGGAGTTCGAAGGCAAGATGCGGCAGTCCGTGTTCGTGTCGGCCACGCCCGGGAACTGGGAGAAGGAGCACACCGGTGCCGTCGTCGAGCAGGTGGTACGCCCGACCGGCCTCGTCGACCCCCAGGTGGAAGTGAGACCCGCCGTGAGCCAGGTCGACGACGTGCTGCAGGAAATCCGCACCCGCGTCGTCGCCAACGAGCGTGTGCTGATCACCACGCTGACCAAGCGCATGGCCGAGCAGCTGACCGAGTACCTTTCGGACAACGGCGTCAAGGTGCGCTACCTGCACAGCGACATCGACACGGTGGAACGTGTCGAGATCCTGCGCGACCTGCGGCTGGGCATGTTCGACGTGCTGGTGGGCATCAACCTGTTGCGCGAGGGGCTGGACCTGCCCGAAGTCAGCCTGGTGGCCATCCTCGACGCCGACAAGGAAGGTTTCCTGCGCGCCGAACGCAGCCTGATCCAGACCATCGGCCGCGCTGCGCGCAACCTCAACGGCCGCGCCATCCTCTATGCCGACCGCATGACCGACAGCATGAAGGCCGCCATCGGCGAAACGGAACGTCGGCGCGTCAAGCAGATTGCGCACAACCTGGCTCTGGGCATCACGCCGCGCAGCGTGACCACACGCATCCGCGACATGATCGACGGCGCCGTTTCCGACAAGAGCGCCAAGGACGACCTGAAGGCCGCGCAGGCGGCGGCCGAGGTCGAATCCATGAGCGAGAAGGACCTCGGCAAGCGCATCAAGCTGCTGGAAAAGCAGATGCTCGACCATGCACGCAACCTGGAGTTCGAGAAGGCGGCGCGTGTGCGCGACCAGCTCGCGCTGCTGCGTGAACAGGCCTTCGGCGGCAGCGGCCACGACGTGGTGCCGCTGATCCCGGCGCCGGGGCCAGGGCCAGGGCGATGATCGGCCGCCTGAAGCAGTGGATGCAGGGCGGCGCCGGCCCGCAGGCGGCAGCCGAGGGCGCCGAGCTGCGTGTGCTGATGGTCTGCATGGGCAACATCTGCCGTTCGCCGACCGCCGAAGGTGTGCTGCGTGACCGGCTGCAGCGCGCCGGCCTGCAGCAGCGCGTGGCCGTCGACTCGGCAGGCATGCTGGACCATCACGCCGGCGAGCCACCCGACCCACGCGCGCAGCGGCACGCCGCCTTGCGCGGCTACGACCTCTCGGCCCAGCGCGCGCGGGCGGTGCGTGCCGAGGACTTCAGCCAATTCCAGTGGCTGCTGGCCATGGACGAGGACAATCTGTCCTGGCTGCAACGCAGGGCTCCACCCGGCAACGCCGCACGCATCGAGCTGCTCATGCCCTACGCGCGCCGCTTTGCTGGTGTCCAGGCCGTGCCCGACCCCTACTACGGCAGCGCGGCCGGCTTCGAACGTGTGCTCGACCTCGTGGAGGACGCCTGCGACGGCCTGGTCGTCCGGCTGCAGCAGGAACTGCAGTCAGGGTCGGGTGGCAAGCCGTACTAAAATGGTCAACTTAAGGTATACTTGACTTAATCAGTCGGACACAGCTGAAGCCCTGTGTTCCGCCCGGCCTGCAGCCGGGTGCCGGTGCCCGGTCTCGGGCTGTCTGCCACTGCACCGCAGGCGCCGATTGCGCCAGGAGAACACCGATGCGACTCACCACCAAAGGCCGCTTTGCCGTCACCGCCATGATCGACCTGGCCCTGCGCTCCAACGCCGGCCCGGTGGCCCTGGCGGCCATCAGCCATCGCCAGCAGATCTCGCTGTCCTACCTCGAGCAGCTCTTCGGCAAGTTGCGCCGCCACGAACTGGTGGAAAGCACGCGCGGCCCTGGCGGCGGTTATTCGCTGGGACGGGCCGCGGGCGAGATCACCGTGGCCGACATCATCGTCGCGGTGGATGAACCCATCGACGCCACCGGCTGCGGCGGCAAGGAAAGCTGCATGGGCGAGGACACCGGCAAGTGCATGACGCACGACCTGTGGACCAGCCTGAACAACAAGATGATCGAGTACCTCGACTCCATCTCGCTGCAGAAGCTGGTCGACGAGCAGCTGGCCAAGGGCGTGTCCATCGACGCGTCGCCGGTGAAGCGTGCGATATCCACCGTGCCGGTGGTCAAGCCGATCAAGGTGACCGCGCCGAACTCGGTGTTCGCCCTGGGCAACGCGTTCAC
>JAURZK010000013.1 GCA_030653505.1 Rubrivivax sp.
GCTGTACCGGCTGCTGCTGCTGTTGGGCGAAACCGTGTCGACGGCCGTGACGGCACCGCTGGCGCTGCTGCCGCTGGTGACGCTGCCGCTGTACATCAGCCCGACGAGGCCGCCGGTGTAGGCGCCGCTGGCGTCGGCGCGCACCGCGCCCGTGGCCGTGCTGCCCGCGATCTCGTAGCCGGCGTTGCAGTAGTAGCAGTTGATGCCGAACTGGCCGATCAGTCCGCCGAGGTAGACGGTGCCGTCCGACAACGCCGTCACCATGCCGCTGGCCGTGCTCTGGGTGACCATGCCGCCGCCGTGGTAGCCCACCAGCCCACCGCCGGTGGTGCGGGTGACGACGTCGCCGGTGGCCCTGCCGCGCGTCATGGCCCCGGTGGTGCTGTAGTGGCCCACCAGGCCACCGACGTCGCTGATGCCGCGCACCGCACCGCTGGCCGAAACGTCGGTGAACGCACCCGTGCCCGCGGCATGGCCCACCAGGCCGCCGGCATCGTTGCCGCTGACCACCTTGCCGCTGGCCGAACTGTCGCTGACCGCGCCGCCCGTGCGCCCGACGAGCCCGCCCGCCGCGCCCGACGTGCCGGTGCTGGTGACATCGGCCGCCGAGACCAGGCCGCTGATCGACGAGGCGTTGCTGTAGCCGATGAGGCCGCCGACCCAGGTCACGCCGGTGACTGTCCGGGTCTGGCCGGTCGTCACCACCTGGGAGAGGCTGGCGCTGGTGAGCGCCGTGGCGGGGTTGAAGTAGCCGATGACGCCGCCGGTCTGGGACCCACCCGCCACGTTGCCGGCGGCGCTGACTGCAGTCATGCCACCCGTCAGGCTGAAGTAGCCGACGGCACCGCCGACGCTGTAGGTCGAGGTGGCCGACGACGTGACCGCACCCAAGGCGTCGCTCGACGACAGCGTGCCGCTGCCGCTGGCGTAGCCCATGAGGCCGCCGGCGTCGCCGCTGCCCTGCACGGTGCCCTCGGCGCGCAAGGTCTGCGCGCTGGCGTTGGTCTGGTACAGGCCAACCACGCCGCCGGTGTAGCGCCCGCCGCTCACATTGCCCGTGGTGGAGGCGCCGACCAGGTTGCCGCTGTTGGTGTAGTGGCCGACCAGGCCGCCCACGTCGGCCACGGTGCTGGAAGTCGCGACGTTGCCGCTGGCCACCACGCTGCTGAAGCCGCCACCGCCGGCGGCCACGCCGACCAGGCCACCGGCGTTGTCGGCCGCGCTGACCGTGCCCGACGCCGTGATGTTGCTGACACTGCCGTTGCTGCGCCCTGCAACCACGCCGGCGCCGCCGTTGGCGGCGGTGCTGGTGACGTTGATGGCGAGCAGCCAGGGGTTGCCGGCCGAGGCGCCAGTGATGGCCGCGGTCGAACTGATGTATCCCACCAGGCCGCCGACCCAGGTGCCACCCGTGACCACGCCCGGGGTGTAGGTGCCGCCGGTGATGGCGGCCGTGCTGTTGTAGTGGCCGGCCAGGCCGCCGGTGCGCTGGCCGCCGCTGACCGCGCCCTCCACTGTGACGTTGCTCCAGCCGCCCGGCATGGCGAAGTCGCCCACGAGGCCACCGACGTAGCCGACGTTGTTGCCGCCAGTGACCGTGCCCCGCGCAGTGCTGCCAGCGATGGCTGCAGTACCGGTGCCCGCGGCATCGCCCACCAGCCCGCCGGTGTTACCGCCGCCAGCGACCGTGGACGTGACGGCCGTGGCACTGTTGACGATGCCACCAGCGCTGCTGAGGAAGCCGACGAGCCCGCCGGTGTTGGCGCCGCTGCCGCTGCCGCCCTGCACGGCGCCGCTGGCGCTGGCATCGCTGAGGCTGCCTGAATTGGTGTAGCTGCCCACCAGGCCGCCCACCGAACCGGCGGCGCCGGTGGAGGTGACGGCGCCGGAGGCCGTGACGTTGCTGAAGCCGCCGGCACCGTTGGCTTGACCGACCAGGCCGCCAGCGCCGCCCGCGGCCGTGACGGTGCCCGACGCCGTGAAACCGGCAACGGCGCCGTTGGTGCGGCCAGCCAGCACGCCGGCGGCACCGCCGGTGCCGGTGGCGACGACGTTGGTGGCCAGCGGCGTTCCGGCGGCCGGGCCGGATATCGTGAGTGCCGCCGTCGAGCTCATGTAGCCGACGAGACCGCCGACCCAGGTGCTGCCGCTCACCATTGCGCCGCGGAAGGCGACCGTGTTGGACGCGTCGTTGACCAGCGCCGCGGCGGCGTTGTACCAACCGACCACGCCGCCGGTGTAGTTGCCGCCGCTCACCGTGGTGGCGGGATTGGCACCCGCGGCCGCGCCGGCGCTGCTGTTGACGATGCCGCCGGTCATCGTGAACTCACCGACCAGGCCGCCGACGGTGTCGGCGTTGCTGGCGGCCGTCACGACGCCCGTGGCGGAACTGCCGGTCACCGAACCGGCGCCGCTGGCGTTGCCGACCAGCCCGCCGACATCGGCGCTGGACACTGTCGACGCGACGCTGCCGCTGGCGCTGGACGCACTGATGCTGCCGCTGCTGGCGTACGACCCGACCAGGCCGCCGGCGCGCAAGCCGCCGCTGACGTCGCCGGAAGCCGAACTGCCGCCGACCGCTGCGCTGCTGGAACCCAGCAGGCCGCCCACGTAGGCGGCGGTGCCGGTCGCCGTCACGCCCACGGCGCTTGTCGAACTGGCCACGCTGCCGCTGGTGTCGCCGATGAGTCCGCCCAGTCGCGCGGAAATGCCGCTGGTCTGCGCCGTGCCGGTGGCCGAACTGCCGCTGACTGCGCCGCCGGCTTGCCCGGCCAGCCCGCCCATGAAGCTGGCTGCGCCCGTCAGCGTGACGGCGGCGCTGCTGTCGCTGATCGTGGTCGTGCCGGCGTTGCCGACCAGGCCGCCGGTGTAGTTGCCGCCGCTGATGGCGACCGGGTTGCTCACCGAGCCGACCGAACTGCTGCGGATGGTGCCGGCGCCGGACTGGCCGATCAGGCCGCCCGCGGCCTGCGAGACGTTGGACGTGCTGACCGGCACCGTGCTGCGCACCGCGCTCAGGTTCGTATTGCCGGCGGCCACGCCGGTGATCGCCCCGACGTAGCCCGTGCCGCTGACGCTGCCACCACTGAGCGCGAGGTTGCGGATGTCGGCGTTGTTTGTCGTGGCAAAGAGCCCCGAACTGGCGTAACCCGTGGTCGTCAGTCCCGACAGCGTGTGGCCCAGGCCATCGAAGCGCCCGCTGAATGAGTTGGCCACGCTGACCGTGGCCGTGGTTTCGTTGCCGATGGGATTGAAGTTGGCGATCGACGACAGGTCGATGTCGGCGCCCATCGCGTAGTTGCCGGTGCGGGCGAGCGTGTCGATACCCTGCAGGCCGCTGGCGTCGACGACGACCGTGAAGGCGTTCGTGGTGCCGTTGCTGCCCAGCTTCGTACTGAACCTGACGTTGTTGTCGCTGGCCAGGCCCGCGGGCAGGGTGATGGAGGCCGCCGCCGTGTAGGTGCTGGTGTTGCCTGCAGTCACGGCAGCCTGGCCGTATTCCAGCGCCAGGCTGGCCCCGCCGCTGCCGGTCAGCGCCGAGTTGATGGCGATGTTGCGCTCGGCGGTGAGGGTCAGCCGGTTGGCGCCCCAGCTGACCGGGTCGTTGACGAAGATGTCGCCGTTGCCCGTGGTGCCCTGCGTGAAGGTGCTGATCTGGACGTTGTTGTTGGCCAGAGCGTTCGACAGGTCGGCGCCGGTGATGTTGCCGCCGCTGGCCGCCACCGTGTAGTCGTTCGGGTCGATGAGCCAGGTGCCCGTGCGTGCACCGTACGACGCGGTGGTGACACGGGTGCCTTCGTCCACTTTGACGTGCGCCGCCGAGGTCTCGATGAAGCCGCCCTGGCCACCGCCGGCAGCGCTGGCATCCAGCGTGCCGCTGATCTGCGCCGTGCCGTGTTTCATGTCCGCCAGCACCATCACCCGGCCGGCGCTGCCGCCATCGGGTGCCGCCGCAGAGGACTGCCCGCTGTGCGCGACCTGGTCACCCGTGATCCAGATCTCGCCGGCCTTTTCGACCAGCGTGTTCGCGCGCACGATGCCGCTGTTGTTCACCAGCGAGGCCGCGATGTCCTGCGCCGACTTGGCGCTCAGCGTGACCACGCCGCCGTCGGCCGTGATGCGGCCGCCGTTGTTGACGCTGCCCTGCACCGTGCCCGGTGTGACCACCGCCGAGATCAGCCCGCTGCCACTGATGCTGACCGTGGCCGCGCGACCCGAGGCCAGCACCACGGAACCGGCCTGCACCGCGATGTCGCCCTGGTTGTCGACCGCCTGGCCGAACAGTGCCAGGTAGCCGCCGGCACTGGCGTTCAGGCTGCCCTGGTTGATCACACGACCCTGCGCGCCGCCGGCGTTGAAGACGTAGCGGCCGTCTGCGAAGTCCTGCTGCGACAGGTCGAGTGTGCTGGCCACCAGGCCGCCCACGTCGACCTTGGAGTCCGGCGCGAAAAGCACGCCGTTGGGGTTGGTCAGGAAGACCTGGCCGTTGGCCAGGAGCCGGCCGTAGATCTCGCTGCCACTGTTGCCGACGACGCGATTGAGCGCCACCGAACTGGCACCAGGCTGCTTGAATTCGACCGTGGCGCTGCTGCCGATGTTGAAGCTCTGCCAGTCCAGGCCCAGGCGTTGGCTGTTCTGCAGGATGACGAGCAGGTTGGGGCTGAGTTGCAGCTGCCCGCTGCCGATCATGACTTGCCCGCCGCTGGGCAATGTGCCCGGCGCCACCTGGGCGAACGCCAGCCCCGCGTGGCCCAGCCAGGCCGCCAGTAGCCAGGCCAACAGGCGCGACACGCGCGGCCGACGTCGCTGCTGCGCGCGTCGACGCGCCGCCGCTCGCCGCGTGGCGTCGGATGCGGGCCTGGCGAAGTGCGGGGCAGCTGGGCGTGTGGACATGGTGGGCTCCGGATGACGAACTCAGGCGCGGTCAGGCGCCTGCCGCCTCTTCAGGCGTGCAATCTGGTGGGGCGGGATGGCGGTCATGGTCACTGGACTGCCCTTCGCGCTGCGCGCTCCGGGATGCGTGTCGGGGAGCGGCGCACTCATGGTGTGACGACGACCTGGAGGTAAAAACGCGGCTTTGGGTCGCCGCCTTCCGCGGTGGGCAGGCGCGAGCCGCGCCAGGCCACCGAGGCGTTGACACCGACGTCGGAGCCGATCCACTGCACCGACAGTCCGGTGCCCGAGAGCTTGGGGTCGTTGCCCGCTGCCACCAGCGGACGGCGGTTGATGCGGCCCTCGGCGCGGTCGTGGAACAGGCCCCAGACCAAGCTGCCGCCGAGGTAGTCGGCGGCGTAGCGTGCTTCCACCGTCAACAACCCGCCGTGGTCGACCGACGCTTCGCCCGGGGCGTAGGCCCGGACCGCGGCAGGGCCGGCCAAAGCGAACTTCTCGGAACTGTCGAGGTTGCCGCCGCTGTACTGGCCGCCGGCACGCAAGTAGAGGCTGAACGGCCCGCCCAGCGACTGCTGGCGCGCGAACTGCAGGCCGAGCTTGCCGTATCGGCGCCCGGTGAACAGGCCGGCGGCGTCGGCAGCGCGCTGCCCGTCATCCAACAGCCGCAGCGAACCCATCGATGCGACGACACTGCCGGCCGAGACGCCGCCCCAGGTGTCGCGGTGGTCTGCGCTGACCGTGACATCGATCGTGTTGTTGCGCTTCGGGTTGGTGCTGGCGACGAGCTGGATGTCGTCGCGCAGGCGTTTGCTCTCGGCGCCGACGCGCACGCTGAGGTTGGTGTCGGCAGTGCGCATGAAGGGGTAGCTCATGTCGACGCCGAAGGTGTTGGCGTTGCCCACCGCCCCCAGCGCGCGGAAGTTGCCGGCCAGTTGGTAAGTCAGCCGCGACAGGCTGAAGCCCAGGCGGAAGCCGTCGCCGCCCGCTGCCACCGAACTGGCCAGGCTGCCGCTGACCAGCCCGCCCTTGTTCGAGACGAGCGCGCGGGCGAAGGTGTTGTCACCCCAGCCGAAGAGGTCGCGCAGCTGCAGGCCGATGCCGGCGCGGTACTCGCCTGTGGAGCGGCTGCCGTGGTTGTTCAATTCCAGTCGCAGCGCCAGCGGGTCGTCCTCGGCCACCGAGACCACCATCTCGGCGCCGCCGGTGGTGCTGCCCGGCGTGAAGGCGGCGCGGGCGGTGACACCCGGCAGGTCGTTGAGCAGCAGCATCTGGCGCTCGACCTCGTCCTGCAACACCGGTCGTGGGCTGGCGCCATCGGTGACCAGGCGGTCGGTGTGGGCCTGCACCACCTCGTCGCGCAGGCGCACGTCCTGCGCGGTGACGATCTGCACACCCTCGAGCCTGCCTTCGAGCACGGCAATCTCGACCACGCCGTCGGCCACGCGCTGTGCAGGGATGTAGGCGTAGGTCAGCAGGTGGCCGTTGTTCTGGTAGTGACGGGTCAGCGCGCCGGCGGCTTCGTTCAGGCCATTGATGTCCAGCCGCTTGCCGACCCAAGGCTGCAGCAAGCCCACCAGGAAGTCGGCCGGGAAGGAAGAGGCGCCGGTGACGCGGAAGCTGCCGGCCTGCACCGTGACGCCTTCGGGCAGCGTGATGGTGGGGCGCACGGGCACGTCGACGACTCGCGGCGCCGTGGCCGGCGGCAGAGCCGGCCGGGCCGGTGGGCGCGTTTCCTCGAGCAGACGGCCGGCGTCGGGCGGCGCCTGCGCCCAGGCTGACGCCAGCGCGGTGCTGGCCAGACCGATCAGGACGCCCAGGCGGCGGGCCTTGGGGCAGGGCGGGCGGTGGAAGGTGGGCATCGGCGTCCAGTGCGGATGGGGCGTTGCTGACGGGCGTTATTGACGGGCGTTACTGGCGGGCGTTACTGACGGGCGTTACTGATCTGCGCTACGGAGGCGTGGCCGGGCGCGCGGCCTGGTGGGCGCAACTGGGCAGCGTCGCAGGTTAGGACAAGTTGCGTTACGGCGGCGTTACCGCCGCGCCATCTTGCCCAGCAGTGCCACCAACTGGCGTTCTGCGGGCGTGAAATCCTTGTCGCGGGCCAGCAGCGCCTGCAGTGCCGTGATAGCGGCGTCGAGATCGCCGGCGTCGGCCAGCGCCAGCGCACGGTCGTAGGACTGCCAAAGTTCGGGCGGGTGGCTGCGCGTGCCGGTTGCCGCGCTGCCGCCCAGCGCGTGCGCCAGGCGGCTGTTCATCGCCGCCACCTGCTGCATCACGGCGGGCAGCAGGGTCGTTGCCTCGTCGGAGAAGATCACGCGGGAACTGGCGGTGTCGACCACGCGGACGTGCACCTGCACCTCGTCGCCGAGCACAAAAAAACCACCGAAGACCATGCGCTGCGCGCCGACGATCTTGCCCAGGCGCAGCCGGGTGTCCTCTTCGGCCAGCGCGCCTGCGGCCAGCTGCTGCTCGGCCAGCAGGTCCTTCAGGCGCTGCCGTTCCACCACCGGCAGCCCTTGCACCTGGAGCAGCGTCGCGGTGAGGTTCTCGGACAGCGCACGTCGCAGGTAGTCGATGCGTTCGGTCGGCAGCGCCGACATCGCGGTCTGGTTGTCGAAGTCCCACACCACCACCGCCGGCAGCGCGGCGACCTGGGCCCAGCCCGCGGCGCAGGCGCCGAGCAACATGCACACCAAAGCACAACGCCGGCTGCGGTGCAGCACACCGGCCGGCGGTGGGTCAAGCGCAGAGCGGGCGTTCATTCCTTGCGGGCAATGATCCTCTGATTCTTTTCCAGCGCAGCACGGGTTTCACCGATGCGGCCATAGGACAACAAGTCCTGCACCTCGGTCACCGTCACCTGGGCGATGCGGGTTTCGCGGTAACCCAGGACGCGCCCGTTGAGTTCGATGGGCTCGCCGCGGCTCAGCACGTTGAACGACTGACCTGCCGTCACGCCGTGCTTCTTGCCCAGGTTGATGATGGCCTGCTGGCCGTCGACCGAGACGATGCGGCCCTTCAGCGGGTACTTGTCGGTCACCGTCTGCGCCACGCTCTGGGCGATGCTGGCGGCCAGTGCCGTCGGGTTGAAGGCCCCGGGGGCCGGCTTCTCTGACTTGACCATCGCCAACTGCGTGGTCTCGGTGTCGATGGCGCGCACCGTGGCCGCCACGCCCGGGCCTTGCGAGCTGAGCGTGCCCGAGACCATCAGCCGCGCCGCGAGCACCTTGCCGAGCCTGATCTGCGTGTCCTGGTCGGCCAGTTCCGACGAGCCCAGCTTCACCTCGGCCAGCACCTTGTCGAGCAGGCGGCGCTCGACGATCGTGAAGCCGCGCGACTGCAGCTCACGGATGACTTCCTGCTGCACCAGGGTTTCCAGGCCGATGCGGCCGGCAGCGCCGGGCAGCGTCTGGTCCTGGAAGGGCAGCACCGAGACGGCCAGTGCCGGCGAGGTCCAGTCGTCGGCAGCGCCGGCGCCAGCCGGGCGCGGCAACGGGGCGCGGAAGCGCGCCGCGAGCTCCTTCACCGTGTCGTCGATGTACTGCTGGCGGGCGCGGTCCTGATCGTCGGCCAGGGCCTCCTGGGTCTGGCGCAGCAGGGCCAGCGTCATGGCGTCGCCCGGGTCCAGCGCCTGCGCGCGTTCCAGCACGGCGCGGGCCTTGGCTGACTGACCGGTCTCGTTCAACGCAACCGCCAGGTTGCTCAAGGCGCCCACCGACTGGCGGTCTTCACGTGCCGCCCGTTCGTAGCTGGCGATGGCGGCCTTCGGGTCCAGCTTGCGCTGCACGTTGCCCACGGCCACCAAGGCATTGGCCTTCTGCCACGAGAAGTCGGCGGCGGTCTGCGGGCTGGCGGCCTGGACCAGCGCCGCCTGGCCGGCCTGTGCCTGGCCGCTGGCGGCCAGCGCACGGCCGCGGATGAGGTAGGCCGCGCTGCGTGTCGGGGCCTTGGCGATGATGTCGTTGGCCTCGCTCAGCGCCGCGTTGCTGTCGCCGCGCGCCAGCTGCACCTCGGCCAGGCCCTCGCGGCCCATCAGCACCACTTCGGGGTGCGAAGCGCCGGCCAGCGCGCGAAAGATGCGTTCAGCGTCGTCGAGCTGGCCCTGGCGCAGTTGCTCGTAGGCGCGCTCGGCGCGGGCGATCTGCTCGATGCCGGGTGGCGTGGGCAGCGTTGTCGGCCCGCCCTTGACGCCCGGTGCGGCCGGGAAGAAGTAGAAGTCGCCTTCGAGTGAGGTGCTCTCCCACGGCACCTGGGAGCCGTTGGAGTCGAGCCGCACACCCAGCCGCACACGCTTGAAGACCTCTTCGATGGGCGTGCCGGGGCGTTCGATGTTGGCCAGCAGGTGCTGGGTGTACAGGCCGTTGGCGTTGCTGCCGTCGCTGGCCACGCTGCCCGGCGCGGTGGCGAAGGCGATCAGTGAGCCAATCGGCGCGTCGACTTGCGAGAGCCCACCGCTGGTGGAGCGCGTGCTGCGCGCAAACGGGTTGTCGCGGCAGGCGTCGAGCACGACCATGTTGATGCGGTTCTTCGCCGTGTCCATCTTGTCGAGCACCTGCTGCACGTCGACGGCCTTGTAGGGCACCTCGTCCTCGCGCTTGATCTCGGTGCCCACCGGCAGCATGAAGTTGCGGCCCTTGATCTGCACGCCGTGGCCGGCGAAGTAGAACAGGCCCGCGCCGCCGGCCTTCAGACGGTCGCCGAAGGTGGTGACTGCGTCCTGCATCTGCTTCTGGCTGGCGTTGAGCCGCAGCTCGACCTTGAAGCCGGCCTTCTCGAGCACCTTGGCTACCGCGGCGGCATCGTTGGCCGAGTTGATCAGCGGTGCCGTGGCATAACTGGCGTTGCCGATGACGAGCGCGTGGCGCGGTTCACCTGCCAGCGCGGGGGCAACGGCGGCCGTTGCAGTCTCGGCGGCAGAGGCCAGCAGCAGCGCGAGCAAGGCCGCGAGCATCGGCCAGAGAGCACCTGGGAAGAAGGCCGCAGGGCGCACGCGCCGTGATGGGGTCGACATGGCAGTTCCTCCGCAAGGGCTGCCGGCTGGCGACGCTGAATGCGCAGGCTGCCGGCAACGCAGTCGATGGTAAGCCAGCGACTTTTTCGCGCAACCGCTGCCCAGGGGATGTAGGCACTGCGGTGCCCCTCGGATCGAGGGGCGCCGCGTGCCATAGCTCACACCTACGGCTTGGACGACACCTTGTGCCGCATCAGCCGGCCCTTCTCGCGCTCCCAGTCGCGCTCCTTGACCGTGTTGCGCTTGTCGTGCTCGGCCTTGCCCTTGGCCAGTGCGATCTCGGCCTTCACGTGCCCACCCTTGTAATGCAGGTTCAGTGGCACCAGGGTGTAGCCCTTCTGCTCTATCTTGCCGATCAGCCGGCGGATCTGCGCCTTGTGCATCAGCAGCTTCTTCGTGCGGTCGGCCTCGGGCTGCACGTGGGTGGACGCGGCGCGCAATGCGTTGATGCGGCAACCGATGAGGTAGAGCTCGCCGTCGCGCACGTGCACGTAGCCATCGGTCAGCTGCACCTGGCCGGCGCGGATGGCCTTGACCTCCCAGCCGCTCAGCACCATGCCGGCCTCGAACTGTTCCTCGATGGTGTATTCGAAACGGGCGCGGCGGTTTTCGGCGATGTTGGACATGGTCAGGGGCGTCAGTTGGGGGCGGGGGGCCGGAAGACAACGCGCTCCTAGAATGCCGGCATTGTATGAAGCACGTGCGCAAGTCGGTCCTGCTCTGGTACTCGCCCCGCGAGATGTACGACCTGGTCACGGGTGTGCAGGCCTATCCGCAGTTCCTGCCTTGGTGCGAATTGGCCGAGGTGGTCGACCACCACACCGACGGCGTCACCGCGCGGCTGGGCATGGCCTACATGGGTGTGCGCCATGCCTTCACCACGCGCAACACCCACCACCCGGGCCAGTCGGTGGCCGTGAAGCTCGTCGACGGGCCCTTTTCGCAGCTCGAAGGAACCTGGCTCTTCCTGCCGCTGGGGCGGCCGGGCAGCGACGAGTCGGCCTGCAAGATCGAGTTCGACCTGATGTACGCCTTCTCCGGCAGGACGCTGGAGGCGGTGGTCAGCCCGGTCTTCGACCGCGTCGCCAATACCCTCGTCGATTCGTTCGTGCGCCGCGCGGAGGCGGTTTATGGCCCCCGCTGATCTGCGTATCGAGGTGGCCTATTGCCCCGCCCCGGGCGAGACCGACCTGCAGGCCCTGGCGTTGGCGCCGGGCGCCACGGTGGCCGATGCGGTGCGGGCCAGCGGCGTTGTGGCTCGTCACGGTCTGGACGCCGCTGCGCTGCACCTGGGCGTGTGGGGCAAGCCGCGCCCCGCCGAGACCACGCTGCGTGACCGCGACCGGGTCGAGATCTACCGCCTGCTCACGGTCGACCCCAAGGAAGCACGCCGCCAGCGCTACAAACGGCACCGCGAGAAGGCGGCACAGCGCTGAGTCGCCGGCAGGCGACGGCAGGGGTCAGCGGCAGTCGGCCGCGATGACGTCGCGCGCCTGGCGCATCTCGTCGGCGCGGGCGCGGTCGTCGAGCACCTCGCGCTCGCCTTTGTCATTGACGCGGGCGATGCGCTGGCCGGACTCCATGGCGGTGAGGTGGCCGCGCGCGCGGCGGCAGTTCTCGGCGCGTTGCGTGGCCAGGCGTTCTTCTTCGGCCTTGGCCTTGCCGGCCTGTTCCTGCTCGGCCGCGCGGCGGCGCGCTTCAAGTTCACGGTCGCCGGAGGGCGGGCGCAGCGGCTCGGCGGCCGAAGCGGCGCTGGCCGGTGCCGCGGGAAACACACGACGGAACTCGGGCACGGGTGTCGGGCGCGCCAGGATGTCCTTCTCTGGGACGTCCAGCGGTGGCGGCCGGTCGCTGGCATTGATCTGCCCGGTCTTGTCGCGCCACTTCCACTGCGCGTGGGCCAGAGGCGTTGCCAGCGCCAGCACCAGCGCTGCCAGGACGCCGAGGGAAAACGCGCTTTGGCGCGGGGCTTCGGGGGAAGATGCACGCATCGATCGAGTGTAGTGCGGCGTCCGGCAACAGGGCTGTCGCCAATGTCACGGCACGTCACAGCGCGGCGCACCCCGGCTCGAAAGTGGCGGCGGCCGCGCCGCCGCAGCGAGCGCCGCGCACCCGGGCTGTGACAGCCGGGCCCGGGGGCGCTCCCTATAATCTGCTTTTGCATCTGGAGCCCTTGCATGCGCCTACTCGGCAAAGCGCTCACCTTCGACGATGTGTTGTTGGTGCCGGCCTATTCCCAGGTGTTGCCGCGCGACACCCGTCTTGCCACCCGCCTGTCGCGCAACATCGCGCTCAACTTGCCGCTCGTCTCGGCAGCGATGGACACGGTGACCGAAGCGCGCCTGGCGATCGCCATCGCCCAGGAAGGCGGCATCGGCATCGTGCACAAGAACCTGACGCCGAAACAGCAGGCGGCCGAGGTGGCGCGCGTCAAGCGTTACGAATCGGGGCTGCTGCGCGACCCCATCACCGTGGGCCCGACGGCCAGCGTGCGCGAGGTGATGGCGCTGTCACGGCAACACGGCGTGTCGGGCTTCCCGGTGGTCGAAGGCAAGACGGTGGTGGGCATCGTCACCAACCGCGACCTGCGCTTCGAGACCCGGCTGGAGATTCCGGTGCGTGACGTGATGACCCCGCGCGAGCGCCTGGTCTACGTGCACGAAGGCGCCACCATCGAGGAAGGCAAGGCGCTGATGCACCGCCACCGCCTGGAACGTGTGCTGGTGGTCAGCGACAGCTTCGAGTTGCGCGGCCTGATGACGGTGAAGGACATCACCAAGCAGACCGACTTCCCGAACGCAGCGCGCGACGCCCACGGCAAGCTGCGCGTCGGCGCCGCGGTGGGCGTGGGCGAGGGCACCGAGGAACGCGTCGAACTGCTGGTCAGGGCAGGTGTCGACGCGCTGATCGTCGACACCGCACACGGCCACAGCCAGGGCGTCATCGACCGCGTGCGCTGGGTCAAGCGTCACTACCCGCAGGTCGATGTCATTGGCGGCAACATCGCCACCGGCAGCGCCGCGCTGGCGCTGGTGGAAGCGGGTGCCGATGCGGTAAAGGTGGGCATCGGCCCGGGCAGCATCTGCACCACGCGCATCGTCGCCGGTGTCGGCGTGCCGCAGATCATGGCCATCGACAGCGTGGCCACCGCGCTGCGCGGCAGCGGCGTGCCGCTGATCGCCGACGGCGGCATCCGCTACTCGGGCGACATCGCCAAGGCCATCGCCGCCGGCGCCGCCACCGTGATGATGGGCGGCATGTTCGCCGGCACCGAAGAGGCGCCGGGCGAGGTCATCCTCTACCAGGGCCGCAGCTACAAGAGCTACCGCGGCATGGGCAGCATCGGTGCCATGAAGGCCGGCTCGGCCGACCGCTACTTCCAGGAAGCCGACGAGACCAGCAACCCGAACGCCGACAAGCTGGTGCCCGAGGGCATCGAGGGTCGCGTGCCTTACAAGGGTTCGATGGTCAGCATCATCTACCAGATGGCCGGTGGCCTGCGCGCCGCCATGGGCTACTGCGGCTGCGCCACGGTGGCCGAGATGCATGAGCGTGCCGAGTTCGTCGAGATCACCGCCGCCGGCATCCGCGAAAGCCACGTGCACGACGTGCAGATCACGAAGGAAGCGCCGAACTACCGCATGGAATGACGGCCGCCGCGACACCCGCCCCGGGACCTGTGCCGGCGCCCGCCGCGCCGCCCGGGGGCCGGCCGGCAGCCATGCGTTTCATCATGGTGGCGGTGCTGATCGACATGCTGGCCGTGGGCATCATCGTGCCCGTGCTGCCCGCGCTGGTGGGCCAGTTCACCGCCAGCCCCTCGGAGCAAACCTGGTGGTACGGTGCCATCGCCTTCACTTACGCCGCCGCCAGCTTCGTGGCCGCGCCGCTGCTCGGCGCGTTGTCCGACCGCTACGGCCGCCGGCCGGTGCTGCTGCTGGGCTTCTGCGGCGTAGCGCTGAACTTCTTCACCACCGCGCTGGCCACCAGCCTGTGGATCCTGCTGGCCTCGCGCATCGTCGGCGGCGCGATGCAGGCCAACGCCGCGGTGGCCAATGCCTACGTCGCCGACATCACGCCGCCCGAGCAGCGCGCGCGCCGCTTCGGCCTGCTGGGCGCGATGTTCGGCATCGGCTTCATCCTCGGGCCGGTGATGGGCGGGCTGCTCGGTGGCATCGACCTGCGCCTGCCGTTTTTCGTCGCCGGCGGTCTGGCCTTGCTCAACCTGGCCTACGGCATCTTCGTGCTGCCGGAATCGCTGCCTGCAGACCGGCGTCGCGCGGTGGGCTGGGAAGCCGCCAACCCACTGTCGTCATTGCAGCAACTGGCGCGGCTGAAGGGCGTGGGGCTGCTGGTGGGTGTGCTGGCCTGCGTCGGCCTGGCGCAGTTCACGCTGTACACGGTGTGGGTGCTGTACACCACCTTCAAGTTCAACTGGGGCCCCACCGAGAACGGCTGGTCGCTGTTTGCCGTGGGCATGGTCGCGGCCTTGGTGCAGGGCGTGCTGCTGGGCCACATCCTGAAGGTCGTGACACCGCAACGGCTGGCCGTGCTGGCGCTGGTGTCCACGACGCTGGCCTACGCCGGTTACGGCCTCGTCACCGCGGGCTGGATGATGTACGTCGTCATCGCTTGCAACCTGCTGGGCAACACCGTCGGCGCGGCGCTGCAGAGCCTGGTCTCGTCGGCGGCCAGCGGGTCGGAACAGGGCCAGACGCTGGGTGCCGTCAGCGGGCTGAACAGCCTGATGGCCGTGATTGCGCCTGCGCTGGCCACGCCGTTGCTGGGCGCCGTGTCGCACCTGCCGGCGGGCGACTGGCGCATCGGCGCGCCGATGTACTTCTGCGCCGCGCTGCAGGCGCTGGCGCTGGCCCTGGCCGTCGTGCACTTCCGCCGCCAGCGCCTTGGCACACTCGCCCCCACACCCGGCCGCGCTTGAATCGCGCCCGCTTTTTTCCCTCTTGCCTTCCTTCGTCAGCCCCGCCGTGACCCCACCATGAACCACGACAAGATCCTCATCCTCGACTTCGGCTCCCAGGTCACGCAGCTCATTGCACGCCGCGTGCGCGAGGCGCATGTCTACTGCGAGATCCACCCCAACGACGTCAGCGACGACTTCATTCGCGCCTACGCGCCCAAGGCCATCATCCTGTCGGGCAGCCACGCCAGCACCTACGAGGAGCAGGACCTGCGTGCGCCGCAGGCCGTGTGGGACAGCGGCGTGCCGGTGCTGGGCATCTGCTACGGCATGTTCACGATGACGGTGCAGCAGGGCGGCCAGGTCGAGGCCAGCAGCCACCGCGAGTTCGGTTACGCCGAGGTGCGGGCGCACGGCCACACGAAGCTGCTCAGCGGCATCGAAGACTTCAGCACCGCCGAAGGCCACGGCATGCTCAAGGTGTGGATGAGCCACGGCGACAAGGTCACCGCGCTGCCGCCGGGTTTCAAGCTCATGGCCAGCACGCCCAGCTGCCCCATCGCCGGCATCGCCGACGAGGCGCGCGGCTATTACGGCGTGCAATTCCACCCCGAGGTCACGCACACCGTGCAGGGCAGGGCGCTGCTCGAACGTTTCGTGCTGCAGATCGCGGGCGCGAAGCCCGACTGGGTGATGCGTGACCATGTCGAGGAAGCTGTGGCGTTGATACGCCAGCAGGTCGGCGACGAAGAAGTCATCCTGGGCCTGAGCGGCGGCGTCGACAGCAGCGTGGCCGCTGCACTCATCCACCGCGCCATCGGCGACCAGCTCACCTGCGTCTTCGTCGACCACGGCCTGCTGCGCCTGAACGAGGCGCAGTTGGTGATGGACATGTTCGTCGGCCGTCTGCACGCGAAGGTGGTCCACGTCGACGCCAGCGCGCAGTTTCTCGGCCACCTGAAAGGCGTGGCCGACCCCGAGGCCAAGCGCAAGATCATCGGCCGCGAGTTCGTCGAAGTCTTCCAGGCAGAGGCCCAGAAGCTCGCCAACGCGAAGTGGCTGGCCCAGGGAACGATCTACCCCGACGTCATCGAGAGCGGCGGCGCGAAGACGAAGAAGGCGACCACGATCAAGAGCCACCACAACGTCGGCGGCCTGCCCGAAACACTCGGCCTGAAACTGCTGGAACCGCTGCGCGATCTCTTCAAGGACGAGGTGCGTGAGCTGGGCGTGGCCCTGGGCCTGCCGCCCGAGATGGTCTACCGCCACCCCTTCCCGGGGCCGGGCCTGGGCGTGCGCATCCTGGGCGAGGTGAGGCCCGAGTACGCGGCCCTGCTGCAGCGTGCCGACGCCATCTTCATCGAGGAACTGCGTTGCACCATCGACCCCGCCACCGGGAAGAGCTGGTACGACCTGACGAGCCAGGCCTTTGCCGTCTTCCTGCCCGTGAAGAGCGTGGGCGTGATGGGCGACGGCCGCACCTACGACTACGTGGTGGCGCTGCGTGCCGTGCAAACCACCGACTTCATGACCGCCGACTGGGCCGAACTGCCCTACGCGCTGCTGAAGAAGGTCAGCAGCCGCATCATCAACGAGGTGCGCGGCATCAACCGCGTGGCCTACGACGTGAGCAGCAAGCCGCCGGCGACGATCGAGTGGGAGTGACGTGCTCTGGTCCTGAAGACCGAGAGTTACATCGGGGTCTTCCGGCGTAGGCAGCGATGCGCCGCTGCACGCCCGGTGCGCAGAGCACGACGGACTGCGCGATGCAACCCATGCCGCGGCGGGCGCTGAGCTTCGGCAACGGCGTCATCGGCGCGGGGGAGAGCGGCCTGAACTACCGGCGCCGCGCCGGGAGTCCGTGCGCGGGCTTGCTTTGGCCTGCGTCACGGGTCGTGGCGGCGCCATGCCCGCGAGGTGCACGTCCACGGCCTGGGCACCCACGACCTGCAGGTCGAAGCTCTCGGTGTCGAACAGCCAATCCTGGATCAGTCCGTCCAGCAGCGCGTGCAGGCTGATGGCGAGTTGCACCGCCGGCAGCTCGGCGTCCACTTCGCCCTGCGCCTGGCCGCGCCGGAGCGTGCGCTGCAGCCGTGCGCGGAAGCCCAGGCGCATCTGCAGGCGCCGCGCGCGCACGGCGCTGAGTTCGTCGACGTTCTCGGTCTTGTGCAGCGCGATCTCCAGCACGCGCCTGACATGGTCATCCTCCGTGACGTGCGCAAACACGCCAAGCAGCAGCGCACGCAATGCGGGCAGCACGGGGTGACCGTTGTCGACGACGAGGCCCTCGGCCGCCTGCTCCATGGGCAGGATGACGCGGTCCATCATCGCGTTGAAGAGGTCGCTCTTGTCCTTGAAATGCCAGTACACCGCCCCCCGCGTGACGCCGGCGGCGCTGGCGATGTCGTGCAGCGTGGTGCGCGAGACCCCGCGTGCCTGGAACAGCAGTTCCGCGGCATCCAGGATGCTGCTGCGGGTGACCTGGGCGTCTGTCTTGGTCTTGCGTGCCATGGGGGGAGGGGGAGCGGGGGCTCAAGCATACATCCATGCACGTATGTATACTGCCTCCACGTTTTCCCGGTCTCGCATTCCGTTCTTCTCTCGGCAGCGACCGTGCCCTGACGCCGCGAGCACGTCCACGCACGTGTCGTTCCGCCGCCTTCCATCGAGGTTCATCCGTGAGTGTCCACCCCCGCCTGCCCCGATACTGCAATCAAGCCGGCCTGCGCGTCGCAACCGTGGCACTGGCCGCGCTTGCCCTGGCGGCCTGCGGCGCCAAGGACCAGGCGGCCGGCGCGCCCCCCGGCGCTGGCACGCCGCCGCCACCGCAGGTGGGCGTGGTCACGGTGGCGCCGCAGACGGTGGCACTGCAGACCGAGCTGCCTGGCCGTGTCGAGGCGCTGCGCACGGCCCAGGTGCGTGCGCGTGTCAACGGCGTGGTGCTGAAGCGCCAGTTCAACGAGGGCAGCGAGGTGCGCGCCGGCCAGCCGCTGTTCCTCATCGACCCCGCGCCCTACCAGGCCGCGCTCGACAGCGCGGCCGCGCAGCTGGCGCGTGCCCAGGCTGGGCTGGCGCAGGCCACGGCCACAGCCGAACGCTACAAGCCACTGGCCGAGGCCCGGGCCATCAGCCAGCAGGACTACGTCAACGCGCTGTCTGGGCAGAAGGCCGCCGAGGCCGACGTGGCCGCCGGCCGCGCGGCGGTGCAGGCCGCCCGCATCAACCTGGGTTACACCCTGGTGACGGCGCCCATCGCCGGGCGCATCGGCCGCGCACTGGTCACCGAAGGTGCGCTGGTCAGCGCCGCCGAGGCCACCCAGCTGGCGCTGGTGCAGCAGACCAACGCCGTCTACGTGAACTTCACGCAGAGCAGCGCCGACGTGCTGCGCCTGCGCAAGGCCATCGCCGCGCAACAGCTGCGAAAGACGGGCGGCGAGGCCGTGGCCGTGCGGGTGGTGCTGGAAGACGGCAGCCTGCTGCCGCGTCCGGGCAAGCTGCTGTTCAGCGACCTGAGCGTCGACGCCACTTCGGGCCAGGTGACGCTGCGCGCCGAGGTGCCTAACGCTGAAGCCCTGCTGCTGCCCGGCCAGTACGTGCGTGTGCGCCTTTCGCAGGCCGAGCTGCCCGGCGGTGTGCTGCTGCCGCAGCAGGCCGTGACACGCACCCAGCAGGGCGACACCGTGCTGGTGGTGGGTGAAGGCAACAAGCCGGCGCCGCGCCCGGTGCAGATCCGATCGGGCCAGGACGGCCAGTGGGTGGTCACCGGCGGCCTGCAGGCGGGTGAAAGAGTCATCGTCGACGGTTTCCAGAAGATGTTCGTCCCCGGCGCGCCCGTAACGCCAGTGCCCTGGGTGCCGCCCCGTGCGGCGTCTGCGGCCGCAGCATCCACCGGGGCTGCGTCCGCGGGTTCGGCCCCGGCCG
This sequence comes from Rubrivivax sp., assembly GCA_030653505.1. GTDB lineage: Bacteria > Pseudomonadota > Gammaproteobacteria > Burkholderiales > Burkholderiaceae_C > Rubrivivax. Next base: position 18,744 of record JAURZK010000013.1, read on the forward strand.
CCGTGGCCGCCCCGGCGCCGGCGTCGAAGTAAGTCAGGCCGCACACCATGGCCAGCTTTTTCATCGACCGGCCCATCTTCGCCTGGGTCATCGCGCTCTTCGTGCTGGTGCTGGGCGGCGTGTCCATCACGCAGCTGCCGGTGTCGCAGTACCCGCCGGTGGCGCCGCCGTCCATCGTCATCACCGCCGTCTACCCTGGGGCCTCGGCGCAGACGCTGGAAACCAGCGTGCTGGCCGTCGTCGAGCAGGAGATGAACGGCGCGCCCGGGCTGATCTACGTCGAGAGCGTGGCCCAGGCCAACGGCAGCGGCAGCATCACCCTGAGCTTCCAGCCCGGCACCAACCCGGAACTGGCGCAGGTGGACGTGCAGAACCGCCTGGGCCGCGCCACGCCGCGGCTGCCCGCGGCCGTCACCCAACAGGGCGTGCGCGTCGACAAGGCGTCGCCGAACTTCCTGCTCTTCACCATCCTCACCAGCACCGACCCGGCGATCGACCCCGTCGCCCTGGGCGACTATGCCGCGCGCAACGTCGTGCCCGAGCTGCAGCGTGTGCCCGGCGTCGGCCAGGCCCAGCTCTTCGGCACCGAACGCGCCATGCGCATCTGGCTCGACCCGGCCAAGCTGCTGGGCTTCGGCCTGGGCAGCAACGAAGTGGTGGCCGCCATCCGGGCGCAGAACGCTCAGGTGGCGGCCGGCGCCATCGGTGAACTGCCGAACGTGGCTGGGCAGGGCATTGCGGCCACCGTGGTGGTGACGGGGCAGCTCGCCAATGTGGAGCAGTTCGGCAACATCGCGCTGCGCAGCAACGCCGACGGCTCCACGGTGCGGCTGCGCGACGTGGCGCGCATCGAACTCGGCGCGCAGAGCTACGGCACGTCGGCGCGCTTGAACGGCAAGCCGGCCACCGGCATCGGCGTGCAGCTCTCCCCCACCGGCAACGCGCTGGCCACCGCCACGGCCGTGCGCGCCAGGATGGAAGCGCTCAAGCCGTTTTTCCCCGCCGGCGTGGACTACAGCATCCCCTACGACAGCTCGCGTTTCATCAGGATCTCGATCAGCCAGGTCGTCATCACGCTGCTCGAAGCGGTGGGGCTCGTGTTCCTGGTGATGTACGTGTTCCTGCAGAACATCCGCTACACCATCATCCCGACCATCGTCGTGCCGGTGGCGCTGCTGGGCACCTTCGGCGCGCTGCTGGCGCTGGGTTTCTCGATCAACGTGCTGACGATGTTCGGCATGGTGCTGGTGATCGGCATCGTCGTCGACGACGCCATCGTCGTGGTCGAGAACGTCGAGCGCATCATGAGCGAGGAAGGCCTGCCGCCGCGCGAGGCCACGCGCAAGGCGATGGGGCAGATCTCGGGCGCCATCATCGGCATCACCGTGGTGCTGATCTCGGTCTTCGTGCCGCTGGCCTTCTTCAGCGGCAGCGTGGGCAACATCTACCGCCAGTTCTCGGCGGTGATGGTGGCGTCCATCGCCTTTTCGGCCTTCATGGCGCTGAGCCTCACACCCGCGCTGTGCGCCACGCTGCTCAAGCCCGTCGACGCCGGCCACCACCTCGAACGCAAGGGCTTCTTCGGCGCCTTCAACCGCGGCTTCAAGCGCACGGCGAAGGGCTATGAAAGCGTCGTCGCGCGCATGCTGAACAAGGCGCTGCGCTACCTGGTGATCTACGCCGCGATCATCGGCGTCGTCGGCTGGGCCTACCTGCGCCTGCCGGCGAGTTTCCTGCCCAACGAAGACCAGGGCAGCATGCTCGTCAACGTGCAGCTGCCGCCGGGTGCGACGCTGGAACGCACCCGTGCCGTGATGGAACAGGTGGAAGGATTCATCCTCAAGCAGCCCGAGGTGCAGGGCATGGTGGCGGTGCTGGGCTTCAGCTTCAGCGGCCAGGGCCAGAACGCCGCGCTGGCCTTCGTGACGCTGAAGGACTGGAGCGAGCGCCCCGATCCCGGCAACAGTGCGCAGGCGCTTGCCGGCCGGGCCTTCGGCGCGCTGATGGGCATACGCGACGCCTTCATCTTCCCGCTGAGCCCGCCGCCGATTCCCGAACTCGGCCAGGCCTCGGGCTTCAGCTTCCGCCTGCAGGACCGCGCCGGACAGGGCCATGAAGCCCTGGTGGCGGCGCGCAACCAGCTGCTGGGCATGGCCAGCCAGAGCAAGCTGCTGGCACAGGTGCGGCCCGACGGCCTGGAAGACGCGCCGCAGCTGCACCTGGACATCGACCGCGACAAAGCCGCCGCCTTGGGCGTCGGCTTCGACGCCATCAGCGCCACCATCGGCACCGCTTTGGGTTCGAGCTACGTCAACGACTTCCCGAATGCCGGCCGCCTGCAGCGCGTGGTCGTGCAGGCCGACGCGCC
>JAURZK010000156.1 GCA_030653505.1 Rubrivivax sp.
TCGACGTCGTAGTTGCAGTTCTGCAGCAGCTTCTGGATGTTGTTCTCGACGTCCTCGCCCACGTAGCCGGCTTCGGTCAGCGGGGTGGCGTCGGCGTTCCCGATGGGCTCGTTCAGCAGGCGTGCCAGCGTCTGCGCCAGCAGCGTCTTGCCCGATCCCGTGGGCCCGATGAGCAGGATGTTGCTCTTCGTCAGCTCCACCTCGTCCTTGGACGCGTTGGCGCCCATGTGCTTCAGCCGCTTGTAGTGGTTGTAGACCGCCACGCTGAGCGTGCGCTTGGCCACTTCCTGGCCGATCACGTACTGGTCGAGGCTGCCCTTGATCTCGCTGGGGATCGGCAGGTCGGACTTCGCGGCCTTGGCGCCCGGCGTTTCGGCAGGCACCTCGTCACGGATGATGTCGTTGCAGAGCTCGATGCACTCGTCGCAGATGAACACCGACGGCCCGGCGATGAGCTTCTTGACCTCGTGCTGGCTCTTACCGCAGAAGCTGCAGTAGAGAACCTTTTCGCCAGAGGCGCCCTTCTTGTCGGCCATGGATGGAGTTGCGTACGGAGTTGTTGGCGAATTGCCACTGCATCATAGTCCAAGTGCCATGGCCTCGTCGGCAAGGAAAAGAGCCCGCAAACACCGTGTTCTGCGGGCCCCGGCCAAGCTGGGAAGGTGCGCTCAGGGACGTTTGTCGAGCACCTGGTCGATGAGTCCGTAGTCCTTGGCCTCGTCGGGCGACAGCCACTTGTCGCGTTCCATGTCGGCGGCGATGCGCTCCAGCGACTGGCCGGTGCGGTCGGCGTAGATCTTGTTGAGCTGTTCGCGCGTCTTGATGATCTCGCGTGCCTGGATCTCGATGTCGGTGGCCTGGCCCTGCGCGCCGCCCGAAGGCTGGTGCAGCATGACGCGGGAATTCGGCAGCGCCGAACGCTTGCCCTTGGCGCCGGCCATCAGCAGGAAGCTGCCCATGCTGGCCGCCATGCCCATGCACAGCGTACTGACGTCGGGCTTGATGAACTGCATCGTGTCGTAGATCGACAGGCCTGCGCTGACGCTGCCACCGGGGCTGTTGATGTACAGGAAGATGTCCTTGTCGGGGTTCTCGCTCTCCAGGAACAGCATCTGGGCCACCACCAGGTTGGCCGTGCCGTCGTTGACGGGCCCGACCAGGAAGATGATGCGTTCACGCAGCAGGCGGCTGTAAATGTCGTAGGCACGCTCGCCGCGGCCCGACTGCTCGATGACGATGGGCACCATGCCCAGGCCGACGGTGTCCTGCACGCTCATGAAAAGGTCCTTGCTCACTGTTGGGTCATCAGTTCATCGAACGGTAGCACCTTGTCGATGACCTTGACCTGGCCGAGCACGAACTCGGTCACGTTGTTCTCGATGACCACGGCCTCGACCTCGGCCATGCGCTGGCGGTCGCTGAGGTACCACCGCATCACCTCGGCCGGCTTTTCGTAGCTCTGCGCCAGTTCCTCGATGTGCGCCTGCAATTGTTCGGGCTTGGCCTGCAGGTTGTGCTTGCGCACGAGTTCGGCCACCACCAGGCCCAGGCGCACGCGGCGCTCGGCCTGCGGCTTGAAGATGTCGGCGGGGATGTTCACCGTCTCGGCGTCCTTGACACCACGCTGCTTGAGGTCGGCACGCGCACCTTCGATCAGGCGGTCGGTCTCGCCGGCCACCAGGGCGTTGGGCAGGTCGAGCTCGGCGGCCTTGGACAGCGCCTCCATCACGGCGCCCTTGTTGCGCGCCAGCACACGGAACTTGACCTCGCGCTCGAGGTTCTTCTTCACGTCGGCGCGCAGGCCCTCGACCGTGCCTTCCTTGATGCCCAGGCTCTTGGCCAGCGCCTCGTCGACGGCCGGCAGGTTCTGCGCCTCGATCTTGTTCACGGTCACCAGGAAGTCGGCTTCCTTGCCGGCCACGTCGGCGCCGTGGTAGTCGGCCGGGAACTGCAGCGGGAAGGTCTTGCTCTCGCCGACCTTCATGCCACGCACGGCCCGGTCGAACTGCTCGAGCATCTGGCCTTCGCCGATGATGAACTGGAAGGCCTCGGCCTTGCCGCCGCTGAACGGCTCGCCGTCGATCTTGCCTTCGAAGTCGATGCTGACGCGGTCGCCCTCGACGGCGCCCTCGTCCTTGGCGCGCAGGCCGAAGCTGCGGCGCTGCTTGCGCAGGATCTCCACCGTGCGGTCGATGGCGGCCTCGGTGACCTCGGTGCTGACACGCTCTACCTCGGCACCGCCCAGCTCACCGATCGTCACTTCGGGGTAGACCTCGAAGGTGGCGTCGAAGGCCATCTGCCCTTCGACAGCCTGGTCTTTCTGCGTGATCTTCGGCGCTCCCGCGACGCGCAGCTTGGCCTCGTTGACCGCATCGTTGAAGCTCTGGCCGACGCGGTCGTTGACGACTTCGTACTGCACCTGGTAGCCGTAGCGCTGCGAGACGACGCTCATCGGCACCTTGCCGGGGCGGAAGCCGTCGGCCTTGACGGTGCGCGCCAGCTTCTTCAGCCGCGACTCCACCTCGCCATTGATGGTGTCGGCCGCCAGCGTGAGCGTGATGCGGCGTTCGAGCTTCTCTAGGGTTTCGACTGTGACGGCCATGGTGTCTTTGCGTGAAGGGCAGTGGGATGCTGGGCTGGTGCGCGGGGCCGGACTCGAACCGGCACGCCCGTGAAGGCGTCAGGACCTAAACCTGGTGCGTCTACCAATTTCGCCACCCGCGCGGGTGGAATGCCGGACGACGGCGAACCGCGCATTTTAGCTTCAGCTCACACCGCCTCGCGATGAGAGCTTTCGCCGACGCGCATGCCACGAAGCTTCAGCCCGCCGCCGGCTCTCTTCTGACCCTGAACCACGCCGCGTACATCGCCGGCAGTGCCAGTAGCGTCAGCGCGGTGGCCACGATCAGCCCGCCCATGATGGCCACGGCCATCGGCCCCCAAAACACACTGCGCGACAGCGGAATCATCGCCAGCACTGCCGCCGCGGCCGTCAGCACGATGGGGCGGAAACGGCGCACCGCCGCGCCGACGATGGCGTCCCAGGCGGGCACGCCGCGGTCGCGGTCCTGCTCGATCTGGTCGATCAGGATCACCGAGTTGCGCATGATCATGCCCATCAGCGCGATCAC
>JAURZK010000169.1 GCA_030653505.1 Rubrivivax sp.
CGCGCAGGAAAAGATCATCAACACGCCCGGGTCGGCCATCACCGGCGTGCGCGGCGGCATCCACAACAGCGTCACGCGAATCGTGCTCAAGCCCACGCACATGATCGGCGGCTACGCGCAGTTCAGCTACGGCTTCAACTACTACGGAACCATCGGCACCAACCGCGACGAGTTCGTGGTGGTGCGCAAGATGGACAAGGTCGACTGGCTCGACACCCCGCGCGGCGACGAACGCGCCGAGATCGTGCAAGCCCAAGGAGAAGGCGCATGAAGGTCAGAGCCCAGATCGGCATGGTGCTGAACCTCGACAAATGCATCGGCTGCCACACCTGCAGCGTGACCTGCAAGAACGTCTGGACCAGCCGCCCCGGCGTCGAGTACGCCTGGTTCAACAACGTCGAGACCAAGCCCGGCATCGGTTACCCCAAGGAATGGGAGAACCAGGACAAGTGGAACGGCGGTTGGGTGCGCAGGGCGAGTGGCGCTATCGAGCCGCGCCAGGGCGGCAAGTGGAAGCTGCTGATGCGCATCTTCGCCAACCCCAACATGCCTCAGATCGACGACTACTACGAGCCCTTCACCTTCGACTACGACCACCTGCAGTCGGCGCCGGAGATGCAGCACCAGCCCACCGCGCGGCCGCGTTCGCTCATCACCGGCAAGCGCATGGAAAAGATCGAGTGGGGCCCGAACTGGGAAGAGATCCTGGGTGGTGAGTTCGCCAAGCGCTCGAAGGACAAGAACTTCGACGACATCCAGAAGGACATCTACGGCCAGTTCGAGAACACCTTCATGATGTACTTGCCCCGCCTCTGCGAGCACTGCCTGAACCCGACCTGCGTGGCGTCGTGTCCGTCGGGCAGCATCTACAAGCGCGAGGAAGACGGCATCGTGCTCATCGACCAGGACAAGTGTCGCGGCTGGCGCATGTGCGTCAGCGGCTGCCCGTACAAGAAGATCTATTACAACTGGCAGTCGGGCAAGGCCGAGAAGTGCATCGTCTGCTATCCGCGCATCGAAGCCGGTCAGCCGACCGTGTGTTCGGAAACCTGTGTCGGCCGCATCCGCTACCTCGGCGTGCTGCTGTATGACGCCGACCGCATCCAGGAAGCGG
>JAURZK010000170.1 GCA_030653505.1 Rubrivivax sp.
GCACCGAAGGCCACCAGGCCGGAGCCGGCGGGGAAGCTGATGCCGATGGGGAAGCGGGTGTGCGAATCGCCACCGGTGCCCACGGTGTCGGGCAACAGCAGGCGGTTGAGCCACGAGTGGATCACGCCGTCGCCGGGACGCAGGGCCACACCGCCGCGGTTGCTGATGAAAGCCGGCAGCTCGCGGTGCGTCTTCACGTCCACCGGTTTCGGGTACGCCGCCGTGTGGCAGAACGACTGCATCACCATGTCGGCGCTGAAGCCCAGGCAGGCCAGGTCCTTCAGCTCGTCGCGCGTCATCGTGCCGGTGGTGTCCTGGCTGCCGATGCTCGTCATCTTCGGCTCGCAGTAGGTGCCAGGGCGGACACCCGTGCCTTCCGGCAGGCCGCAGGCGCGGCCGACCATCTTCTGCGCCAGCGTGAAGCCGGCCTTCGTGCCCGCGGGAATCTGCGGCAGGCGGAACACGGTGGACGCCGGCAGGCCCAGGAATTCACGCGCCCGCGCCGTCAGGCTGCGGCCGATGATCAGGTTGATGCGGCCGCCCGCGCGCACCTCGTCGAAGATGACCTGGTTGCGCATCTCGAAGTTCGTGACGGGCTGGCCGCCGCGCAGGATCTTGCCCTCGTAGGGCAGGATGTCGATGACGTCGCCCATCTCGAGGCCGCTCACGTCGACCTCGATCGGCAGCGAGCCGGCGTCTTCCTGCGTGTTGAAGTAGATCGGCGCGATCTTGCCGCCCAGGGTGACACCGCCGAAACGTTTGTTCGGCACGAAGGGGATGTCCTGCCCGGTGGCCCAGACGGCGCTGTTGGTGGCGCTCTTGCGGCTGGAACCCGTGCCGACGACGTCGCCGACATAGGCCACGAGGTGGCCCTTCTTCTTCAGGTCCTCGATGAACTGCATCGGGCCGCGCTTGCCGTCTTCCTCGGGCTTGAAGGCCGCGCCGGGGCGCGTGTTCTTCAGCATCGCCAGGTAGTGCAGCGGGATGTCGGCACGGCTCCAGGCGTCGGGCGCGGGGCTCAGGTCGTCGGTGTTGGTTTCGCCGGGCACCTTGAAGACGGTGACGGTGATGGTCTTGGGCACTTCGGGGCGGGTGGTGAACCACTCGGCTTCGGCCCAGCTCTTCATCACCTCGACGGCCATGCTGTTGCCGGCCTTGGCCTTCACGGCGACGTCGTTGAAGAAGTCGAACATCAGCAGCGTCTTCTTCAGCGCGTCGGCGGCCACGCCCGCCACTTCCGTGTCGTCGAGCAGTTCGATCAGCGGGTGCACGTTGTAGCCGCCGACCATGGTGCCCAGCAGCTCGGTGGCCTTGGCCTTGCCGATGAGGCCGACCTTCAGTTCACCATGCGCCACTGCTGCCAGGAAGCTGGCCTTGACCTTGGCTGCGTCGTCCACGCCCGGGGGCACGCGGTGCGTCAGCAGGTCCAGCAGGAAGGCTTCTTCGCCGGCGGGCGGGTTCTTGATGAGTTCGATCAGCGCAGCGACCTGCTTGGCGTCGAGCGGCAGCGGCGGGATGCCGAGCGCGGCGCGTTCGGCGGCATGTTGGCGGTAGGCTTGCAGCATGGGGGTGGCTCCAGGGTGAATCGGGTGAGGATGACGCAGCGGGCTGACGTCAGGCTTGAGGCACGATGACCTTCAGGCCCTTGAAGTACTCGCGGAAGAACCCGGCGTCGCGGGTGATCAGCGCCGTGCATTGCAGCAGAGCGTGCGCGCCGATGAGGAAATCCGGCACAGCGCGTGTGGGCGTGGCGGCCAGCTGGCCCTCGGCCTTGCGGCGTTCCTTCCAACGCCGCTGCATCTCGCCCGCGCGCACTGCGGCGCGTGACTCGATTGCGGAAAAGCCGATGCCGGCATCTTCCAGCGTGTCGAAGAGCTCGGCGCCGTAGCCCAGTCCGCAGACGACCTCGGCGACGACGACGTCGCACACCACCACCGGCCCGCGCACCAGCGCCTGGCGCACGCTGTCTTCGGCGGCTTCGGCGCGCACGTCGTCGCCGAGCAGGTCGATGAGGACGGAAGAGTCGATGGCGATCACTGGTCGTCGGGTGGCAGGTAGGGGTCGCCGGGTGCGCGACCGCGCAGTTCGCGCATGATGTCGTCGGTGGTCACACCCGGCGGCAGCTTGAAGCGCCCACGCAGGCGCGAGATGGCGTCGTCGACGTTCTTGCGCAGGATGATGCGGCTGCCGTCGAGTTCCACCTTCAGCTGCGTGCCCTTGGTCAGGCCCAGTGCGTCGCGCACGGCCTTCGGGAGCGTGATCTGACCGCGTTCGGCGACAGTGGCTTCCATGGCGTTGTCAGACAAAGTAAGTATGTATGAATAATACATACCTTGAGGCGATCCGACAAGCTCAGCCCTTGTGCCAGACGCGGAATACGGCAGGGCACCGCCGCGCTCTCAGCCGCGGGCCCGAATGCCCGCACACTTGAGGCCGGCCGCGGTCGTCGCTGCGTCCCGGAGCATCTTTCCATGTCCAAGCCCTGGCTCTCCCAGTACCCGGCCGGTGTGCCGCCCGAGATCGACCTGCATCGCTACGCGTCGCTGAAGGACGTGTTGCAGTCCTGCTGTGCGCGTTTTGCCGACCGCCCCGCCTACGCTTCGATGGGTGCGGTGATGAGCTTTCGCGAACTCGACGAGGCCAGCCGTGGCTTCGCCGCCTGGCTGCAGAAGGGCGCCGGCCTGCAGCGCGGCGAACGTGTCGCGCTGATGATGCCCAACCTGCTGCAGTTCCCGGTGGCGCTGTTCGGCGCGCTGCGCGCCGGCATGGTGGTGGTGAACGTGAACCCGATGTACACGCCGCGGGAACTGCAACACCAGCTGAAGGACGCCGGCGCCACGGTGGTGGTGGTGCTGGAGAACTTCGCGCACACGCTGCAGCAGGTCATCGCTTCCACCGCGGTGCGCAAGGTGATCACGACGCAGGTCGGCGACCTGCTGCCGCCGCTGCAGCGGCTGCTGACCAACACCGTCGTCAAACACGTGAAGAAGATGGTGCCGCCGTGGCAGATCGAAGGCGCGATCGGTTTCCGCGACGTGCTGTCTGCCGGCCGTGGAATGACCCTGGACGACGTGGCGCTGACGCATGCCGACCTGGCCTTCCTGCAGTACACCGGTGGCACGACCGGCGTGGCCAAGGGCGCGATGCTCAGCCACGGCAACATGGTGGCCAACGTGCTGCAGGTGGCGGCCTGGGTGGCGCCCAACCTGCGGGTGGGCGAGGAGACGCTGGTCATCCCGTTGCCGCTGGTGCACGTGTTTGCGCTCACCGGCGCACTGTCCTTCTTCAGCACCGGCGCGCTGACCGTGCTGGTGGCCAATCCGCGCGACATGCCCGCCTTCCTGAAGGCGATGAAGCAGCAGCGCTTCACGGCGATCATCGGCGTCAACACGCTGTTCCGTGCGCTGCTCGACGCACCGGGCTTTGCCGGCGTCGACCTCGGCGCGCTCAAGCTCGCCGTGGCCGGCGGCATGGCGGTGCAGCAGGTGGTGGCGCACCGCTGGCGCGAGCGCGCCGGCGTGCCGCTGGTGGAAGGCTACGGCCTCACCGAAAGTGCGCCGGTGGCGATAGCCAACCCGGTGACGGTGGCCGAGTGGAGCGGCCAGATCGGCGTGCCGCTGCCCAGCACGGAAGCGGCGCTGCTCGACGAGGCCGGCGCCCCGGTGCCCCTGGGCCAGGTGGGCGAGATCGCGCTGCGAGGCCCGCAGGTGATGCAGGGCTACTGGCAGCGCCCGGCGGAAAGCGCGGCCATGTTCACCGCCGAAGGCTGGATGCGCACCGGCGACATGGGCGTGATGGACGAACGCGGTGGCTTCCGCCTCACCGACCGCAAGAAGGACATGATCGTCGTCTCGGGCTTCAAGGTCTTCCCGAACGAGGTCGAGGACGTCGTCACGCTGCACCCCGGCGTGCTGGAAGCCGGCGCGGTGGGCGTGCCCGACGAACGTTCGGGCGAAGCCGTCAAGGTGGTCGTCGTGCGCGAGGACCCGGGATTGACCGAAGCCGACCTGCTGGCGCACTGCAGACAGCACCTGACGGCCTACAAACTGCCGCGGGTGATCGAGTTCCGCGACGAGCCACTGCCGAAGACGGCGGTGGGCAAGATCCTGCGGCGCGAACTGCGCGGCCCGCCCAGGGCCTGAGCCGGCGCCGCGGGCAAGCTCAGTCGGTGTTCCGCCTCGGCTCCAGCATCTGTTCCAGCAGCGCATCGAAGCGCGCCAGATCCAGCGGCTTGGCCAGGTAACCGTCGAAGCCGGCGGCCAGCACACGCTTCACGTCGTCGGGCATGGCCTGCGCGGTGACGGCCACCACCGGCAGCGTGCGCGTGGCCGGGTCGGCACGCAACCGCGCCAGCACCTGGTAGCCGTCGATGTCGGGCAGGTGGATGTCCAGCAGCAGCAAGTCGGGGCGGCAGCCGCGCGCCAGGTCCAGGCCCAGGCTGCCCGTGGGCGCCATCTGCAGTTCGACGCCGGGGTGGCGCTGCACGATCATCTCCACCAGCTTCAGGTTGGCCGGGTTGTCCTCGACGTAGAGCACACGCGCGCTGCGGCCCGGCCGCGGCGTCGGTGCGCCGCTGAAGGCGGTGTCGCGCGGCGGCGGCGTCTCGGCCAGGTGGTCGCTGGGCAGGTCGACCCAGAACTCGCTACCCATGCCGGGCTGGCTGTGAACGCCGATCTGGCCGCCCATCAGCCGCACCAGCCTTTCGCTGATGCTCAGGCCGATGCCGGTGCCCTCGGCGCTGCTGCCGCCGACGCGGCTGAAGGGTTGGAAGAGCTGCGGCAGGTGCTGCGCGGCGATGCCGATGCCGGTGTCGATGACGCTGATGCGCACCGTGAACATGTCGCGCGCCTGTGCCCGCACCTGCACGCTGCCCCCGGTGCGGTTGTACTTGACGGCATTGCTCAGCAGGTTCAGCAGCACCTGCTTCAGGCGCAGGCGGTCGGCGCGCACCACCAGGCCCGGCAGCGGCTCGACGGTCAGCGTCACGTCGTGCTGCTGCGCCAGCGGGCGCACCAGCGTCTCGGCCTCCTGCACCAGCTCGGCCAGCGGCAGCGCCTCTGGCGACAGGCTCATGCGGCCGCTCTCGATGCGGGCCAGGTCGAGCACCTCGTTGATGAGCGTCAGCAGGTGGTGGCCGGCACGCAGGATCTCGCGCACGTAGCCCGCGGCGCGTGTGTCCAGGCCGCGGTCGAGCTCGAGCAGCTGCGAAAAACCCAGGATGGCGTTCATCGGCGTGCGCAGCTCGTGGCTCATGCTCGACAGGAACTCGCCCTTGGCGCGGCTGGCCAGCTCGGCGGCGTCGCGCGCGGCGATGAGTTCGCGTGTGCGTTCCTCGACCAGACCCTCGAGATGGTCGCGATGGCGCGTGAGCTCGGCCTCGGCGGCGACACGTTCGGTGACGTCGAGCAGCGTGCCCACCATCGTCAGCACTTCGCCTTCGCCATCGCGCACCACCTCGGCCCGTGCGTGCAGCGTGTGCACCCTGCCTTCAGGCGTGATGGCGCGGTACTCGACGTCGTAGGGCTGCCGGCCGGCCAGTGCGTGGAGGTGCATCTGCATCACGCGGTCACGGTCGTCCGGGTGCACGAAGCGCATGAACGCCTCGTCGGTGACGTAGCGCTGCGCCGGGTCGACGCCGAAGAGGCGGCAGGTCTGTTCCGACCACTCGCTGCGCCGCGTGGCGCCGCTCCAGCGCCAGCTGCCCAGCTTGGCCAGGCGCTGCGCCTGCAGCAGCACGGTCTCGCGTTCACGCTGCATCTGCTCGGCGGCCTTGCGCTCGGTGATGTCGCTGATGAAGCCGTGCCACTGTGTGCTGCCGTCGGGCAGGCGTTCGGGCATCGAGCGGCCGTGCAGCCAGCGCACGTCGCCGGGGCCGAAGCGCACGCGGTATTCGCAGTCCCAGGGTGTCAGGTCGCGGGCCGACGACTCGATGCTGGCGATGACACGCGGCAGGTCGTCGGGGTGGCCCAGCGCGAAGGCCGCGGAGGCGTCTTCGCGCAGGTCTTCGGGTGCCATGCGGTAGATCTCGCGCAGGCCCTCGCTGGCGTAGCCGAAGAAGGAGCTGCCGTCGGGACGCCGGCAGTACTGGAAGACAACACCCGGTACATGGGCCGTCACGCGCGCCAGCCGCTGTTCACGTTCGGCCAGCGTGTCCTGCAGCGTGCGCAGCGCCAGCAGGTCGGCATCACGCTGGGCCAGCGTCGCCTTCAGCTCACGCGCCTGGCGCTGCAGTTCCAGCTGCGACATCACCTGGTGCGACAGCGTCACCAGGGCACGCCGCTGCGCCGCGCTGAGCTCGCGCGGCTCGCGGTCCAACACCGACAGCGTACCCAGCGCGTGGCCGTCGGGCGTGACCAGCGGCGCGCCGGCGTAGAAGCGGATGTGCGGCGGGCCGCAGACCAGCGGGTTGTCGGCAAAACGCGGGTCGGTGCGCGTGTCGGGCACGACGAGCACATCGCCAGGGCGCCGGATGGCGTGGTCGCAGAAGGCCAGGGCACGCGGGGTCTCGGCCACGTCCAGCCCGATGCGCGACTTGAACCACTGGCGCTCGCTGTCGACCAGGCTGACCAGCGCAATCGGTGTGCCACACACCGCCGCGGCCAGCGCCGTGAGGTCGTCGAGTTCGGTCCCGCGGCCGCTGTCGAGCACGCCGTAGCGCTCCAGCGAGGCCAGTCGCTCCGCTTCGTTGCGGCCTGCAGGTCCGGGGTCGGCGGGCGTGGGGGTCACCGGGCCACTGTACCCGAGGGGCCGGTGGCGCGACGCCTTCGCGGCCGTGCCGATTTCGCGGCTTTCAGCCCGACCCGAGGCTGTGCAGCACACGCTCGAACTCGGCGCCCGCGGCCGCGCCGCGCGGCGGCACCCACCGGCCGCCGACCAGCGTGCGCACGAAAGGCCGCTGCGGCGCGGCGAAGACCACGCCATCGAGCAGGTGTGAAGGCGGCAGGCCGCGCAAGGCATCGTCATGCGCATTCAGCAGCAGCAGGTCGGCCGATGCGCCGACCGCCAGGCCGTGCGGCGGCCGTGCGGCCGCGGTGGCGCCGCCCTGCAGCACGGCGTCGAAGAGGCGGGCCGCGGTGGCCGGCTGGCGGCCCGGGGCCGCGGCCACGTTGCGCTGCCGGCGCCGCAGCCGTTGGCCGTACTCCAGCCAGCGCAGCTCCTCGGGCCAGGCGCGGGTGACCTGGCTGTCCGAGCCCAGGCTCAGCGGGACCCCGGCAGCCAGCCAGCCGGGCAGGTCGGCCAGGCCGTCGCCCAGGTTGGCCTCGGTGCCGGGGCAGAGCACGACACCGGCGCCGCTGCCCGCCACCGCGGTGATCTCGTCCGGCGTCGTGTGGGTGGCGTGCACGAGCTGCCAGCGCGCGTCGAGCAGGCCCTCACGGCACAGCCACCCGATGGGGCGCGTGCCGGTGGCGGCCAGGCAGTCGTCGACTTCGGCCGTCTGCTCGGCAACGTGGATGTGGATGGGCGCGGCGTCACCCCCCAGCATCCGCACCAGTTCGTGCAGCGATGAGGGCCGCGCTGCACGCAGCGAATGCACGGCCACGCCGGCGTCGACCTGCGGCAGCCGCCAGGCGCGGACGCCGTCGCGCAGCTTCAGCACGCCGTCGACCGTGGTCGCGAAGCGGCGCTGGTCTTCGCGCAGCACGGGCTGCGCGAAACCGGCGCGTTCGTAGAGCACGGGCAGCAGCGTCAGCCGCATGCCGGTGGCCACTGCGGCTTCGGCCAGCGCGCGGCTCATGGCCAGCGCGTCGGCATAGGGCCGGCCGTCGGGCGCATGGTGCAGGTAGTGGAACTCGCAGGTGTGCGTGTAGCCGCCGGCCAGCAGTTCGGCGTAGAGGTGTTCAGCGACGACGCGCAGTTGTTCGGGCGTGATGCGCAGCGCCACGCCGTACATGCGGTCGCGCCAGCTCCAGAAGTCGTCGGGATCGCTTTCGCGGCGTTCGGCCAGGCCGACGAAGGCACGCTGGAAGGCGTGGCTGTGGGCGTTGACCAGCGCCGGCAGCACGGGGCCGGGCAGGCGTTCGGACCACGGTGGGCACGCCGTGCCCGGATGGATCTCGGCCCAGCGGCCGTCGGGGCCGGCGCGCAGCAGCACGTCTTCGGCCCAGGCGCCCTGCAGCCAGGCCTGCGGTGCCCAGAAGAGGCGGCCGTCGTGCACGGGCGGCGAGTTCACCGGGCGGGCTGCCAGTCCAGCAGCGCCTGCACCAGGTCCTGCAGCAGCGGCTGAACGGCGACGGCCAGGGCTTCGTTCCAGACGTAGGGCGGTGCCTCGTCCATGTAGGCGCGCCAGCACATTTCCAGCTGCACGGCGTGCACGCCGGCGGCGGGGCGGCCGTAGCTGCGGGTGATGTGGCCGCCCTGGAAGCGGCCGTCCAGCACGTGCGTATAGGACGTCTGCGCCGCGAACACGGCCTGCACACGCTCACGCAGTGACGGCGCGCAGCTGGCGCCGCCCACGGTGCCGATGTTCATGTGCGGCAGGCTGCCTTCGAAGAGCCAGGGCAGTTCGCTCTTGATGCTGTGGGCGTCGAAGAGCACGGCGTGGCCGTGGCGCGCCTGGATGCGCGCGAGCTCGTCCTGCAGCGTGTCGTGATACGGCTGCCAGTAGGCGAAGACACGGCGGCGGATCTCGGCTTCGTCGGGCGCCTGGCCTTCACGATAGATCGCCTCGCCGGTGAAGTGGCGTGTCGGGCACAGCTCGGTGTTGTTCCGGCCCGGGTACATCGGCCGGTTGTCGCTGGGGCGGTTGAGGTCGATCAGGTAACGGCTGTGCAGCGGCACCAGCAGGCTGGCGCCCAGCGGTTCGGCGAAGGCGAAGAGGCGGTCGAGGAACCAGTCGGTGTCTTCCACCTGCAGTGCACGTTCGGTGTAGCGCGCACGCTGTTGCGGCGGGATCTGCGTGCCGACGTGAGGAAAGCTGATGAGCAGCGGCCCTGTGCCCTTGTGCAGCCAGCAGACGTCGTGGTTCATGCGGGGCTCCTTTGCACGCCGCCGCAGATGACGCGACGGCAGGGGTTGTGGCCGAAGCGGTAGGCCATCTCGCGCGGGTGCTCGGCGTTCCACACCACGAAGTCGGCACGCTGCCCGGCGGCCAGCGTGCCGCGGTCGGGCAGGCCCAGGGCACGCGCGGCGTGCACGGTGACGCCGCGCCAGGCTTCCTCGGGCGTCAGGCGGAACAGCGTGCAGGCCATGTTCAGCATCAGCAGCAGGCTGAGGCAGGGGGAACTGCCGGGGTTGTGGTCGGTGGCCACCGCCATGGGCACCCCGGCGTCGCGCAGCGCCTGCACCGGCGGCAGCTGCGTGTCGCGCAGGAAATAGTAGGCTCCCGGCAGCAGCGTGGCCACGGTGCCTGAAGCCTGCATCGCGGCGATGCCGGCGGGCGAGAGGTGTTCGAGGTGGTCGCAGCTCAGCGCGCCATAACGTGCGGCCAGCGCGGCGCCGCCCTGGTCACTCAGCTGTTCGGCGTGCAGCTTCACCGGCAGGCCCAGGCGCCGCGCCGCTCGGAGAAGGCGTTCGGTCTGCGCGGGTGTGAAGCCGATGGTGTCGCAGAAGGCGTCCACCGCGTCGACCAGGCCAGCGGCCTGCTGCTGGGCCAGCCAGCCGATGGCGCCGGTGATGTAGTCGTCGGACCGGCCGGCGTACTCGTCGGGCAGCGCGTGCGCGGCCAGCGAGGTGGTGCGCACCGTCAACGGCAGCTCACTGCCCAGGCGGCGCGCAACGGCCAGGCAGCGGGCCTCGTGCTCGGCGCTCAGGCCGTAGCCCGACTTGATCTCGAGGGTGGTCACGCCCTCGGCCATCAAGCAGCCTGCGCGGGCCGCGGCACTGTCGAAGAGCTGCGCGTCGCTGGCCGCACGCGTGGCCGCCACCGTGCTGCGGACGCCGCCGCCTGCGCGGGCGATGTCCTCGTAGCTGGCGCCTTGCAGTCGCTGCTCGAAATCGGCCGCGCGGTCGCCGCCGTAGACGAGGTGGGTGTGGGCGTCGATCAGGCCCGGCGTCACCAGCGCGCCCTGCAGGTCATGTTCGGTATCGGGCCGCAGCGCCGCCGGCAGATCGGCATCGGCGCCGACCCAGCGCAGCGTGTCGCCTTCGACCAGCAGCGCGGCGTCGTCCAGCCAGCCCCAGGGCACGATGCCGTGGAAGCTGGCCAGGCGCGCGTGGCGCCACAGCGTGGTGCCGGGCGTCATAGGGCGTGGGGGTTGAAGGACAGCCACCAGTTCGACGCCGGGCCGTCGCCGGTCTCGTCCAGCTGCCAGGCGCCGCAGGGCGCTGCGGCGGCGAAGGCCAGTGTGCCGGCAGGCAGTTGCAGCGGTGCCGGGCCGGCGCCGTGCAAGGTCGCGCCGTGCAGCGTGAAGACGCCCCGCATCGGCGCGCCGCTGGCCCAGAGCAGCCCCGGGCGGGCGCGTGCCAACTCGGCGCGGCCGGTGCGGCTCATCAGGTTGAGGTCGAGCGTGGGGCCGTCGACCAGCGTGCAATCGGGCGCCGGCGCGCCGTCGAAGTGCAGCGGCGGGCTGTCGGGTGTCAGCGTCAGTGGCCCGTCGGCAAAGTGCAGCACCACGCCCGCGCCCTGCAGCACTGCGAACGCCCGTGTGACGCCGGGGTAGGCGCTGAAGGGGCCGCCCCGGTTGACTTCGGCGACGCTGACGCGCAGTTGCCATTCGCCCGCGCCCGGCCAGCACAGCAGGTCGCGCGTGAGGCCGCCGCCGTTCTTCCACGGCACGGGCGTCATGTCGGCCAAGGCGACGGTATGCATCACGGCACGGGCGGCGGCGCTGCGGGCTGCTCGGCTCATGGCTGGAATTCTCCGTGCAGCGCGTAGCGCGTGCCGGGGTGCACCAGGCGCGCGATGGTGATGGGGGCCTCGCGGCTGAAAGTGCGGCGCACCAGCACCAGGCAAGGCGCGTCTTCAGGTACGCCCAGCAGCCCGGCCTCCTGCGCCGTCGGCCGAGCGGCTTCCACGGTGTACTGCGCACGCCACAACGCGGTGTGCTGGAACAGGTACTGCGTCGGCGTGACCTGCGTGAAGTCGGCCTGTCCGTAGCCCGGCGCAGCGGCGGGGTTGACGTAGCGGTCCTCACACTGCAGCGGCTGGCCGTTCTCGTGGTGCACGATGAGGGTGTGGAAGACCGGGCTGCCCGGCACCACGCCGAGCTGCGCGGCCAGCGCCGCCGGTGCCGCTTCCGGCCGCTGCAGGTGCACGACGGCGGTGTGGACATGGCCGCGCGCGACGATCTCGTCGTGCAGGTCGTGAAGGGTCAGCGTGCTGCTGACGCGGTGCAGCGGCGCGGCGAAGGTGCCCACGCCCTGGGTGCGCTGCACCAGCCCTTCGGCCTGCAGTTCGCGCAGCGCGCGGCTCACCGTCATGCGGCTGACGCCGAATTCGGCCACCAGTTCGGCCTCGGAAGGCATCAGCGCGCCAGCGGGCCAGCGGCCACCGGCCAGCCCGTCCTTCAGGTGCTGCTTGACGCGGGTGTAGGGGGCGCCGGCCGCGGCGTGGGGGTGACGGGAGGGCATGGCGCGCATCGTAGCGGCAGGCCCGCCACTTGCATAGTCTTGTCTAGACAAGTAGAGTCCCACGGCGTTGCCCGCACGAAAGACCCGCCATGACCGACCTGTCCGCGATGCAGAAGACGGCCCAGCATGGCTCCGGCCGGCAGGCCGGAGCCGTTCGTGAGGCGGCAGACAGTCCGCAGGGACTATCGGTCGTCCACACTCACCACCCCGTGCGTGCGCCGCGCGGCAGCGCCATCAGCTGCGCCAACTGGCTCATCGAGGCCGCCTACCGCATGCTGCAGAACAACCTCGACCCCGAGGTGGCAGAGAACCCCGACGCGCTGGTGGTCTACGGCGGCATCGGCAAGGCGGCACGCAACTGGGACTGCTACGAGGCCATCCTGAAGAGCCTGCGTGAACTGCGCCCCGACGAGACGCTGCTGGTGCAGAGCGGCAAGCCGGTGGGCGTGTTCCGAACCCATGTCGACGCGCCGCGCGTGCTCATCGCCAACAGCAACCTGGTGCCGAAGTGGGCCACCTGGGAGCACTTCGACGAGCTCGACCGCAAGGGCCTGATGATGTACGGCCAGATGACGGCCGGCAGCTGGATCTACATCGGCAGCCAGGGCATCGTGCAGGGCACCTACGAGACTTTCGTCGAGGCGGGCAAGCAGCACTACGGCGGCGAACTCGCCGGGCGTTGGATACTGACCGCCGGCCTCGGTGGCATGGGCGGCGCGCAGCCGCTGGCGGCCAGCTTCGCCGGTGCCTGTTCGCTGAACATCGAATGCCAGCAGAGCCGCATCGACTTCCGCCTGCGCAGCCGCTACGTCGACGAGCAGGCGGCCGACCTTGACGATGCACTGGCACGCATCACCAGGTACACCGCAGCGAAGCGGGCGGTGAGCATCGCGTTGCTGGGCAACGCGGCCGAGATCCTGCCCGAACTGGTGCGGCGCGGGGTGAGGCCCGATCTCGTCACCGACCAGACCAGCGCACACGACCTCGTCAACGGCTACCTGCCCATCGGCTGGAGTCTCGAGCGCTGGCGCGCCGCGCAGGCCGATCCTGCCCGGCACAAGTCGCTGCGCGAGGCCGCCGCGGCCAGCTGCGCCGTGCACGTGCAGGCCATGCTCGCCTTCCATGCCCTGGGCGTGCCCACCGTGGACTACGGCAACAACATCCGCCAGGTGGCCTTCGACGCCGGGGTGAAGGACGCCTTCGACTTCCCTGGCTTCGTGCCGGCCTACGTGCGGCCGCTCTTCTGCCGTGGGCGCGGGCCTTTCCGCTGGGTGGCGCTGAGCGGCGACCCGGAAGACATCCGCAAGACCGACGCGAAGATGAAGGAACTCTTCCCCGACGACGCCGCGCTGCACCGCTGGCTCGACATGGCGGGTGAACGCATTGCCTTTCAGGGCCTGCCGGCGCGCATCTGCTGGATAGGCCTGGGTGAGCGCCACCGCGCCGGCCTGGCGTTCAATGCGATGGTGCAGAGCGGCGAACTGAAGGCGCCCATCGTCATCGGCCGCGACCACCTCGACAGCGGCAGCGTCGCCAGCCCCAACCGCGAGACCGAGGCCATGCTGGACGGCAGCGACGCGGTGAGTGACTGGCCGCTGCTCAACGCGCTGCTGAACACCGCCGGCGGCGCCACCTGGGTGAGTCTGCACCACGGCGGTGGTGTCGGCATGGGCTACAGCCAGCACAGCGGCGTGGTCATCGTCTGCGACGGCACCGACGAAGCCGCGAAGCGCATCGAACGTGTGCTGTGGAACGACCCCGCCACCGGCGTGATGCGCCATGCCGACGCCGGTTATGCCAGCGCCGTGGCCTGCGCCAAGGAGCAAGGCCTGCATCTGCCGATGGTGAAGACGTGATGCTGCTTCGACCCGGACAACTCACGCTCGACGAACTGCAGGCCATCCACGCCGGGGCCGACGGGCAGGTGCAGCCGCTGCTGATGGACCCGGCGGCGTTGCCCGGCATCCTGGCCAGCGCCGGCGTGGTGCGCCGCGCCGCCGAAGGCACCGAAGCCGTCTACGGCGTCAATACCGGCTTCGGCAAGCTCGCCAGCACACGCATCAGCGAAGCCGACCTCGCCACGCTGCAGTGCAACCTGATCCGCAGCCACAGCGTGGGCGTGGGCGAGCCGCTGGCGGCGCCGGTGCTGCGGTTGATGCTGGCGATGAAGGCCGCCAGCCTGGCGCGTGGTTACAGCGGCGTGCGGCCGCTGGTCATCGACACGCTGCTGGCGGTGCACAACGCGGGCCTGGTGCCCTTCGTGCCCAGTCAGGGCAGCGTCGGCGCCAGCGGCGACCTGGCACCGCTGGCGCACATGACGCTGGCGCTGATGGGTGAGGGTGAGTTCGTGGTGGAAGGTGCACGCCAGCCCGCGGCCGAAGTGCTGCAGCGGCACGGCATCACGGCGCTGACGCTGCAGGCCAAGGAAGGCCTGGCGCTCATCAACGGCACGCAGACCAGCGCCGCGCTCGCGCTGCACGCGCTCTTCAGCTTCGAGCCGGTGCTGGAAGCCGCACTCGTGGTCGGTGCGCTGACGGTCGACGCCGCGCGTGGCAGCGACGGCCCCTTCGACCCGCGCATCCACGCCCTGCGCGGCCAGCCGGGGCAGATTCACGTCGCGCAGTACTACCGCGCGCTGCTGCAGGGCAGCGCCATCCGTGCGTCCCACGCCGAAGGTGACGACCGCGTGCAGGACCCGTATTGCCTGCGCTGCCAGCCTCAGGTGGTGGGCGCCTGTCTCGACCAGCTGCGTCACGCCGCGGGGGTGCTGCTGCGCGAGGCCAATGCCGTCACCGACAACCCGCTGGTCTTCCACGAGGACGGGACGATGATCTCGGGCGGCAACTTTCACGCCGAACCCGTGGCGCTGGCCGCCGACGCCATGGCCTGCGCCATCGCCGAGGTGGGTGCCATCGCCGAGCGCCGCATCGCGATGCTCATCGACAGCAGCGTCTCGCGCCTGCCACCCTTCCTGACCTACAACGCGGGGCTGAACAGCGGTTTCATGATCGCGCACGTCACCGCGGCCAGCCTGGCCAGCGAGAACAAGAGCCTGGCCCACCCGGCCAGTGTCGACAGCCTGCCCACCAGTGCCAACCAGGAAGACCATGTGTCGATGGCCACCTTCGCGGCACGCCGGCTGCAGCCGATGGTCCACAACGTCGCGCACATCCTCGGCATCGAGTTGCTGGCTGCGGCGCAGGGCATCGATTTCCTGCGCCCGCTGCGCAGTTCACCCGCGTTGGAGCAGCTGCACGCGCTGCTGCGCAGCAAGGTCCCGGTGATGATGGAGGACCGCTACGTCGCGCCCGACATCGAGGCTGCCGGCCGGCTGGTTCGCGACGGCACGTTGTCGCGCGTCCTGCACACACTGGACGGGCTGCCGTCGCTGTGGACACCTGCCTGACGCCCCAAGCCTTGTCGGACGCGCGCCAGGGCCGTGAACAATTGGTCACAGCGGCCTCGCCACCGCAGGGCCGGCCGCTCAATTCGTTCCCGGGACGGTCGAAATCGAGGCGTGGAACTGCTTTCCTGGGCGTGTCGTGCGCTGAACATCGACGACGATGCGCTCGCTGCACATCGCAACCGCATCCAGCTGAACTTCAGCCGGCTGGCGGCGGTCGCCATGGCGCCTTTCGCGGTGCTGCACCTGGTGGGCGCGAACTGGCTGATGTTCGGGGTCAACGCCATCCTCGTCAGCTCGATGCTGTCCAACGTCTGGGCATTGAAGCGGGGCCGCGCCCCGGTCGTGCCTTTCTGGACTCTGGGCTTCGTGATGGTGGCCGCCGCCTGCGCTTCGGTGCTGGCGCAGGGCCTGAACGGCGTCGTCTGGGCCTACCCGGCGCTGTTCATGTTCTTCTTCGTGCTGCCGCGAGGCCTGGCCATGGCGCTGGGGCTGGTGCTGCTGGCGTCGGTGACGGCGGCCAGCACGGTGTCGATGGGCTGGCCGCTGGCGGCGCGTGTGTTCATGTCACTGGGTTTCGTGCTCGTCATGATCAACGTCGTGCTCAACGTCGTCGGTGAACTGCAGCGCGCGTTGGTCACGCAGGCCATCACCGACCCGTTGACCGGCGCCTACAACCGCCGCCACCTGCAGGAACATCTGGCGCAGCGCGTGGCGCCGGCCGGCAGGGCGGTCGTCGGCGACGCGCTGCTGGCCATCGACATCGACCACTTCAAGCGCGTCAACGACGAACACGGCCACGCCGCGGGCGACGAGGTGCTGTGCCGGCTGGTGGCGGCCATAGGCGCGCGCAAGCGCGGCGCCGACATGCTCTTCCGCACCGGCGGCGAGGAGTTTGTGCTGCTGCTGCCGCGCACCAGCCTGCAGGCGGCGCAGGGCGTGGCCGAGGAACTGCGACGGCGCCTGGCCGAGGCCGAACTGATGCCGGGCGAGAGCGTCACGGTGAGCATCGGGGTCAGCGCGCTGGCGCCGGGTCAGAGCGTCGACGCCTGGCTGCAGACTGCCGACGCCGCGCTCTACGGGGCCAAACGCGAGGGGCGCAACCGGGTGGTCGTCGCGCAGACGGCCTGAGCGGGCGCGCTACAGCAAGGGTCGACGCACGGCGCACGAAACCGGGCAGCTGGTCGCACAGCGCGCCGCGGCTGGCGCCGCAGCGGGTTGCGCTGTCAGCTGGCGCGGTGGTAGGTCAGCAACCGGCCCTTGTACGCCGCCTCGCCGCCGCTGGCGGGCGCGTCGAGGCGTTCTTCGCTGAGCACGAAGCCCAGTGCGGCCATGGCGCGGTTGAAGGGCGGGCGGTTGCCGCGGTCGGGGTCGACGATCCAGACCTCGGCCTCCGGTGCGGCGTGGCGGCCGATGAAGGCCGCCAGCACGACGCCCGATTCACGTTCGTAGAGCACGTCGCTGGCGATCAGCAGGTCGTAGCGGCCGCGCACCGCGCTGTTCGGCCGCGTGCCGGCCGTCGAGGCCAGTGGCTCGTGCGCCCATTCACCGTGGCGGTAGCGCATCGGCGGCAGCGCGTTCAGCCGCAGGTTGTCGGCCAGGAAGCGGGCGGCCAGCGGGTGCATGTCGCTGGCGGTGACGGCCGCGCCGCGCCGGTGCCCCACCAGGCTGGCCAGCGCCAGGCCGCAGCCCATCTCCAGGATGCGTTCACCGGGGCGCAGCACCCGTGCCGCCAGGCGCGCCGCGAGCTGTCGGCCAGAAGGCCAGGGCAGCCCGAAGATCGGCCAGGCCGCTGAAGAGATGCCCAGCCGGCGGGCCTGGCCCTGCGGGTCGCTGAACTGCTGGCGGTCGCGCAGCGAGCGGATGACGAGGTCGGCCACGCCGGCAATGGCGATGTTTTGCTGCTTGGTGTGGTAGCCGGGCATCGCGGGCACCTTCCGGCCTCGCCGGCAGGTGAGGTTGCCAGTATGCGTCTCGGCGCGACTAGAACTCGGTGTGCGCGCGCACCGAGACCATGTGTCCGCTGCGTCCGTAGGTGCGGCCCAGCAGCCAGGCTGCCTGCAGCCTGTAGGTGGCGCCGCCGGCGACACGCCAGGTGCCGAACACCGCTGGGCCCGCGCGATGCGACTGCTGGGCGTGGGGTGCCCAGTCGTCCCAGGCGCCGAGCTCGTCGAAGCCCTGCAGCCCCGCGTGCCACACCGGCCCGAAGCGGTGGCGAAGCTGCCACTGCAGCTTCAGCTGTGTCGGTGGTTTCGGCCCCCCGCCGGCGAAGCGTTCGAACACCAGGTTGGCGTTGAGCTGGGTACGGCCGACATCGGTCTGCAGCAGCGGCCCGAACTCGACGCTGTACGGCGCCGTGTTGCGGCCTTGCGGTGCGATCGCCTGCAGGTGCAGCGCGACGTCCACGGGCCACTCACCCTGGGTCAGCAGCAGCTGGTTCTGCCAGTTCAGCGTGCTGGGCCGCACGGCGCCCTGGCCGACGCCTATCCAGCTCATGAAGAGCCCGATCGTCCAGCGGCTGTTGACACCGTAGCCGAAGCCGATCTCGGGCCAGATGACCTCGGGCTGGCCGGGTCGCTTCACCGTCCAGTAGCGCAGCTCGGCCATGCGCAGCCCGGCGTTGTCGTAGGGCGTGACGACGTAATAGCCGGGGTCGGCCCGGGCGGCCATCGCGGCGAAGACAAGGATACCGAGGGCAAGGTGGCGCAAGGGGGTGACCAGGGCTGGCTGCGCGGGTTCGCCGGGCCGCGGATCGGGTTTGCGTGAAGGGGACGAGCGCTTCCCTGGCACGCAGGTTAGCGCCAAGCCGGCCCGCCGATCGGCCGAACAGCGGCGGCTTCGACCTTCAGCCGCCGGGGGCGGGCCAGGCCGGGAGGGCCCGCAGCGCAGAATGCCCGCATGACGCGCCTGTTCGCCGCCTGCCTGCTGGCCCTGCTGAGCACGCTGGCGCTGGCCGCGGGGCCGCCGCTGGTGGTGGGCAGCAAGCGCTTCACCGAGAGCTACGTGCTCGGCGAGATCGTGCGCCAGACGCTGCAGCAGGCCGGTTTGCCTGCCGAGCACAAACCCGGGCTGGGCAACACCGGCATCCTGGAGCAGGCGCTGGCCACCGGTGCGGTCGACATCTACCCCGAGTACACCGGCACCATCGTGCGTGAGCTGCTCCGGCGCGGCGACGCGGCCGATGCCCACGCTTCGCTCGAGCAGATCAACAGCTGGCTGGCGCCGCGTGGCCTGAAGGCCGCGGTCCCGCTGGGCTTCAACAACACCTACGCGCTGGCGGTGCGCGAGAGCGTGGCCCAGCGGCTGGCGCTGAAGACGCTGAGCGATCTGGCCCGGCTGCCCGCCGGCGCGCTGAAGGCCGGCCTGTCGCACGAATTCCAGCAGCGGGCCGACGGCTGGCCCGCGCTGCGCAAGGCCTACGGCCTGGCCTTGACGCCGGGCGCGGCGCTCGACCACGGCCTGGCCTACGCGGCGCTGGAAGCCGGGCAGGTCGACCTCATCGACGTCTACAGCACCGACGCGCAGATCGGCCGGCGCGCCGTGCGTGTGCTGGTGGACGACCGCAATTTCTTCCCGCGCTACGACGCCGTGCTGCTGATGCGCGCCGCGGTCGATGCCACGCCGCTGCAGCGCCTGGCCGGGCGGCTGGACGAGGCGACGATGATCCGGCTGAACGCGCAGGTGGAGATCGACGGGCTGAGCTTCGCCGAAGTCGCGCGGCGCTTCCTGGCCGCGACCGGCGGTGCTGCGGCCACTGCGTCCGCTGCGTCCGCATCGGCGCTCATGCCGCCGGTGGCCGACGCCGGCCGCGACAGCTTCGCCGCACGCCTGTTCGCGCCCGACCTCGGTCGCCTGCTGCTGCAACACCTGGCACTGGTCTGCGGCTCGGTGCTGCTGGCCGTGGCTGTGGGGGTGCCGCTGGGCGTGTGGGCCTGGCGGCGCCCGCGCTGGGCGGGCGGGCTGCTCGGCGTCGTGGGGGTGCTGCAGACGGTGCCTTCGCTGGCGCTGCTGGCCTTCCTGATCGCGCTGCTGGGGGTCATCGGCTTCGTGCCGGCGCTGCTGGCGCTCTTCGTCTACGCGCTGCTGCCCATCGTGCGCAACACGCATGCCGGGCTGGCGGGTGTGCCGGCGGGTCTGTCGCTGGCCGGGCTGGCGCTGGGCCTGAACACGCGCCAGGTGCTGCGCGAGGTGCAACTGCCGCTGGCCGCGCCCACGCTGCTGGCGGGGGTGAAGACGGCTGCGGTCATCAACGTGGGCACGGCCACGGTGGCGGCCTTCGTCGGCGCGGGCGGGCTGGGCGAACGCATCGTTGCCGGGCTGGCCGTCAACGACCGTGAACTGATGCTGGCCGGCGCCCTGCCGGCGGCGCTGCTGGCGGTGGCCGTGCAGTGGGCCTTCGACACCTGGGAGCGAAGCTGGGCACGCCGTGGTGGCGGCTGAACTGCCGCAGCGTCGGCGGGTTTCAGTGCGCGGGCGGTGGGCCGGCCAGGACCACCTGTTCCCGCACGAATTCAGGCACACGCTTCAGGCGCAGGCCAAAACGCGCCTCGAGCGCGGCAGCACCGTCGAAGCTTTCGTCGAAGGCATCGTCGGGCAGGCTCAGCAGCCGCATCACGCGCGCCATGCCGGGGTGCACGGGCCGCGCCAGCACCGCGAGTGCCCTTGCCACCGCGGCGGGCAGGTGTGCGACGCGGGCCTCGACGCCGGCCGCCTGCGCGTAGA
Organism: Rubrivivax sp.; assembly: GCA_030653505.1. Taxonomy (GTDB): domain Bacteria; phylum Pseudomonadota; class Gammaproteobacteria; order Burkholderiales; family Burkholderiaceae_C; genus Rubrivivax. The sequence continues at coordinate 19,634 of JAURZK010000170.1, forward strand.
GCCGCGCGACGTCCAGGCCGCTCAGGTGTTCGTGGCCGCCGATGTCCAGGGTGGCGAAGGGCAGCGGCTCGTCGAGCAGCGCCCGCACCGCGAAGGCCGCCACGTCGCTGCCGGCGATGAAGTTGCGCGGCTTGGTGCCGGGGCCGATGAGCTGCACCTTGCCCTTCTCCAGCAGGCCCTTGCCGTTGAAGTTGTGCACGTGGTGTTCCATGAAGGCGCTGGGGCGCAGGATGGCAAACGGCATACCGCTGGCGCGCACGGCAGCTTCGATGGCGGCCTTGGTGCGGAAGAAGTCGATCGGGTGGTCGGCGCCTGTGCCCAGCGCCGAGGTGTAGACAAAACGTTCGACCCCGGCATCGCGCGCGGCGGCGATGAGCGCGCGGTGCCCCGCGTCATCCACCGCTTCGGAGCGCCAGCGGCCGCGCCCCAGCAGGCCGTGCGCGCAGGCCAGCACGCGTGTGGCGCCTTGGCAGGCGCGCTGCAGCGACGCGGTGTCGGTCAGGTCGCCTGCCACGACCTCGGCGCCGAGCGCGGCCAGGTCGGCAGCACGTTCGGGGTGGCGGCTGAGCGCTCGCACCACCACGCCGCGTTCGCGCAGCAGCTTCACCGCCGGGCGGCCGAGCACGCCTGTGGCACCGACGACGAGGATCCGGGCATCCGTCTTCATAGCGCGGCATTCTGGCCACACCACCCGCCGCCGGGCAAGCGCGGCGCCGCAAGCTGGGGGTGCTGGGGGTAGACCCCGGGGGGCAGGTTTGCCCCGGCAGCCGCCGGCGGCATCATCATCGCTGCTGGCAGTGGGTGGCGTGCGCCTTCCGCACGCAATCAAGCAGCAGGAGTCCACGATGGCCCGCGTCAGTACCTATCTGAATTTCCCGCGCTCCACCGAAGAGGCCTTCGGCTTCTACCGTTCGGTCTTCGGTGGCGACTTCAACGGCCCCATGCACCGTTTTGCCGACATCCCGCCGGCGCCGGGCCAGCCGCCTCTGGCCGAGTCCGACCGGACCCTGGTGATGCACGTCGAACTGCCCATCCTGGGCGGCCACGTGCTGATGGGCACCGATGCACCCGAGTCCATGGGCTTCACCGTCACGCCGGGCAACCAGGTGCACATCAACCTCGAGCCCGACACCCGCGCCGAGGCCGACCGGCTGTTCACCGGGCTGTCGGCCGGCGGCCAGGTCGAGATGCCGATGCAGGACATGTTCTGGGGCGCCTACTTCGGCAGTTGCACAGACCGCTTCGGCGTGCGCTGGATGGTCAACTGCATGGCCAGGGGCTGAGCAACCGGTGGTCGGCAGCGCCGGGGTGCGCGTGCGTGCGGGGCGGGGGTGTCGGCGTCAGCGACCAGGACCGTGGGTCGAAGTCGGCACAGGGCCCGCTGGCGCCAAGCTTGCGACAATCGCAACTTCAGGAGAAACCGCGCCGTGACCCACATCCTTCAGCATCTGCCCGCCGGCCAACGTGTCGGCATTGCCTTTTCCGGTGGCCTGGACACCAGCGCTGCCGTGCACTGGATGCGCGCCAAGGGCGCCATCCCCTGCGCCTACACCGCCAACCTGGGCCAGCCCGACGAGAGCGACTACGAAGAGATCCCGCGCAAGGCGCTGGGCTACGGCGCCGACATCGCGCGCCTGGTCGACTGCCGCGCCCAGCTCGTCGCCGAGGGCATCGCCGCCATCCAGTGCAGCGCCTTCCACATCAGCACGGGCGGCGCCACCTACTTCAACACCACACCACTGGGCCGCGCCGTCACCGGTACCGCGCTGGTGGTGGCCATGCGCGAAGACGGCGTCAACATCTGGGGCGACGGCAGCACCTACAAGGGCAACGACATCGAGCGCTTCTACCGCTACGGCCTGCTGGCGAACCCATCGTTGAAGATCTACAAGCCCTGGCTGGACCAGGCCTTCATCGACGAACTCGGCGGCCGCAAGGAGATGAGCGAATACCTCGTCGCCCATGGCTTCGACTACAAGATGAGCGTCGAGAAGGCGTACAGCACCGACAGCAACATGCTGGGCGCCACCCACGAGGCCAAGGACCTGGAATACCTGAGCAGCGGCATGCACATCGTCAAGCCCATCATGGGCGTGGCCTTCTGGCGCGACGACGTGGACGTGAGGCGCGAGACCGTCAGCGTGCGTTTCGAGGAAGGTGTGCCCGTCGCGCTGAACGGCCGCACGTTCGCCAGCGCGGTGGACCTGTTCATGGAAGCGAATGCCGTCGGTGGCCGCCACGGCCTGGGCATGTGCGACCAGATCGAAAACCGCATCATCGAGGCCAAGAGCCGCGGCATCTACGAAGCCCCGGGCATGGCGCTGCTGCACGTCGCCTACGAGCGGCTGGTCACCGGCATCCACAACGAGGACACCATCGGCCAGTACCGCGCCAACGGCCGTGTGCTGGGCCGGCTGCTCTACCAAGGGCGCTGGTTCGACCCGCAATGCCTGATGCTGCGCGAGACCGCGCAGCGCTGGGTGGCGCGTGCCATCACCGGCGAGGTGACGCTGGAACTGCGGCGTGGCAACGACTACTCGGTGATGAACACCGAGAGCCCCAACCTGACCTACGCGCCCGAGCGGCTGAGCATGGAAAAGGTGGAAGGCGCCTTCACCCCGGCCGACCGCATCGGCCAGCTGACGATGCGCAACCTGGACATCCAGGACACCCGCGCCAAGCTCGGCATCTACACCGCCACCGGGCTGCTGGGGCAGGGCTCGGACGGCTCGGTGTCGCTGCTGACGGGGCCTGCCGACGCCTGAGCGCGCAGGTGCGCGGGTGGCCCATGTGGCTCGTGTAAGCGCACCTGCCCCTGCACGCGCTCATGACTGCGTCGGCCGCGGTCATGCCGCAGGGCTGCGCCCGTATGCTGGCGCGCGCGCAGCGCGGCGTCGTCGCCTTCGGCAAGGGCGCACGCCTGCTGTCACCGCCGCGGCGGCGGCGGGCAGGCGGGCACGGCAATTGGAGCGTCGGCGGCGAACCACCCCCTCTCGCGCGGACCGTTGCACGGCGGCCAGCCGCGACTCGAATCAGCCTTGACGGCGGCGACGCGAGGCGACGCCAGCGCCTGCCAGAGCCATGCCGACCAAGGCCAGCGACGCTGGCTCGGGCATACCGTGGGGCGGCTGCGTCACGGTGGTGTAGGTGTAGGTGATGCGCGCGCCGCAGGGTGCCTGCGTGGTGGGGTTGATCGCGATGTTGCCGCCTCCGCCCTGAATCCCCGTTCCCGTCAGAGATTCACGGGTCAGGGTGAAGGCGCCACCGCCCGCAGCCGACAGCGCAGCACCGACCCTGGCGCCGGGGCGTTGCAGCCCCGAACGTAGACTTCGCCTCCGTCCATATCCGCGCCCGGAGGCACCGTTTGAAGTTGAAGATGGCACCGAACTCGCTCTTCGCGGTGCTGCTGCGTTCGCCCTGGTGGGTGAGCCTGGGCATCGCGCTGGCCCTGGGTGCCGTTGCGGCGGCGCTGTTGCCGGCGGCCTATCGCGGCGCGGCCTTGTTCTCGGGCTTCCCGTTCGCCGTCATTGCCGCCGTGGCGGCATGGCGCCAGTGGCACCAGCTCAGCCCGGCCCGAGTCGAAGCCGCGACGCTCGCCGTGGCCGCGATGTCCTGGCCAGCGTTCAGCCGCGTGCTGGAAGAGGCTTTTACACGCGACGGCTTCTCCGTGCAGGTGGGCAGCGGCGACGTGGTGGACTTCGTGCTCGAGCGCCAGGGCCGGCGCATGGTGGTGAGTGCGCGGCGCTGGAAGTCAGCGCGGCTGGGGCTGGAAACCCTGCGTGCCTTGCAGACCGCACGCGATGCCGCCGATGCCCCCGATGCGCTGTGCATCGTGCTGGGGGAGCCCACTGACCCTGCCCGTGCCTATGCCACCCAGCACCGCGTGGCGGTGTGGCGGGCCGGCGAACTTGCGCAGGCGCTGCGCGGCGTGAAACTGCCGGGCTGAAGCGCCGCGCCGCGGCGCGACGATGCTGCCGCGGCGCGGATGGCCGTTGGCCGGCGCCGGATCGGGGTGCCGTCAGGGCGCTGCCAGCCTCGCCCGCAGCACTTCGATGCGCGCGCGGTTCGCACCCAGGTCGCTTTCGCCCAGGCGCGAGGCCGAACGCAGCTGCACCACGCCGGCGGCGGGGTCGAACCGGAACTCCGCGTCGTCGGTGTACTTCATCAGCGGCGTGGTGAAGGTGGCCTGCAGGTAGTCGGGCCGCGCCAGCACGACACGCGCGCCGGGTGTGCCTTCGACGAGCTGGCGCAGCCGTGCGATCGTCGCCGGGCCGGCCTCGGGCCCGCTGCCCAGCAGCGGCAGAGGTGCGATGCGCGCGCCCTCACGCTGTGGGTGGTCGGGCCAGAGGTCGGCCTGGCTGCTGACGCTGTTGGACGTAGGCGAAGGCGCCTTCAGCCGGCCGTCGCGCACGCCCAGGTCGATGGGCGGGTTGCCGGCCAGCAGGCCCAGTTGCCCGGCGCCCACGCCGAGCAGCGCCAGCAAGGCGAGCGCGCCCAGCCCGATCACCAGCCAGCGCAGCACGGGCTGGTTTGCGCCTCAGCGCCGCTTGCCGCCGAGCAGCGAGCCCAGCACGCCTCGGATGAGTTCGCGGCCCACCGCCGAACCGATGCTGCGCACGGCCGACGAAGCCGCCTTGTCGACCAGCCCCGGGTACTGCGCACCACGCGGCCCGGTGCGGCCGAACATCGTCTCCTTCAGGCTGTCCAACATGCCGCCGCCGGCCGGCGCCGGCGCGGCCGCAGTGCCACCCGGCGCCGCCGCGGTGTCCCCGGCCGGCGTCGCAGTGGCGCCGGCGCGTGCCCGCAGCAGTTCGTAGGCCGACTCGCGGTCCTGCGTTTTCTCGTAGGCGCCGGCCACCAGCGACCCGGCGATCAGCGCCTGGCGCTGCGCTGGCGTGATGGGCCCGATCTGGCTGCCCGGCGGCAGCACGTAGACACGTTCCGTCACGCTCGGCCGGCCCTTGGCGTCGAGAAAGCTCACCAGCGCCTCGCCCACCGCGAGTTCGGTAATGGCGGTGGCCATGTCGCCGATCTTCGGGTTGGCGCGCATGGTCTCGGCGGCGGCCTTCACGGCCTTCTGGTCGCGCGGCGTGAAGGCGCGCAGCGCGTGCTGCACGCGGTTGCCCAGTTGCGCCAGCACGGTGTCGGGCACGTCCAGCGGGTTCTGCGTCACGAAGTACACACCCACGCCCTTGCTGCGCACCAGGCGAACGACGAGTTCGATGCGTTCGGTGAGCGCCGCGGGCGCGTCCTTGAACAGCAGGTGG